>CP119753.1:310264-620529 GCA_029319145.1 Microbacter sp. GSS18 | reverse complement strand
CTGGACGTTCTCGAGCGCGGACAGGTACGGCAGCAGATTCCGGGCGGTCTGCTGCCACACGAAGCCGACGACCTCGCGCCGGTACCGCACACGGTCGCGGGCCGACAGCGACGGCAGGTCGCGGCCGGCGACGGTCGCCTTCCCGGCGGTGGGGGCGTCGAGCGCCGACAGGATCGTCAGAAGCGTCGACTTGCCGGAGCCGGACGCGCCCACGAGCGCGACGAGCTCGCCGCGCCGCACGAGCAGATCCAGACCCTGCAGGGCCTGCACCTCGATGTCGGCGACGGTGAAGATGCGCACGAGCCCCTCGCAGACGATCTCGGGCGGCACATCCGCTGTCGTGGATTCGGTCATCAGTCCTCCTCGGTCCGCAGCACGGTGGAGATGGAAGCGGTACGGGCACTCACGACGCCGACGACGACCGCCATCACGAGCGCGGCGACGACCGCCAGCAGCAACGAGCCGGTCAGCGCGGGGTCGACGGCCAGCGCCGGCTGGGTCGCCGAGCCGGTGAACGGGCGCAGGTCGACCGCGGCGAGCACCAGCAGCGGCAGCACGGCGCCGAGCACGACGCCGCCGATCAGCGCGGTGACGCCGAGCGGGGCGAACTCCCACGCGACGATGCCCCGCCCCTGGCGCCGCGACAGGCCCATCGTCCGCAGCAGGGCGATCGTCCGAGAGCGCGAGTCCCGTGCGACGCCGGCGACCAGCAGGACCGCGACGACCGACAGCGCGACGGCGAGCCCGAGCGCTGCGAGCAGCGCGACCCGCAGCGCGGTGATGGCCGGCGACGCCTGGATCGCCGCGGTGCGGTCGGCGAGCACCTCGACGCTGTGGGGTCCCCCGATCACCGTGGCGATGCCGGCCGACACCGCCGTCGCATCGGCGTCGGCGTCGAGTCCGATGAGCACGGCGCGCGGGAAGAACCCGAGGCCGGTCACGGTGCGGTAGTCGGCGGCGTCGACGATGACGAAGTCGCCGGGAAGGGCCGCGCCGAGAAGGCGCGGTACGCTACCCGCGACATCCAGCGGCGTCTGCGACGTGGTGAGCCCGGTGCCGCCGAGTTCGGCGACCAGCGACGTCGAGGCGACCACTTCGACGGGAGTCCGCCCCGGCGCCGGCGCGCCGGGCGGAAGCGCACCGTCGAGACCGCTCTGGACCGCCGCGAGGTCTTCGGTCTCGACGGCGACGACGACGGTCGTGACCGAACCGCTCGCGCCTTCGACGCTCACACGATCGCCGACCAGGACACCCGACGCGGCGGAGACGCCGTCGACGTCGCGGATCGCGTCGAGCTGATCGATGCTCAGGAACGGGCCCGAGACCTTCATGTCGGCGCCCACCTGACGTTCCGCGGCGGTCTGGGCGCCGCTGTCGACCGTGGCGAGCACGACCGAGGAGAACATCGCGATCGCGACCGCGACGAGCATGGCCAGCACCGCCGTCGAGCCGGCCGCGGCATCGCGGAGGTTGCGCGCCGCGCCTACGAGCCCGACGACGCCGCGACCGCGCGACGCCACGCGCAGCGCCGCCGCGATCGGGAGCGGATGCAGCCGCACGACCGCCAGCGCCAGCGCCACGGTCGCCAGCAGCGGCGCGGCGATCACGAGCGGGTCGACGGCGTCCTCGGCCGGCGCGATGCCGCGGACGACCAGCAGGGTCACGGCGGTGATCGCCAGGAGCACAACCAGCCCCTCGACGATGCGCGCCACGCGGCCGGCGCGCACGGCGTCGAGGTCGCCCCGCTCGGTCGTGAGCGTGGCCGCGCGCAGCGACAGCGCGAGGGCCAGGGCCGGGATCACGCCGATGAGCATGCCCAGGATCGTCGGCACGGGACCTGCGTCGAAGGCCGTCAGCGCGATACCCGCGACGACGCCGACGGCGGCCGCAGGAACCCCCAGCACCAGGCCCTCGCCCGCGAGCAGCCCGCGCAGTCGCGCCAGCGGCGCCCCGCGGGCCGACATCAGAGTCAGGTCGGTGCGCCGGCGGCGGATGATGAGCACCGAGGCCAGCACGACCAGGGCCACACTCACCGCCAGCGGTCCCACCGCCGCGACCGCCAGGATCGCACTCGCCGAATTCGACCGAGCGAGCGAGTCGCCCAGGACATCGACGATGTCGGAAGAGAAGCGCATGCGCGCGGAGCCGCCCTCGTTGAGAGGGACGGACTCCGATGTCGCCTGGCGCAGCGCCGCGTGCAGGGCGGCCGGGTCGCTCTGCTGCGCACCGGCGCCGTCGACGGGGTACCACGCCGTCGTCTCGGTCTGCCCGTGCCGGACGACGTTCACGACCTCGGGCCAGCCCGCGGCGTCGACGTAGGCGACGGCCGTCGCCTCGGGCCGGCGGTTGCCATCGTCGAAGATCGTGGCGGTCAGCGCGGCCGGCGGCATGTGCTGCCACCGCTCGGCATCCGGGTCGACGGCGTCGACGGTGCCCACCAGCACGGCGGAGACATCCGCACCCGCTTCGAGGACGAACTGTCCCGACAGCTCGCGCTCCTGACCGAGCGTCCACTGCATCCGCTCGGCCGCTTCGCTCGCGAGCGCGATCTCGAGGGGACCGCTGCCCTCCCAGCGCTCCGGCCACATGCCATCGCCGAGCGCGAGCTCGCTGCGCATGACCGGGTCCGCGAGCAGCTGCACGTTGCCGTTGGGCGCGTCGGCAGGAAGCGTCTCGGGCGTCGCGACGAGCGCCGCCGTGCGCAGTGCGAACTCCGCATCGTCGGTGACGGGCACGAGCACGTCCTCGAAGCCGTCGCGGTTGTCGGCCAGCCGCTGGGCGAGATCACCCAGCACGTCGGCGGCGCCGGCATCCCATTCCTCGACGAGCTCGCCGTCGCGAGCCGGCGCGAAGTCGGGCGGGAGGAGCATGGTGCCCGACAGATCGCGCAGCGCCGCCGGCACTTCGCCGATCTGATACGCCACCTCGGCGCGGATCACGCCGACGAGGGCGCGCGGGGCGCCGGCGACGATGAGGGCGGCGAGGGTCGCGAGGGCGATCACGACGAGCGCCGCGCTGCGCGGTGTCGCGAAGCGCCGGCGGGTGAGGGCGACGAGCCCGGGCGACCTGCTCACTCGTCCTCCCGCACCAGGGGCGAGAGCTGGGACGGAGGGCGCACCGAGCCCACGACGAGCGCGAACACCGAGACCGTGACCGCGACGGCCGCGATGAGGGTCACCGGCTCGGCCTGCAGGGCGATCGGGAAGCCGTCGGGCACCGACACGTACGCGGCGCGCACCAGGGCCGGCACGACCAGCCACGCCGTCGCAGCTCCCGCGGCCAGCCCCCCGACGACGCCCGTCGCGAGGGCGAAGAGGTCCTCGCTCGTGCGCATCCGACGGGCCCCCGCGCGCCCCGCGCCCAGCAGTGCGAGCAGCGCGAACTCGCGCGCGTCCGCTCGGCTCCGGGCCCGGCGCAGCAGCAGCACCACGAGGGCGAGCAGGGCCGCCCCGGCTGCGGCAAGGACGAAGGCCCACGCGGTGTCGGCCGCGGCGGCCGCCGAGCGGTGGTCGGCGGCATCCGTGCGGGCCCCGGGGAGCCGGGCGGACACCTCGTCGATGACGAGCGCGGGACCATCGGTGGACACCCAGACCTCCGTCGCGGTCAGCGGCTGTCCGACGACGAGCGACGCGGCGGTACGGTCGACGAGGACGCCCTCCCCCGACGCCGACCCGGGCAGCACGGGGATGATCGCGGCGACCTCGAGGTCGAGCGGTCCGCCGACGTCGGGAACCTGCAGCGAGGTCGCGTCGCCGACCTCGAGGGCGAGGGATGCGGCGAGGTCGGCCGTCACGGCCGCCGGCGCGGCGGAGGGGGCGTCGCCGGGCGCGGCGTAGGGGACGTCGGGGTCTGAGGCATCCGGTGCGGGCAGGTCGAAGCGCAGCCCCGTCCCGGCCGGGTCGAGCACGGCGCCGTCGCCGCGAAGCCGGTATGGCGAGATGTCGAGCGGGCCCGCCGAGGTCGACAGCTCGATCGTGGCCTCGGTCTCCAGTCCCCAGTCCGGGTTCACGACGCCCACGAGCGAGACGCGCCACGGACCGCCCTCGGGCACGTCGAGGACTTCGGTGCGTTCGGCGAACGTCGTGCGATCGACGAACTCTCCGGTCTCGTCGCTCGACGAGGCGGTGATCTCGGCGTTCGAGGCGTGCAGTTCGGCCGTGGCTCCGGTGGGATCGGTCAGGACGACCGACGCGACGACGAACGGCGTGCCCGGCTCCCACTCCTGGCCGTCGTGGTCGACGAAGGGCGGGGGCTCGGCGACGACGAGGCGGATGCCGATGGCATCGGCGCCCTCCGGCACGATCACCCCCGTCTCAGGGATCTGCAGCGCGGCCGCCAGGGCTGCCGGATCGATGGCGCCGCCGGCGTCGAGCATGACATCGCCGAGGTCGGGCGCATCCGCTGCGAGCACCGGAATGCGCCCGTCCGCGCCGCGCGCGTCGGCCGCGTGCACGCCCATCGTCGCGTCGACACCCGCGAACTCCGCGACGGTCGCGGGGCCGGCGTCCTCGGGCACCGACGTCACCCGCACGTCGGCTCCCACACGGAGTGCCTCCGGCGCATCGCCGACCGCGGTGACCGTGCCCTGGTAGGAGGCGGCCAGCGTGATCGCGCCCACCGCGAACGCGACGACGGCCGTGGTGAGGGCGTGACGGCCGGGGCGACGAGACACCAGGCGCAGCGGCAGCACCGGCGACAGCCCGCGTGAGCGTTCGGACAGCCGCGCCGCGGCGCCGGCGAGCGGCGTGACGATCAGCACGGCCAGAAGCGCCGCGAAGGCGAGCGTCAGCGCCGGCGCCAGCGCGACGACGGGGTCCAGTGCGGCCGCCCCGCCGGACCGCTCCACGACCGGCGTGCCGACGGTCGAGAACTGCCACAGCGCGACGCCGGTGAGCGCCGCGGCCAGCACGGCGGCGCCGATTCCCGCCGTCGCATCGGCGCGGGTGCTCGCACGGCCGAGCCGGCGGGCGGTCGCGATGAGCGCGGAACCCAGCGCCACGAGCGCGACGCCGGCCGCGGAGGCGGCGCCGATCCAGGGCTCGAGGATCACGCCGGTCGCCGCCGAGACCGCGACCGTTCCGATCACGGCGCCGGCCGCTGCGCCCGCGCCCGCGCACAGCACCGTCTCGCCTGCCGTGAGGCCCAGAAGCGTGCGTGCACGTGCGCCGCGGGCGCGCAGCAGGCGCGTCTCACCCGATCGTGCGAGGACCGGCTCGAGCGCGACGGTCGCGACGACGACCGCGGCCAGCAGGGCATAGACCGCGAGCCCGACGACGATCGGTCCCCGGCGGGCCTCGAGCCCCTCGCGCACGCCGAGGAGGGTCGACCGGAGCCCGCCCGACACCTGCACGTCGAGCGCGATGCGCTCCTCGATCCCGTCGGCCAGATCCGGCAGCCCCGCCACGAGCGCGATCGCAGCATCCGCCGTGAAGCGCGAGGGGTCGACGGTGTACTCGAGGATTCCGTCGGCCGGATCCGACGCGGTGCGCAGCGCACCCGCGGCCCCGAGCCCCGACAGCGCCCCGGCGACCGCTTCGGGCATTCCGCCGGCCGCGGGATCCACGCCGTCGAAACGCACGACGACACGATCGCGGTCTCCCGACGAGTCCTCCACGGCGCTGACGACGACCGCGGCCTCCACCGCCCGCATGGCACCCACGACCGCGGCCGCTAGGCCCGCCGCCAGCGCCGCCACGACAGTCAGCGCGACCAGCGGCGCCAAACCGGCACGCGCGCGTGCGCGCACGAAGCCGCCGATCACGCGCACTCGACTCTCATCGGCGGGTGCGGTCTCCTCTGACGGTGCGGGCGGGTGGCGGCGCGGGCTACTTGCCGCGAGCGGCGTTGCGCGCCTCGCGGCGCTGGCGCTGCTCCTCGGGGTCCGGCACAGGCACGGCCGAGATGAGCTTCTGCGTGTAAGGGTCCTGCGGGTTGCGCAGGATCTGGTCGCGCGTGCCGACCTCGACGAGCTTGCCGTGGTTCATCACCGCGATGCGGTCGGCGAGCTGGTCGACGACGGCGAGGTCGTGAGTGACGAAGAGGCAGCCGAAGCCGAGTCCGCGCTGCAGCTCCTGGAACAGGTCCAGCACACGCGCCTGAACCGACACGTCGAGCGCGCTGGTGGGCTCGTCGGCCACGAGGAACTTCGGCTTGAGGGCCAGGGCACGGGCGATGCCGATGCGCTGACGCTGACCGCCGGAAAGCTCGTGCGGGTACCGGTTGCGCATGGCACGCGGCAGCTCGACGGCGTCGAGGAGCTCGGTGACGCGCTCGGTCATCTCTGCCTTGGTGTAACCGCCCGACAGCAGCAGCGGTTCGGCGATCGACTCGCCGACCGGGATGCGCGGGTTCAGCGACGAACCGGGGTCCTGGAAGACGATGCCGATCTCACGGCGCGTCTTCAGCAGCTCGCCCTTGCCGATGCCGGCCATGTTGTGGCCGGCGACCTCCAGCTCGCCGGAGTGCACCGGGAGCAGGCCGATCGCCGCGCGCCCGATCGTGGTCTTGCCAGATCCCGACTCGCCCACGAGGCCGACGACCTCGCCGCGGCGGATGTCGAGGTCGACGCCGTCCACCGCGCGGAACGCAGGCACCCGACCGCGCTTGGGGTACTCGATGACGAGGTCCTTCATGTGCAGGACGTTCTCGCCTTCGATGCGCTCCTGGACCTCGGTGGTGTCGGTGACCGTGGTCCCCAGATGCGGGACGGCGGCGAGCAGCGCCTGCGTGTACGGGTGCTTCGGTGCCTTGAAGATGTCGATGATGCTGCCGTGCTCGACGACGGCGCCGTCCTTCATGACGATCACCTGGTCGGCGAGGTCGGCCACAACGCCCATATCGTGCGTGATCAGCACGATCGCCGAGTCGAGCTCGGTGTGCAGGCGACGCATGAGGTCGAGGATCTCGGCCTGCACCGTCACGTCGAGGGCCGTCGTCGGCTCGTCGGCGATGAGGAGCTTCGGGTCGTTCGACATGGACTGCGCGATCATCGCGCGCTGACGCTGTCCGCCCGACAGCTGGTGCGGGAACGAATCGAAGGCCTTCTGCGGGTCGGGCATCTCGACCTGCTTGAGCAGCTCGAGCGCCCGCTTGGTGGCCTCGACCTTGTGCATGTTCGGGTTGTGGATCTGCAGCGCCTCCACGATCTGGTACCCGATCGTGTAGACGGGGTTCAGGGCCGTCATCGGCTCCTGGAAGATCACCGAGATGCCCTTGCCGCGGATCTTGCGCAGCTTCGCCGGTGATGCCCCGATGAGCTCCTCGCCCGCGAGCTTCGCCGAGCCGGTCGCCCGGCCGTTGCCCGGGAGCAGCCCCAGGACGCCCATCGAGCTCGTCGACTTGCCCGAGCCCGACTCGCCGACGATGGCGAGGACGTCGCCCGGGTTGAGCGTGTAGTCGATGCCGCGAGCGGCCGAGACCCATTCCCCGTCGACCCAGAAGTCGATGCCGAGGTCGCGCACCTCCAGCACCGGTGCGGTGCCGTTCTGCGTGTGGTTCACGTGCTGATGCCTTTCAGAGTTTCGTCACGCCGCTTCTGCGACGATAGGGGGATGCCCGAAGCCCACGTGCTCCGTCCCCGATTCGGCCGTTTCCTCGCGGGTGCGGTGATGATCGTCTGCGGGGCCGCCGCGATCACCCTTCTGGTGCAGTCGCCCGTCAACGGCGTCGCGGCGCTCCCGATGCTCGGTCTGCTCGCGTTCGTCGCGTGGGCGGCCTACTGGCGCCCCTCGGTGCGCGTCGACGACGACGTCGTCGTCGTCGAGAACGTCTTCCGCACGCTCCGCGTGCCGTACGGGCAGATCCAGCGGATCGACACGCGCTACGCGCTGACGCTCTTCACTCCGGAGCGCCGCATCACCGCGTGGGCCGCGCCCGCGCCCGGCCGTCACAAGCTGATGACCATCCGGCGCGACCAGGCGGAGCACCTCCCCGAGTCCAGCTACGTCGCGGGCACCGTGCGCCCGGGCGACCTCACCGGCTCGGATTCGGGCGTCGCCGCCTACATCGTGCGCCGCCGCTGGGAGCAGCTGCGGGATGCGGGAGCCCTCGACGCGCATGCCGGCGCGGTGGAGGTTCAGCTCCACATCGTCACGATCGCGGTCGGTGCGACCCTGGTGGCCGCCCTCACGCTCTCGCTGCTTGTCTAGCGACATCCGCGTCACCGCTTCTCGGTACCGGATGCGGACCCGTCGTCCGCCATACCCGCGCCGACCATCGCGCCGGTGCGGTCGGCGCTGCGCGCCGCCCACCAGCGCTTGATCTCGGCGCGCGGGCCGTTGAAGTTCGGCACGCGCTTCTGGCGCGGGTCGAACGCGTCGCGCAGGCCGTCGCCGACGAAGTTGATGCACAGCGCGATCGCGATGATGAACACACCCGGCCACCAGAACAGCCACGGGCGAGTGTTGAACGCGCCCTGGTACTCGTTGATGAGCTGACCGAGCGAGATGTCGGGCGTCTGGATGCCGAAGCCCAGGAAGCTCAGCGACACCTCGATCAGGATCGCCGCGCTCATCAGCAGCGTCGAGTTGACCACGATGACGCCGACGGTGTTCGGCAGGATGTGCTTGAAGATGATGCGGGCGTCGCTCGCTCCCGCGACGCGGGCGGCATCGACGAACTCGCGTTCTCGCAGAGCGAGGAACTCCGCACGCACGAGTCGCGCGAGACCGGTCCATGCGAGCACGCCGATCACGACGCCGATCGTGACGGCGTTGCCGCCGACCGTGCGTGCGAGGACCGCCGCCAGGACGAGGATCGGGATGATGATGATGACGTCGGTGAAGCGCATCAGCAGCGAGTCGGTGAATCCGCGGTAGAAGCCCGAAACGGCTCCGATCACGGTGCCGACGACGGTCGCGAGGATGCCCGTGATGAACACGACCACCAGCGACTGCTGCGTGCCGCGCATGACGCGGGCGAACATGTCCTTGCCCAGGTCGTCCTGCCCGAAGGGGTGCTCGCCGAGCTGGAACGGCCACAGCTGGATCGTGGGCTGGCCGCCGTTGACGATGTCGTAGCGGGTCCACCAGTCCTTGCCCCACCAGCCGGTGATGCGGAAGCCGTCGATCACGAGCGTTCCGGTGGTCGGGTCGATCTTGTAGTTGCCGGTGCCGCCGATGACCGTGCCGACCGACGAGTAGGCCAGGATGACGATGAGCCCGAACACGACCAGCGAGATGATGGCGCCGCGGTGCTGGAAGAACCGGCGGCGGACGATCGCTCCCTGACTGAGGCCGGCGACCTCGCGCTGCTCGATCGACATCTCGCTGCCGCGGTCATCGCGGTGCTGCGATTCGAAGTCGTCCTCGTTGGGGAGCAGGTCGTTCGGGTTCGCTTCCTGCGGGATGTTCTCGGAGTTGTACTTGTCAGACATGTCAGCTCACTCGGATTCGCGGGTCGAGAGCCGAGTACAGAAGGTCGGCGACGATGTTGAAGAGGACGGCCAGGATTCCCGTGACGAGGAAGAAGCCCATCATGAGATTCACGTCGGTCGTGCGCAGCGCGTCGGAGAAGACGGCGCCCATTCCCTTCCACGCGAAGACCGTCTCGGTGATGACGGCACCGCCGATCAGACCGCCGAAGTCGAACGCGATGATGGTCGCGATCGGGATCATGGCGTTGCGGAACGCGTGGCGCATGACCACGACGCGCTCGGACAGGCCCTTGGCCCGCGCGGTGCGCACGTAGTCCTGGTTCATGACCTCGAGCAGGCTCGCACGCGAGTAGCGGGTGTACGCCGCGAGCGAGATCAGCATCAGCGTCATGGTCGGCAGGATCATGTGCGTGAGCGAGTCGAGCATCTGCAGCCAGTAGTCGTCCTGGCGGTCGATGGCCGGCGTCGACGCGCCGATGGTCGAGATCACGCCGCTGGAGAGCGGGATGATCGACTGGTACGTCGCCCACCGCTGGAACATCTGGTCGAACACCAGCGGCACGGTGCCGAGCACGGCGGCGAGGCCGACGATGCGTGCCATGTACGCCTTGCGATCGCCTCCGAAGAGGAACCCCACGACGGCGCCGATGCCGGCGAGCGCGGCAGCGGCGATCGCGATGGTCCACCATGCGTTGCCGTAGAAGAACAGGTATTGGAAGGGGTAGTACAGGGCCACGGGGCCGACGACCGCGGCCAGGCCGATCGCGATGAGCGCCGTGCGGTCGCGCAGTCCGGTCGTCAGGCTCGCCACGATCAGGGCGTTGCCGAGCGTGAACAGGATGACGCCGACGAGTCCGATCGAGGGCTGCTCGAACCAGTTCGTCACGTCGAGGACGGTCAGGAATCCGCCGGCGGCGATGCCGGTGAAGATGAACGTCTTTATCCGGGTGCTGAGGCTGCCGCCGACGATGGCCATGAATATGAAGCCGGCGACCAAGCCGAAGATGACGAGGAACCACCACGGGATCACGGGATCACCGAGGAACTGGTTGAAGGCGATGCCGCCGTACTGCTTGAGGATCACAGCGACCCAGAAGACCGGGAGCGAGTAGAAGACGAAGGTGGCGAAGGTCACCGTGTAGTCGTAGCCGCTGTACTGGCGGAGCGCGGTGGTCATGCCGATGGCGACACCGAAGAGGATCGACAGCACTGTCGCGACGGTGACGAGCTGGAGGGTGGAGCCCATGGCGGTCACGATGACCTCGCTGACGGGCAGTTCACCGCGGGCGACGGAGATGCCGAGGTCGCACTGACCGATCAGGCATCCGGCGGCGCCGGGAAGCCACGTGAAGTAGCGCAGCGCAGGCGGGACATCGAGCTGAAGCTTCTCAGAGAGGTCCGCGATCTTGAACTGAGCATCGGGGTCGTTGCTGCCGCGCAGCTCGAGCAGCGGATCCCCGGAGATCGCGGTCAGCACATAGACGACGTACGACGCGACGAGAAGAACGAGAAGGGTGGCGACGAGACGCCGGGAGACGAAGGAGAGCACCGACAAGGGTCCTTTTGAGGGTAGATCGACATGGCCGGTGGGCCGGATGCTATCGCATCCGGCCCACCGGGGGCGATGCAGCTACTGCTTACTCAGCGGTGGCTGCGTCCGAAGGCGCCCACTCCCAGAAGTTCCAGAAGTAGTACGGGGCCAGCGGAGCCGGAGCGATGCCGGTCACGCCCTTGTCCCATGCGGTCAGACCCGGGAACTGGAAGATGGTGACGCCGTAGCCTTCACCCCAGAGCTCGGTCTCGACGTCGATGAGGATCTGCTGCTGCGCGGCCTCATCCAGCTCGGTCTCGAGGTCCGCCAGACGCGTGTCCACGACCTCGTTCGAGTAGCCACCGAAGTTCGAGGGCTGACCCGTGCCGAGGTACTGGTCCGAACCGGTGAGCGCGAGGCTCGTGGAGGCCCAGGCGAAGATCACCGCGTCGTGCGGGTTGATCGGCAGGGCGGTGGTGTCGGTGAACTCCCAGTTGGGCTCGGAGTCGTCGATCACGTTGAAGCCGGCGAGGGCGGCCGACGTGGCGATGAGCTCGAACTCAGCGGCACGGCGGGTGTTGCCCTCGGGGTACCAGAACTTCACGTCGACCGGCGTGTCGACACCGGCCTCCTCGAGCAGCGCCTTGGCGCCGTCGATGTCGACCTCGGCGAACTCGGCCGAACCGTTGGCCTCGACGATCGCGTCGTAGAACGGCGAGCCGGGGATGGTCAGCGTGGAGTTGCGGACCTGGGCGTTCGGGTTCAGCGGACGGATCAGCTTCTCGAGGATCTCCTCGCGCGGGATCGTCTTGAGGAACGCGATGCGGACGGCCTTGGCAGCCTCCTCGTCGCCACCGTAGGTAGCCGGGTCGAACGGACCGCCGTTGTTGAAGGTCAGGTCGATGTGCTCGTAGGTGGCCTCGTCACCGGTGTAGTACTCAGCGGTGTCGGTCTCCTGGACGAGCTGCAGCACGTCGGGCGTCGGCTGGCCCGAGGCCACCTGGACGTCCTGGTTCTGCAGCGACTGCACCTGCGCGGTCGGGTCGGCGATCTGGCGGACCGTGATGCGCTGGTACTTGGGCGAGGGGCCCCACGCGAAGCTCTCGTTGGCGACGAGGGTGACGTAGTCCTCCTCGACGAGCTCCTCGACGACGTACGGGCCGTACGAGAGGTACTTCAGCTCGTCATCGGGGGTGTTCGCCGACTGGAAGTCCGAGTTCCAGACGTCGGCGACCGGGGTGAGCCAGTCGACGTCGCCGCTCTGGACGGCCTCGACGAACTGGTCCTTGGCCTCCTGCGGGTCCTCGATCTCGGGGTAGGCCAGCATGACGGCGGCGTGCGCGGCAACCTGGCCGACACCGTACTGGACCTCCCAGTCCACGTACTGCTTGTCGTAGACCAGCGTCAGCTTGTGGTCGTCGATCTCCGGAAGAGTCGAAGCCAGGTCCGGGCGCGGGTTGGCGTAGTTGAACAGCGGGTCGCCGTCCTCGTTCTGGAACGCCTCGAAGATCGTGACGTAGGCCAGCAGCAGGTCCGCCTCGTCGAGCGGCGTGCCGTCCGACCACACGACGTTGTCGTTGACCGTGTACTCGACGGTCAGCGGGTCGTCGCTGGTCTTCTCGTAGGTACCGAAGTCGGTGTTCTGAACGAGCTCGGGCGAGTCGTTGTAGTAGTTGAACGACGCCGACGTCATGTACTCGATGTTCGAGTTGGCGATGTTGTTGCCCGCCGTGCTGTCGGTGTTGAAGTTGTCGACGATGTCATTCCAGGAAACGGTGATCTCCGTGTCCTCGATGACCTCCGACTCGTACGGGACCGAGCATCCGGCGAGCGCGAGCGCACCCACCGTGACGATGCCCAGGCCTGCACCCAGACGTGTGATCTTCACTCTGATTTCCTCCTGTGCAAGGGATACATGCATCCGATGAGCGTGCTGCACGCCATCGGACACGAACGGATAAACGATAGGCACGCTTGCATCGTTGATCAAAACCTGAGCCCAAAACGTTACATGCCCTTTACTCGAGCGGCATTCGATGTGGCATTGTGACAACACGCCGCATCCTGGCGCCTACACCCCTGAGAGGAAGTGCACAAGGTGCAGTTCACCGCCTCCACACCGGGCGATCAGGCCGTTCCCAGCCGCGTGAGGCAGTGGTGGGAGATCGGGATCGTCCTCGCGCTGACGCTCGGGCAGCAGGCCGTCTACTCGAGCCTGACCCTGATACGCCGTCTCACGATCGAGGTTCCGCTGTCTCAGCAGTCGGCGCAGCTGAACCCTGTTCGCGCCGATCAGGCGGTGTGGGATGCGATCTACCGCGTGCTCGACATCGCGTTCGATCTGGCGCTGGTGGCCCTGGTGGTCTACCTGCTGTGGGAGCCGGGTTCGAACGCGCTCCGCCGCATCGGCCTGGACTTCTCGCGCTTCGGCGGCGATCTGGGACGCGGCGTCGCGCTGTTCGCGGTGATCGGCATCCCCGGCCTCGGCCTCTACGCGCTCGCCCGCGTGCTCGGGCTGAACGTGGCCGTGGCGGCATCCACCCTCGACGCCGCGTGGTGGACGATTCCGCTGCTGGTGCTCTCGGCGCTGCGCGCCTCGCTGTTGGAAGAGGTGATCGGCGTCGCGTGGCTCTACGACCGACTGCGACGACTGGGCTGGGGATGGTGGACGATCATCCTGTCGACCGCCGCGATGCGCGGGGCGTACCACGCCTATCAGGGGTTCGGCGCGATCGTCGGCAACTTCGCGATGGGCGTCGTGTTCGGGTGGTGCTACCGCCGGTGGGGACGGATCATGCCGCTGGTGATCGCCCACGCACTGCTCGACATCGTCGCCTTCGTCGGCTACCCGCTCGCCGCCGCGCTGTGGCCCGACGTCTTCGCTCCGGCGCCCTCCCCCACGCCGTCGCCCACGCCGACGCCGTCCGCGACGCCGTCCGCCTGACGCGCGCCCGGTCGGCGCTCACGGGCCGCCCATCGGTATCGTTCGGCCGGGAATGGCGTCCAGCAGTCGCTCGGTGTAGGCCTCGGACGGGTTCGCGAAGATCTCGTCGACCGTGCCCTGCTCGACGATCCGGCCCTTCTCCATCACGGCGACCAGGTCGGCCACGACGCGGACGACGGCGAGGTCGTGGGTGATGAACAGATAGGTCAGACCGAGCTCGCTCTGCAGCTGGGCGAGCAGGTTCAGGATCTGGTCCTGCACCAGCACGTCGAGCGCCGACACGGCCTCGTCGAGCACCACGATGTCGGGCTTGAGAGCCAGGGCGCGGGCGACCGCGACGCGCTGGCGCTGGCCGCCCGACAGCTCGCTGGGGTATCGCGTGCTCATCTCCTGCGGCAG
Source organism: Microbacter sp. GSS18 (assembly GCA_029319145.1). Lineage (NCBI taxonomy): Bacteria > Pseudomonadati > Bacteroidota > Bacteroidia > Bacteroidales > Porphyromonadaceae > Microbacter > Microbacter sp. GSS18. Next base: position 606,282 of record CP119753.1, on the reverse strand, counting down.
CGACACCTCGTCGAGCAGCTCGCGGACGCGGGCGCGGCGCTCGGCCGCGGTGCCGACCCTGTGGACCTCGAGCGGCTCGGCGATGGCGTTGCCGATGTTGCGCTGAGGGTCGAGCGATCCGTAGGGATCCTGGAAGACCGGCTGCAGCCGGCGCCGGAGGCCGAACACCTCGCGCCCCGAGAGCGTGGCTATGTCGATTCCGTCGATCTCGATCGAGCCGCTCGTGGGGTCCTCGAGCTTGAGCAGCAGCCGGGCGACCGTGGACTTGCCCGAGCCCGACTCCCCCACAAGGGCGAGCGTCTTGCCCTTCGGGATGTCGAAGGAGACCGCATCGACCGCTCGGAAGGGCTCGGAGCGGAAAGACCCGGTGCGAATGCGGTAGTCCTTGATCAGGTCGCGGATGCGGACGGCCGGCGCGGCCTCTGCGAGCTCCATCGACTCCCGCACGCCTTCCCGCTCGTGTGCGATCTGGATGCGCGTCGAGGCGATCGAGGGAGCCGCCGCGACAAGGCGCTTGGTGTACGGATGCACCGGGTTCTGCAGCAGTTCGCGGCTGGGACCGGCTTCGACGATCGAGCCGCTCTGCATCACGACGATGCGCTCTGCACGCTCGGCCGCGAGCCCGAGGTCGTGGGTGATCAGGAGCACCGACGTGCCCTTCTCGCGCGTGAGGCCCGCCATGTGGTCGAGGATCGTCCGCTGCACGGTCACATCGAGCGCCGAGGTGGGTTCGTCGGCGATCAGCAGCATCGGATCCGCAGCCAGACCGATGCCGATGAGCGCACGCTGGCGCATGCCGCCGGAGAACTGATGCGGGTACTGCCCCAGCCGTCTCTCGGCGTCGGCGAGGCCCGCCTGCCTGAGCACTTCGACGGCGCGGTCGTGCGCCTGCTGACGGCCGACCGCGGTGCCGTTGGCGCGCACCGCCTCCTTGACCTGGAAGCCGATGCTCCACACCGGGTTCAGGTTCGACATCGGATCCTGCGGCACATAGCCGATGTCGCGGCCGCGCACACGCTCCATCTGGCGCGCGCTCAACGATGTGAGCTCCCGTCCCTGGAGCGTCACCGAACCGTTGCTGACGAATCCGGTGCCCGGGAGCAGGTTGACCACCGCGGATGCCGTCGTGGACTTTCCCGACCCCGACTCGCCCACGATCGCGACGGTCTCACCGGGGTACACGTCCAGGTCGACGCCGTGGAGCACTTCCCGCGTGCCGGACTGCGTCGCGAACGCGACCGTGAGATCGCGGATGCTGAGGAGCGGCTCGTCCGTCATCGCCGGGCCCTCGCTCTCGGGTCGAGTGCGTCTCGGATCAGCTCGCCGAGCATGATGAACGCCAGCACGGTGATCGTCAGTGCGAGGGATGGCCAGATGAGCGCCATCGGCGCCACGCGCAGCGAGGTCTGCGCCTGGCTGATGTCGGCGCCCCACGACATGACCGTCGGTCCGAGGCCGACGCCGAGGAAGGACAGCGTCGCCTCCGCGACGATCGCCGCCGCGAGCGACAGGGTCGAGACCACGAGCAGCGGCGCGATGGCGTTGGGCACGACGTGCGACACGAGAGTGCTGAAGCGGGTGCGCCCGAGCGCGCGCGCAGCGGTGACGAAGTCCGCCTGACGCACGCGGAGCACTTCGGCACGGACCACACGCGCCGTCGCCGCCCACGCGAAGCCGCCGATCGCGAGCGCCAGGAGAGGCACGCTGGTGTACTGCGAGAAGACGCTCATCACGACGACGGCGGCGAGGATGTAGGGGATCGAGAAGAAGATGTCGCCGATGCGCGAGAGCAGCGAGTCGAGCCAGCCGCCGTAGAAGCCGGCGAAGGCGCCCATCACCAATCCGATGGTCGACCCGATCAGCGTGGCGAGCAGGCCGACCGCCAGTGATGTGCGGGCGCCCCACACGATGCGGGCCCAGATGTCGCAGCCCTGGAACGTGAAGCCGAGCGGGTGCCCCGGCGCCGGCCCCGCGTTGCTGTTGGCCAGGGTGCAGCCTGTGTTGGGAGAGGTCTGGGTGAACAGCGTCGGCCACAGGGCCATGAGGAGCACCATCGCCACGACCAGCAGCGAGATCCAGAACGTGGGGCGCTTGCGCAGATCGCGCCAGGCGTCCTGCCACAGGCTCGAGGGCTTCGCGTCGACCCGCACGGCGTCGACGGCGACCTCCTCGTCGAGGATGGGCGCGACGTAGTGCTCGTCGCGGGCGGCGTCACGAGACATATCGGATCCTCGGATCGAGCAGGCCGTAGAACAGGTCGACGACGAGGTTGACCAGCACGTAGATGATGACGAACACCGTCACGAACGACACGATCGTGGGGCCCTCATGGCGCAGCGTCGCCTGGAACAGGGTGTTCCCGACGCCGGGGATGTTGAAGATGGCCTCGGTCACGGTCGCGCCGACCAGCAGCACGCCGAAGTTGGTGGCCGAGTTCGTGATGACGGGGAGCAGCGAGTTGCGCAGCACGTGCACGGGGATGACACGGCGGCGCGGCAGTCCCTTGCTGTAGGCCGTGCGCACCCAGTCCTGGTTGAGCGTGTCGATGACCGAGCTGCGCATGAGGCGCATGCTGGTGGCATAGAGGCTGAAGCCCAGCACCAGTGCCGGCAGCCACAGGTCGTTCCAGTCGTTCTCGGCTCCGACGGTCGGCCGGAACCAGCCGAGCTGGATCGCGAGGAAGTACTGGGCGACGAAGCACAGGACGAAGATCGGAACAGCGACGAAGACGAGGGCGACGATGAGCGAGACGTTGTCGAAGACCTTGCCCTTCCGCAGCGCCGAGACTGTCCCGATAATGATCGAGAGGAAGAACTCGATCGCGATGGCCATGACCGCCAGGCGGGCGGTGACCGGGAGCGTCCGGGCGAGCACGTCGCCTACCGACTGGCCCGAGAAGGTCACGCCCATGTCGCCCTGGAAGATCCCGGCCATGTAGTAGAAGTACTGGACCAGGAAAGGCTGGTCGAGGTGGTACTGCGCCTCGAGCTCGGCCACGAGCTGCGGGCTGGGAGTGCGATCGCCGAACAGCGCGAGGATCGGGTTTCCCGGCATGGCGAAGACCAGGAAGTAGATCAGCAGAGTGGAACCGATGAAGACCGGAATCACCTGGAGCACGCGCCGCAGGATGTAGCTGAGCACTCCTCACCGCCTCGCGGGACCGCTGCCCGAGGGCTACTCGGCCTTGGTGATCTGGTCGTAGAGTGGAACCGAATCCCAGCCGAACGCGACGTTCTCGACCGTGTCGGCGTAGCCGCCTACCACGTTCTGGTACCACAGGGGAATGGCGGGCAGATCCTCCAGCAGGACCTCCTGGGCCTGTTGGAACAGGGCGTTCTGCTCATCGAGGTCGCCGTTCGAGATGCCCTCCGAAAGGAACGCGTCGAACTCGGCGCTGGAGTAGTCGCCGTCGTTCGAACCCGCGTTGGTCGCGTACAGCGGCCCGAGGAAGTTGTACAGACCGGGGTAGTCGGCCTGCCAGCCGGTGCGGAACGCCGTCTCGATGGTGCCGGCGTTGACCTCGGTGCGCAGCGTCGCGAAGTCGACGTACGGATCGCCGTACGCCTCGATGCCCAGCACGTTGCTGATCGAGTTCGCCGTCGCGTCGACCCATGCCTGGTGCGGCCCGTCCGAGTTGTAGGCCAGCTCGAATGTGCCCGACCACGGCGAGATCTCATCGGCCTGCGCCCACAGATCCTGCGCCGCCTGCTCGTCGTAGACGAGGACGTCGGCACCCTCGAGCGAGTCCGACCAGCCGGCGATGACCGGCGAGGTGAAGTCGCTCGCGGGCGTGCGCGTGCTCTGGAAGATCGTCTCGGTGATCGCCTCGCGGTCGATGGCCATCGAGATCGCCTGGCGCCGCAGCTGACCCTCTTCGCCCGAGAAGTGCTCGAGGCGCTCCGGGATCGTGAACGACTGGAAGATCGCGGCGGGCTGATTGACCGCACGGTCGCCGAGGTCCGACTCGAAGGTCGCCAGCGCCGACTGCGGCATGAGGTCGATCACGTCGACCACACCGCCCAGAAGATCGGCATACGCCGCGTCGGGCGTGGCGTAGAAGACGATGCTCAAGCCCCCATTGGCCGGCTGCCGCCCACCCTGGTAGTCCTCGTTCACGACCAGGTCGATCTGCACATCGTGCTGCCACGCATCCTCGGACGCGAGCTTGTACGGACCGTTGCCGACCGGGTTCTGGCCGAATGCGTCGATGTCCTCGAAGGCGACGTCGGGCAGCGGAGAGAAGGCCGGGTATCCCAGGCGCAGCGCGAAGTCCGATGCCGGCTTGTTGAGGGCGATCGTGAACGTGTAGTCGTCGACCTGCTCGAGCCCGGTCAGCTCGGAGTCCTCGTCCCAGCTGAAGCCCTCGATGTCTTCGAAGAAGTAGCTGTTGAGCTGAGCGTTCGACAGCAGCGCGCCGTAGTTCCAGGCATTGATGAAGTTGTCGGCCGTGACCTCTTCGCCGTCGGTGAAGGTCTGTCCCTGCTTGAGGGTGACGGTCAGGTGCTGAGGGTCATCGACGGTGATGTCCTCGGCCATGTCGTTGACCGGGTTGCCGTCGACGTCGTAGTAGATCAGTCCCGCGAAGATCGAGGTGAGGATCTTGGCGCCGCCGGTCTCGTTGGTGTTGGTCGGGATCAGCGGGTTCTCGGGTTCGCTGCCGTTGGTCACGATGACGGCGGACGAATCACCGGTCGCATCCTCGTCGCCGCCCGAGTCGCCGGAGCAACCCGCGAGCGCGAGTGAACCCACGGCCATGAGGGCTGCCGTGCCGAGTGCGCGCTTGCGCCATTGCATTTTGGTCACGATTCCTCCTGAGGCAGGCATGACGATGCCCCGAAGGACGTGCACTTCCCCAGAGGCGCGTTTCGCTTGCGTCGACCATGGCACGCCCGGGACGATCTGGCAATACCCATGGCGCCCGACGCGTAGCGCTCCGCCCGACGGCTCTCCGAAACAGGAGAAATCGCGAGAGCAGGAGACCCCGGTGGGAATCGTCCTGTTCTCGCGATTTCTCCTCCGCTCGCGTGACCCGAACGGTGCGGGTGCGACGTGCTGCTACGCGAACGCCTCGATCGGCGGGCAGGCGCACACGAGGTTGCGATCGCCGTAGGCCTGGTCGATGCGGCGCACCGGGGGCCAGTACTTGTTCCGCACGAGCGTGTGCACGGGGTACACGGCGGTCTCGCGCGAGTAGGCGTGCGCCCACTCCCCCGCCACAACCGACTCGGCGGTGTGGGGGGCGTTCACGAGCGGGTTGTCGTCGGCCGGCCACACGCCCGCCGCGACGGCATCCGCCTCGGCCTTGATGGCGATCATGGCGTCGATGAAGCGCTCGATCTCCCCGAGGTCCTCGGACTCGGTCGGCTCGACCATGAGCGTTCCGGCGACGGGGAACGACATCGTCGGCGCGTGGAAGCCGTAGTCGATGAGACGCTTGGCCACGTCGTCGACCGTGACCCCGGTCGCTTCGCGCAGCGGCCGCAGGTCGAGGATGCACTCGTGCGCGACCAGGCCCCCCTCCCCGGCGTACAGCACCGGGTAGTGGTCCTTCAGCCGATGAGCGATGTAGTTGGCCGACAGCACCGCGGCGGCCGTGGCCTGCTTGAGCCCCTCGAGCCCCATCATGCGCACGTAGGCCCACGAGATCGGGAGGATCGATGCCGAACCGTACGCCGCGGACGACACCGGACCCCCATCGAAGACGTGGCCGCCGGCGTGGTCCTTGCGCTGCGCGAGCGGATGCGACGGCAGATGGGGCGCCAGGTGGGCCTTGGCCGCGACCGGCCCGACGCCGGGTCCGCCACCGCCGTGCGGAATCGCGAACGTCTTGTGCAGGTTCAGGTGCGACACGTCGCCGCCGAGGTCGCCGAATCGCGCGTAGCCGAGCAGCGCATTGAGGTTCGCGCCGTCGACGTACACCTGACCGCCGGCGTCGTGGACGGCCTGCGTGATCTCGAGCACTTCGTGCTCGTAGACGCCGTGCGTGGACGGGTAGGTGATCATGAGGGCCGAGAGCTCGTCGGCGTTGGCCGCGATCTTGGCGCGCAGATCGTCGAGGTCGACGTTTCCGGCCTCGTCGCACGCGACGACGACGACCTTCATGCCCGCCAGCACGGCGGAGGCGGCATTGGTGCCGTGCGCCGACGACGGGATGAGGCACACGGTGCGCTGGGTGTCGCCGTTGGCGTGGTGGTAGCCGCGGATCGCCAGGAGCCCCGCGAGCTCGCCCTGCGATCCGGCGTTCGGCTGGAGTGACACCGCGTCGTAGCCGGTGACCTCGGCCAGCCACACCTCGAGCTGCTCGATCATCGCGAGGTAGCCGTGCACGTCGGCCTCGGGCGCGTACGGGTGCACGCGCGAGAACTCCGGCCACGACACCGCCGCCATCTCGGTCGCCGCGTTGAGCTTCATGGTGCACGAACCCAGCGGGATCATGCCGCGGTCCAGCGCATAGTCGCGGTCGGCGAGGGTCTTGAGGTACCGCATCATGGCGGTCTCGGAGCGGTGGGTGTTGAACACCGGATGCTCGAGGAACGGGTCGTCGCGGCGCAGCTGCGACGGGACGCCCGCGAGCGGCGTGGCGCTGTCGAAGGGCAGCGCGCGCTCGCCCTGGTCGCCTGCGCCGACGAACTCGCCCTCGGGCAGGCCGAAAGCCCACGCCACGGCGGCGAGGTCGTCGGCCGTGGTGGTCTCGTCGACCGACACGCCGACGGTGGCGTCGTCCGCCCAGAACAGCTGGTAGCCGCGGTCCCGCGCGCGGTCGACGACCCGCTTCGCGGGTCCGGGCGTGGTGACGCGGATCGTGTCGAAGAACGCCTCGTGCGCCACCGACAGGCCGTACTCGCGCAGACGTCCCGCGAGCGCCTCGGCCTTGCGTGCGACGTCGGTGGCGATCGCGGTCAGACCCGACGGGCCGTGGTAGACCGCGTACATCGCGGCCATGACCGCCAGCAGAACCTGCGCCGTGCAGATGTTCGACGTCGCCTTCTCGCGGCGGATGTGCTGCTCGCGCGTCTGCAGCGACAGCCGGTAGGCGGGGTGGCCTGCGGCGTCCTGCGACACGCCCACGAGGCGACCGGGCAGCTGGCGCTCGAGGCCCGAGCGGACGGCCATGTAGCCGGCGTGGGGCCCGCCGAAGCCGAGCGGCACGCCGAAGCGCTGGGTCGTGCCCACCGCGACGTCGGCGCCCATGGCTCCCGGCGAACGCAGCAGGGTCAGCGCGAGCAGGTCCGCCGCGACGACCGCGAGGCCTCCCCGGTCCTTGACCGCGGCGATGGCCTCGGACGGATCCCACACGCGGCCGGAGGCGCCCGGGTACTGGATGAACGCGCCGAACGCCTCGTCGTCCCCCGCGTGCGCGGTGTAGAACGACGTGTAGCGGATGCGGATGCCGAGCGCCGCAGCCCGGTGCTCGAGCAGGGCCTTGGTCTGCGGCATCGCATCGGCGTCGACGAGGAAGACGTCCGATCGCACCTTGGAGGCGCGCCGCGCGACGAGCATGCCCTCGACGACCGCGGTCGACTCGTCGAGCATCGACGCGTTCGCGGTCGCGAGGCCGGTGAGGTCGGTCACCATCGTCTGGAAGTTGATGAGCGCCTCGAGGCGACCCTGCGAGATCTCGGGCTGATAGGGCGTGTACGCGGTGTACCAGGACGGGTTCTCGAACACGTTGCGGGCGATGACCGACGGCGTCAGCGTGTCGTGGTAGCCGAGACCGATCATGGGGCGGGCGGTGCGGTTCTGCGACGCCAGCAGGCGCAGTTCGGCCAGCGCCTCGGCCTCGGTCGCAGGGGCGGGGATGTCGCTCGTCGCGCGCGGGGCGACCTGGATGGACGCCGGCACCGCCGTGGTCACCAGGTCGTCGACGTCGGCGTAGCCGAGCGCGTCGAGCATGACGCGCTGCGCATCGGCATCCGTCCCGATGTGCCGTTCGGTGAAGGCGCCGGTCACGCCTCGCCGCCCGTGAGTTCGAGATAGGCGGCGCGGTCCATGAGGTCCGCCACCGCGGCCGGGTCGACCGTGATCTTGATGAGCCAGCCCGCGCCGAACGGGTCGGAGTTGACCAGCGACGGGTCCGCGTCCGCGGCGTCGTTGGCCTCGACCACCTCGCCGGTCAGGGGCGCGTAGAGCTCGCCGACGGACTTGGTCGACTCGATCTCGCCGCACACCTCGCCCGCCGTGACGGCCGTGCCGGCGGCGGGGAGGTCGACGAAGACGACGTCGCCGAGCTTGTCGGCGGCGTAGTCGGTGATCCCGACGGTGGCGGTGTCGCCGTCGAGGGCGATCCACTCGTGCTCGCCGGTGTACTTGAGGCTGTTGAGGTCGGTCATTTCTTCCTCCGGTAGAAGGGCAGGGCGGTCACGGTCGCGGGGATGCGGTTCCCCCGCACGTCGATGAAGAGGCGGGTGCCGGCGGCGGCGGTCGCCGGCGTGACGTAGGCCATCGCGATGGGGTGGCCGAGGGTCGGGCTGAGCGCGCCGCTGGTGATCTCGCCGACGCGGGCGGCGTCGGCGTCCGCGCCGTCGAACACGCCGTAGCCGGCACGGCCGGCGCGTCGGCCCTCGGCTTCGAGGCCCACGAGGACGGGCGCGTCGGCGGGCGCCGCGGGTCCGGCCTTGCCGACGAAGTCGTCCTTGTCGGCTGCGACCGCGCGGCCCAGGCCCGCCTGCGCGGGCAGCACGTCGAGCGAGAGCTCATGTCCGTACAGCGGCATGCCCGCCTCCAGCCGCAGCGTGTCGCGCGCGGCGAGGCCCGCGGGCACCAGGCCGCGCGGCTCGCCGGCGACCAGCAGCGCGTTCCACAGGCCAGTTGCCGCGGCGTGCGAAACCAGCAGCTCGAACCCGTCTTCGCCGGTGTAGCCCGTGCGGGCCACGAACAGCGGCGAACCGTCGAAGGTGCCCGCCGCCCACGCGTAGTAACCGAGCTCCTCGACGGGGGGCGTGATTCCCGCGATGCCGGCGGTCGCTTCGATCACCGAGCGGGCCGCGGGGCCCTGGACGGCGATGAGCGCGAACTCGTCCGACGCGTCCTCGACGGTCGCGAACTGCGGATCGGTCCCGCCGATGCGCAGGAACCCGTCGGCGGCGTCCCCCGAGACCCGCTCGCGCCGGTACGCCGCGGCCACCGGGGCACGGCCCGCACGGTCGGCGAGCGCGGCCGCGACGGCATCGCGGTTGCCGGCGTTGGCGATGACGAGGAACCGGTCGTCGGCCAGGCGGTAGACGATGACGTCGTCGACGATGCCGCCCGACTCGGCGAGCACCAGCGAGTACTTCGCCTTGCCCACCCGCATCGTCGAGATCCGGCCGGCGAGCGCGAAGTCGAGGAACGCCCCGGCGGGCTCGCCCTGGACGACGAACTCGGCCATGTGCGAGATGTCGAACAGCCCCGCGGCTTCGCGGACTGCGCGGTGCTCGGCGAGGTCGGAACTGTAGCGGACCGGCATCATCCACCCGCCGAAGTCCGTGAAGGCGGCGCCGAGCGCCTCGTGGACACCGCGCAGCGAGGTGTACCTCGCCGGCGACCGGTCGTCTTGCGTCTCGCTCATGCGGACCCCCTCAGCATTCCACCACGTTGACGGCGAGCCCGCCCAGTGCGGTCTCCTTGTATCTGTCGTTCATGTCGCGCCCGGTCTGGCGCATCGTCTCGATGACGGCGTCCAGCGACACGCGGTGCCGGCCGTCGCCCCACATCGCCATGCGGGCGGCGTTGATCGCCTTGCCCGCCGCGATGGCGTTGCGCTCGATGCACGGGATCTGCACGAGGCCGGCGACGGGATCGCACGTGAGCCCCAGATTGTGCTCCATGCCGATCTCGGCGGCGTTCTCGACCTGCTCGGGCGTTCCGCCGAGAACGGCCGCGAGGGCGCCGGCGGCCATGGAGCACGCGGAACCCACCTCGCCCTGGCAGCCGACCTCGGCGCCCGAGATCGACGCGCGGGTCTTGTACAGCGCGCCGATGGCGGTGGCGGTCAGCAGGAACTCCACCGCGATGTCGTCGCGGTCGCGCCCGGCCCGCGCCGCGGGAGAGTAGTGCGCGGCGTAGTGCAGCACGGCAGGGATGATGCCGGCGGCGCCGTTCGTGGGCGCCGTGACGACGCGCCCGCCGGCGGCGTTCTCCTCGTTGACGGCGAGGGCGACGAGGTTCACCCACTCCTGCGCGAACGCCTCGGAGCGGTCGGGGTCCTCGCGCTCGAGCCGCGCGTGCCAGGCCGGGGCGCGACGCGCGACACCCAGTCCGCCCGGGAGGATGCCGTCCGACGCGATGCCTGCGGCGACGCACTCCTCCATGACGTCGCGGATGCGCAGGATGTCCGCGCGCACCTCATCGCGGCTGCGGCGGGCCGACTCGTTGCGCCACGCGATCTCGGCGATGCCGACGCCTTCCGCCGCGCACAGCGCCAGCAGCTCCGCGGCGCTGGCGTAGTCGTGCGCGGCGGCCGGACGATCGTGGGCGGCCGGCGTCTCGCCCTCGCGCACCACGAAGCCGCCGCCGACCGAGAAATACACCGCCTCGTCCACCACGGAGCCGTCGGCGGCCGCCGCGCGCAGGCGCATGCCGTTCGTGTGGGTCGGGAGGACGGTCCGCGGGGACAGGCGGATGTCCGAGGTGCGCAGCGCGACATCACGACGGCCTCCCACCCGCACGATGCCGTCCCGCTCGATGCGCTCGGCGCGCGCGACGACCTCGTCGCCCGAGACGAGTTCGGGGCGGCATCCCTCCAGGCCGAGAAGGACGGCCGTGAGCGTGCCGTGACCGGCTCCGGTCGCCGCGAGCGACCCGTACAGCTCGACGTCGACGTGTGCGACGACCTCGAGCGCGTCCGGAGTGAGTCGGGACACGAAGTCGTGACTCGCCCGCATCGGCCCCACGGTGTGGGAGCTGGACGGGCCGATGCCGATCGAGAACAGATCGGCGACGCCGAGGGCGGTGGCGCTCATCCGCCGACCTGCGCGCCGAACGATGTCGTGTGCAGGTGCGGTGGTGCGGTGACGTGCATGAGGAACTCCTTGTCGAGGACATCCGACGGATGGTGAGAGTTCCTCCCGCTCTGTCATCGGCCTGAGAGTTTCCGCGCATCGTCGTGCGCTTGCCCCGTCGGCGGGAGCCATGCGGCTCCGCTTTCCAGAGTGACCTGTCGCCACGGTACGTGGGCCTGAGAGATTCCGGGAGGAGTTGCTCCTACGGCAGCCGCTGTGCGGCGTTCTCCCGTGGCGGGTTGTCGGTCGGTTGAAGTTGTGCGTCCACTCTACCGGGATCGGCGCGGCCTCGACGACCCCGGGTCCGCGGACGGTCGGGGGTTGCGCCGGCTCGCGGGTCAGGTCGTGCAGGACCCGGTCGACACGGGCTGCTCGAGGTCGTCGGCCTGCGCGAGGACCGGCAGCAGCTCGGTCGTCGTCATGGCGTAGCCGATGTCGCGGCCGTCGTCGGCACGGGCGAACACGACGCCCACGACGTCGCCGGTCGTGCTCAGCAGCGGTCCGCCGGAGTTGCCGGGAACGATCGTCGCCTGCAGCGCGTAGATGTCGCGCGGGGCGCTGGAGCCCTGGTAGATGTCGGGCACCGGGGTGCTGGCGACCGACAGGACGCGCGCCGAGCCCATCTCGAACGGTCCGCCGTAGGGGTAGCCCTGGACGACGGCGGGATCGCCGATCGCGAGCGGCGCCGTCACGGACAGCACGGCGCCGTCGAGACCGTCGACCTCGATGACGGCGATGTCGTCGACCGGGTCGAAGTAGACCACGCGCCCCTCGCGCGCGGCCCGGCCCGGCAGTTCGACCACGGGCGTCTCGACCCCGGCGACCACGTGCGCGTTGGTGACGACGAGGTCGGTCGCGGCGACGAATCCGCTGCCGGTCGAGCTCGTGCCGCACGCGTACGCGACGCCCGAGATGCGGGCGACCGAGGCCGCGGCGGACTCGAGCTCGGGAGAGTCCAGCGCGATCGCCGGCAGCGGCTCGCCGCCGGTGTCGGGCACGACGAGGATGCCCAGGCGCGGGATGCCCTCGTCGAGCACGGCCGCGCGCAGCTGGGCGAGGGTGGTCTGCACGGGCGGCGGTGTGAGGTCGTCGATGGTGCGCAGCACCACGGAGGATCCGAGCGCCTGCGCGACGACGGGCATGCCCGTCGCGGCGATCCCCTGACCGACGAAGGATGCCGCGAGCGCGGCCACGACGACGCCCGCGACACCGCCGAAGAAGCGGTCGGCGCCCCGGAGCGGAGTCTTGTCGACGCCGCTGCGCAGCGCCTCGCCGACGGCGCCGCCGATCGCGGCCCCCGCGACGAGCAGCACGATGGTGCCGCCGATGACGACGATGCCGCGCCAGGCCTGGCTGGGCAGCGCGTCGTTGACGAGCGGGATCACCCACAGAGCGCCGAAGGCGCCCGCGACCAGTCCGATCAGCGACCCGAGGCTGGCCAGCAGTCCTCGCTGGAGGCCCACGGCGAGCGCGATGACGAGCACCCCGATGAGGATGATGTCGATCACCTGCACGCGTGCTCCTTTCGGGGATGGCCAGGCTACAGACCGAGGCTGGGAGAACGTCGGCGTTCGGGACGCTTTGCACTTCTGGTCACGATGACACTAAGATCGCATCAGACAAGTTAGGGTCACCATGACACAAACCGACGCCGCGCCTCTCCAGGCCGTCGCGCCCGCGCCCGCGGACGCGACGCGCGTGGCCGTGTCCACCGTGATCTTCACGATCCGCCGCGATCCGCGCACCGAGCGCATGGAGCTCGCGCTGCCCCTGGTGCGTCGCACACGCGATCCGCACGAGGGGCTGTGGGCGCTCCCGGGCGGCTGGCTCGACGTCCGCGAGAGCCTCGAGGCGGCGGCCTCCCGCACCCTCGCCGAGACGACGGGCCTCGAGCCCAGCTACCTCGAGCAGCTGTACGCCTTCGGGGCCGTCGACCGCTCCCCCACGCGCACCGTGTCGATCGTGTACTGGGCCCTCATCCGCGCCGACGAGATCCCGGATGCCGGGATCGAGAACACCGCGTGGTTCGACGCGGCGTCCCTCCCCCGTCTCGCGTTCGACCACAGCGAGATCGTCGACTACGCGCTGTGGCGTCTGAGCAACAAGGTCGGCTACAGCCGTATCGCACACGGCCTGCTGGCCGACGAGTTCACGCTGGCCGAGCTGCGCGAGGTGTACGAATCGATCCTCGGACGTCGTCTGGACCCCGCGAACTTCCGCCGCCAGGCCGAGAACTCCGGAACCCTCATCCCCACCGACCGCTTCCGCACCGGAGCGCATCGCCCGGCGCGGCTGTATCGGTATGACCAGGACCTCGAGCTCGCCGAACGCGGGCCGCTGTCCATCCGCCAGTGAATCGAGTACTGCCATGCCCGCTGTCAACCTCAACCTGATGCCGCGCACCGAGATCGACCCGTCCGTCGATCACGAGATCCAGGCCATCGTCTCGGGCGCCGAAGTGGGCGAGACCTGCAACACCGACCTCGCCGCCGGCCCCTGGAACTTCGACACCCGTCCCGGCTACGGCCCGGGATCGTCGATGGGAGACGTCATCCCCACCGGCGCACCCCGCCAGGGAGAGCTGCCGCTGGAGTACCGCGAAGCGACCGAAAAGGAGCTCGACGAGCGCATCCGCGCCGCCAAGCAGACCCTCGGCGACCGGCTCGTGGTCCTCGGGCACTTCTACCAGCGCGAAGAGGTCGTACGTCACGCCGACTACGTCGGAGACTCGTTCCAGCTCGCGAACGCGGCGCTCGAACACCCGGATGCCGAGGCCATCGTTTTCTGCGGCGTGCACTTCATGGCCGAGACCGCCGACATGCTGTCGCGCCCCGAGCAGTCGGTGATCCTGCCGAACCTCGCCGCCGGCTGCTCGATGGCCGACATGGCCGACATCGACCAGGTCGAGGAGGCCTGGGAGCAGCTCGAAGAGATCTACGGCGACATGGACGCGAAGGACGCCGACGGCCTGGTGCCGGTGATCCCGGTGACGTACATGAACTCCTCCGCGGCCATCAAGGGCTTCGTCGGCCGTCACGGCGGCATCGTATGCACGTCGTCCAACGCGCGGACGGTGCTGGAGTGGGCCTTCGAGCGCGGCCGCCGCGTGCTGTTCTTCCCCGACCAGCACCTGGGCCGCAACACGGCGAAGGCGATGGGCGTGCCGCTCGAGCACATGCCGATGTGGAACCCGCGCCGGCCCTTCGGCGGCTCCACCGAGGAGCAGCTCCAGGACGCACGCGTGATCCTGTGGCACGGCTTCTGCTCGGTGCACCGACGGTTCAGCGTCGACCAGATCGACAAGGCCCGTGCCGAGCACCCCGGCGTGCGCGTCATCGTGCACCCGGAGTGCCCCATGGAGGTCGTCGACGCCGCCGACGAGGCCGGCTCCACCGACTACATCCGCCGCGCGATCGAGGACGCCGCCGAGCCGACCACCTTCGCGATCGGCACCGAGGTGAACCTCGTCCAACGCCTCGCGGCCCAGAACCCGCAGCACGAGATCTTCTGCCTCGACCCGGTGGTGTGCCCGTGCTCGACGATGTACCGCATCCACCCCGGATATCTGGCGTGGGTGCTCGAGCGACTCGTCGGCGGCGAGGTCGTCAACCGCATCGAGGTGGCCCCCGATGTCGCCGAGCCCGCCCGCGTGGCGCTCGAGCGCATGCTCGCCGCCAAGCCCCCCGCAGGCCGCGTCGAGAAGTCCGGAACCCCCGCATGACGACCCCGCACGTCATCGTCGTCGGATCGGGCATCGCCGGTCTGACCGTGGCCCTTCACGCCGTCGAGCGCGGGTGCACCGCGACGCTGGTGACCAAGGACGTGCTCGAGCACGCCAACACCCGCTACGCCCAGGGCGGCATCGCCGGGGTCATGTTCGACGACGACCGCGCCGAGGACCACGTGCGCGACACCATCACCGCCGGGACCGGCCTGAACGATCCGGAGGCCGTGCGGGTTCTCGTCGACGAGGGCCCCGACCGCATCCGCGAGCTCGTCGCCCTCGGCGTCGCGTTCGATCGCGGCGACGACGGCGCGTTCGTGAAGGGGCTCGAGGCCGCCCACTCCTACCCCCGCATCCTGCACGCCGGCGGCGACGCCACCGGCACCGTCATCGAGAAGGCGCTCGTGGCCCGGCTGCGCGCGAGCCGCGTCGAGGTGATCGAGCACGCGTTCCTGGTCGACCTCGTGCGCGACGGCGGCCGGGTCGCCGGCGTCGACCTGCTCGTCGGCGAGCGCGAGGCGGCGGATGCCTCCGCCCCCGTCCCCGGGCGTCCGGTGCACATCGCGGCCGACGCCGTGGTGCTCGCCACGGGCGGCGCGGGTGAGCTCTACGCGCACTCGACGAATCCCGCCGTGGCGACCGGCGACGGCATCGCGGCGGCCATCCGCGCCGGTGCCGCGGTGGCCGACCTGGAGTTCTTCCAGTTCCACCCCACGATCCTCGCCGTGGGCGAGGCGTTCCTGGTCTCGGAGGCCGTGCGCGGCGAGGGGGCGGTGCTGCGGGACGAGGGCGGCCGCCGGTTCGCCCTCGACGCCCACCCGGACGGCGAACTCGCACCGCGCGACGTCGTCGCCCGCGCGATCGCGACGGCGATGGACCGCCAGGGCGGACGCCCCGTGGTTCTGGACGCGACGGCGCTGCACTCGGAGGACATCGACGAGCGCGCGGCATTCCTCGCCCGCCGCTTCCCCACCATCGACCGCGCCGTCCGCGAGCGCGGACTCGACTGGGCCCGCGAGCCGATCCCGGTGACACCCGCAGCCCACTACCTGATGGGCGGCGTCGTGACCGATCTCGACGGACGCACCTCGGTGCCCGGGCTCTACGCCGTCGGCGAGGTCGCCCGCACCGGCGTCCACGGCGCGAACCGCCTCGCGTCGAACTCGCTGCTGGAGGGCGCCGTGTTCGGCGCGCGCGCGGGCGACGCGATCGCGGCCGATGCGGCGGCGGGCTCGTGGCCCGACGCGTCGCGCTTCGCCTCGCCCCGGCCGCCCGCGGCCGCGGAGTCGGGCGCACCCGAGACGGTGGCCGTCGATCGGATGCCCGACGAGCCCGGCGACATCCCGGTCTTCGACCGCCGCGCCCTGCAGGAGCTGATGTGGGAGGCCGCGGGGCTCGTTCGCGACGAGGCCGGCCTCGCGCACGCCGCCGACGTGATCGCCCGCTGGCGCCGGGTGACCCGGGCTCCGCGCAGCGAGCGCGAGTTCGAGGACGAGAACCTGCTGCTGGTCGCCGAGCACCTGGTCGACGCCGCCCGCGCCCGCCGGGAGTCCGCCGGCGCGCACTTCCGCTCCGACGCCGCTGACCGAACTCCACGGATCCCGGCGCCCTCCGCCGCTCCGGCCCTCGTCGACGGCCCCGCTGACGCGAATCCGTGGAGTTCTGCACCGCGGCCCGAGAAGCTCGGGAGCATCGCATGCTGACCCGCACCGTCATCGACCGCACCGTGGCCGCCGCGCTCGACGAGGACGCCCCGTGGGGCGACGTCACGTGCGAAGCGCTCATCCCCGAAACCGCGCACGCGCAGGCCGACCTCGTCGCGCGCGAAGCGGGCATGTTCAGCGGCGGCGAGGTGTTCGCGGCGGCGTTCGCGCTGACCGACCCGGCGATCGACGTGCGACTCGTCGTGCGCGACGGGGAGAGCTTCGAATCCGGCGCGCTGCTGGCGACCGTGGCCGGCCCCGCCCGCGCCGTGCTCACCGCCGAGCGGGTGGGCCTGAACTTCGTCCAGCGCATGTCGGGCATCGCGACCCTCACCGCGCGCTACGTGGCCGAGGTCGCCGACACCGGCGCGCGCATCGCCGACACGCGCAAGACCACCCCCGGCCTGCGCGCGTTCGAGCGCCACGCCGTCGTCAGCGGCGGCGGCCACAATCATCGCCATTCGCTGTCGGACGCCGTCATGGCCAAGGACAACCATCTGGCCGTGCTCGCCCAGCGGGGCCTGTCGGTGACGGCCGCGCTGCAGGGCGCCATCGCCCGGCTGCCGCACACGACGCACGTCGAGGTCGAGGTCGACCGGCTCGATCAGATCGACGCGGTGCTCGCGGCCGGCGTCGGCACGATCATGCTCGACAACTTCTCGCTCGCCGACATGCGCGCAGGCGTCGCGCAGATCGCCGGCCGCGCGATGGTGGAGGCGTCCGGCGGCGTCTCGCTCGACACGGTCCGCGCGATCGCCGAGACCGGCGTCGACATCATCTCGGTGGGCGCGCTGACGCACTCGGCGCCAGCACTGGATCTCGGCCTCGACGTCCGGGTCTCCGACTCCTGACCGGCATGCTCTACCTCGACAACGCCGCGACCACGCCGATCCGACGCGAGGTGCTCGAGGCGATGACGCCGTACCTGACACAGGTCTTCGGCAACCCCTCGAGTCATCACACCGTCGGCGAGCAGGCCGCGGCGGCACTCGACGACGCGAGACGGCGCGTCGCGCGGGTGCTCGGCATGCGCCCGGGCGACGTCGTGTTCACCTCGGGCGGCACCGAGGCGAACAACCTCGCGATCAAGGGCATCGCGCTGGCCGCGTGGCAGCACCGCGGGGCCCGGCACGTGGTCACGTCGCCGATCGAGCACGAGTCGGTGCTCGAGTCCGCCGCCTACCTGCAGCGGTTCCACGGGTTCGAGATCACCTACGTTCCGGTGGATGCCCGCGGGCGCGTGGATCCGGATGCCGTCGCCGACGCGCTGCGGGCCGACACCGCCCTGGTGAGCCTCGGCTACGCGAACAACGAGATCGGCACGGTGCAGGACGTGCCCGCGATCGCCGCCGTCTCGCGGGCCCGCGGCGTGCCGCTCCACATCGATGCCGTGCAGGCGGCCGGGTGGCTGCCTCTCGCGGCCGACGAATTGGGCTACGCCGCGATCGCGGTGGCCGGCCACAAGATCGGCGCCCCCAAGGGG
The DNA here is from genome assembly GCA_029319145.1 of Microbacter sp. GSS18. NCBI lineage: Bacteria > Pseudomonadati > Bacteroidota > Bacteroidia > Bacteroidales > Porphyromonadaceae > Microbacter > Microbacter sp. GSS18. Next base: position 588,393 of record CP119753.1, on the reverse strand, counting down.
ACCGGGGTGCTCGGCATCCGGGGACGCGTGCCCCTCGAGCCGCTCATCCACGGCGGCGGCCAGCAGCGCGAGCGCCGCAGCGGCACGGAGGACGTCGCGGGAGCCGTCGGGCTCGCGGTCGCCCTCGAGCTCGCCGAGGCCGAGCGCGCCGACGCCGCCGCCCGCGTCGCGCCGCTGCGCGACGCGTTCATCGCCCGCGTGCTGGCGGACATCCCCTCGGCGCGCCTCACCGGTGATCCGCTCGACAGGCTGCCGGGGACGGCGAGCTTCACGTTCGAGGGGACGAGCGGGGAGGCCGTGCTGCTCGAGCTCGAGCGGCGCGGCATCGTCTCCTCGAGCGGCTCGGCGTGTGCGGCGGGCAGCGACGAGCCGTCGCACGTGCTCGTCGCGCTGGGGATCGCCCCGGACATCGCGCGCACCTCGGTGCGGTTCACCTTCCCTCGGTCGCTCCAGGCATCGCTCGATCAGGTCGCCGACGCGCTCGAGGCCTCGGTGACGGCCGTACAATCGGGCGCGTGACCGCGCCACACGACCCGATCGTCACGGTGGTCGTCCCCGGATTCGACGTCGAGGAGTACGCGGGCGAGGCGATCGCATCGCTCGAGGCTCAGACGTTCCGGGCGTGGACCGCGATCCTCGTCGACGACGCATCGTCCGACGCGACCGGAGCCGTCTTCGACGACGCCGCGGCGCGCGACCCGCGGTTCCGTGTCGTGCACCTGGACCGGCGCCTCGGGCTCGGCGCGGCACGCAACGCGGGTCTCGATCTCGTCACGACGAGCCTCGTGGGCTTCCTCGACGCCGACGACCGGCTGCGGCCCGACGCGCTCGACGCGCTCGTGCGAACCATCACCGCGAGCGGCAGCGAAGTCGCGGTGGGCGCGTACGTCCGGCTGCGTCCGTCCGGCGCGGGCGCCTACGAGCCGGGCGACGTCCAGCCGTGGGTGGCCGCCGCGACCCACCCCGGCCGCACCGGCACCTCGCTGGCCGAGCACCCCGACCTCGCCGGGAACATCGTCGCGTGGTCCAAGCTCAGCCGCATCGACCTGTGGCGACGTGAGGGTGTCCGCTTTCCCGAGGGCCGGGCGTACGAGGACCAGGTCGTTGCCCAGCTGCTCTACACGCGCGCCCGCGGCATCGACGTCGTGCCCGACGTGGTGGTCGAGTGGCGCGAGCGCGCCGACGGGTCCTCGATCACCCAGCGCACCGCGGACCCGGCGATCCTGACGGACTACCTCGATGCGCTGCGTGGCGGCATCGCGGTTCTCGAGTCCGCCGGCCTCGACGCCGCCGTGCAGTCGCGCGTCGCCCTGATCCAGCACCTCGACCTTCCGCCGCTGCTGACGATCGCGCGGGATCACCCCGACGACCGGTACCGGCGGATCCTCGGGTCCTTCGTGCGCGACCTGCTCGCCCGCGATGCGGACCCCGTGACCGACCTCACGCAGCCGACGGCCGCCGCCACCCTCTGGTGAGAGCGAGCCGACGCGGTCAGCCCGACCGGCCCGACTCCGCGGCCTCCTCGGCGTCGATGACGCGCGATGCCGCCAGCTGCTCGGCCGCGAGATCGGCGTAGAGTCCCCCCGCCGCCAGCAGCTCGGCGTGCGTGCCGGTCTCGACGATGCGGCCCGCCTCGACCACGTGGATCCGGTCGGCGCCCACGACGGTCGAGAGCCGGTGGGCGATGGTCAGGGTGGTGCGCCCGCGGGCGGCCGCATCGATGGCGTCCTGCACGACGCGCTCCGACACGGTGTCCAGCGCCGATGTCGCCTCGTCCAGCAGCAGGACGGGCGGATCCTTCAGGAGCACGCGCGCGATCGCGATGCGCTGCTTCTCGCCGCCCGACAGCCGGTAGCCGCGCTCGCCCACGACGGTGTCGTACCCGTCCTCGAACGCGTCGATGACGTGGTGGATGTTGGCGGCGCGGCATGCCGCCTCGATCTCGGCGTCCGAGGCGTCGGGCTTGGCGTAGCGGAGGTTCTCGCGGATGCTCGCGTGGAACAGGTACGTCTCCTGCGAGACGATGCCGACGTGGTCGATGATCGACTCCTGCCGCAGCCGGCGCACGTCGGCGCCGGCGAACATCACGCTGCCGCCCGTCGCCTCGTACAGACGCGGCGTGAGGTACAGGATCGTGGTCTTGCCGGCGCCCGACGGCCCCACGAACGCCACGTGCCGCCCCGGCTCGGCGACGAAGCTCACGCCGTCGAGCGTCGCGCGGGCGTCCTGCCCGGCATCCGGGTAGCGGAACACGACATCGCGGAACTCGATGCGCCCCACCGGCCCGGGCGCCTCGTCGACGTCGATCGCGTCCGGGGCATCGGTGATCGCCGGGACGAGGTCGAGGTACTCGAAGATGCGGGCGAACAGCGCCGACGAGGTCTGCAGGTCGAGTGCCACGCGCATGAGACCCATGAGCGGCATCAGCAGGCGCGCCTGAACCGTCGTGAAGGCGACGATCGTTCCCGCCGTGATCGTGTCGGCGCCACCGACCACGAAGTAGCCCGCGACCAGGTAGATCACCGCCGGGACGCTCGCCATCATCACCTGGACGACCGCGAAGAAGCCCTGCCCGCTCATGGCGCGGCGCACCTGCAGCCGCACCTGGTTCACGTTCTCGTCGCCGTAGCGGGCGGACTCGGTCCGCTGGCGGTTGAACGACTTCGACAGCAGGATCCCCGACACGCTGAGGGTCTCCTGCGTGATGGCGGTCAGCTCCGACAGCGATTCCTGCGTCTCGCCCGCGATGCGCGCGCGCACCTGGCCGACGCGCCGCTGCACGATCACGAGGAAGGGCATCATCACGACCGCGATGAGCGTGAGGCGCCAGTCGATGATGACCATCGCGACCAGGGAGGCGATCACGGTGACGGCGTTGCCGAGGATGCTCGTGACGGTGTTCGTGAGCACGCCCGACACTCCGCCGACGTCGTTCTGCAGCCGCGACTGGATGACACCCGTCTTGGTGCGGGTGAAGAAGCCCAGCTCCATTGCCTGCAGGTGGTCGAACAGGCGCACGCGAAGGTCGCCGGTGACGCGGTTGCCGACCGTCGAGGTCAGCCACGTCTGCACCACGCCGACGGCGGCCGACAGCAGGAACAGGCCGATCATCGCCCCGACGAGCTCCCACAGCAGCGGGATGTCGGGCGAGCCGCCGTCGAGCGGGAACAGCGCATCGTCGAAGACGCGCTGGACGATCAGCGGAGGGATCACCGCGATCGCGGCGCCGGCGATCACCAGCAGCGCCGTCACCGTGATCCGGCCGGTGTACGGGCGGAACAGCTCGACGACGCGGGCGCCGAGGCGAGGGATGCGCGGCGCCTGGGCGTTCAGCCGCTTCTGCGCCTCGATGTCGACCCCTCGGAACGCCGGCGGCCCCCCGCCGTGGCCGCCTCCGCCGCCACGCATGCCCATGCTCATGAGGGCCCAGCCTATCCGCGCCCGAAGACACTAGGCTCGGCCCTATGAGCGGCAACGGCGACATCCCCGACGGCGAGGACCTCGAGGCCCTCCGCGAAGAGATCGACGAACTGAAGAAGATCCCCGAGGAGGAGCTGATCAGCCCCCTCCCCACGGAGGCCCTCCGCGACGAGCCCACCCCCGAGCCGACCGACGCGATCGGCTCCGAGGATTGGGGCGCGCCCGACGGCGACTGACGTCGCCGAACGACCCGGTCCCCGCGTCGCGCCGCGGCGTGCGGCGGGCGCCGGGAATGTCCCACGTGCGTGCGAGGTTATCCTGAACGCTTGCCATCCTCGGGTGGCTTCGCCGGAATCGACGGGCCGTGGGGGATGGGCATGACAGCGACAGGGACGAGCGGCACGGGCAGCATCCCGGTCCCCGCGGCGTCGGGGCAGAGGCTCAGCGCCGAGCAGAGCCGCGTCATCTGGTTGCTGCTCGCCGCGGCCTTCGTCGCGATCCTCAACGAGACGACGATGGGCGTGGCGATCCCGCACCTCATCGACGACCTGGGCATCACGGCGCTCGCGGCGCAGTGGCTCACCACGGCGTTCATGCTCACGATGGCCGTGGTCATCCCCATCACCGGGTTCCTGCTCCGCCGCTTCACGACGCGCGCGATGTTCATCGCCGCGATGTCGCTGTTCTCTCTGGGAACCCTCATCGCCCTGCTGGCTCCCGGCTTCGAGGTGCTGCTGGTCGCCCGCGTCGTCCAGGCGTCGGGCACGGCGATCATGATGCCGCTGCTCATGACGACGCTCATGGAACTGGTCCCGCCCGCCTCGCGCGGTCGCATGATGGGACGTGTCAGCGTCGTGATCTCGCTCGCGCCGGCCATCGGGCCGACGCTGTCGGGATTCCTCCTGGACGCCGTGGGCTGGCGCTCGATCTTCGGCGTGGTCCTCCCGATCGCCCTCCTGGCGCTGCTCGCCGGTGCCCGCTGGGTGGTCAACCTGGGCGAGACGACGCACGCGCCCATCGACGTGCTGTCGGTGGTGCTGTCGGCGTTCGGGTTCGGCGGACTCGTCTTCGGGCTGAGTCAGATCGGCGGCGCCGCCGGGCACGGTGGCGAGACCGCGTCGGAGGCTGCGGCCGGCGCCGTCTCGGCGGTGGCGCTGTGGGTCTCGCTGTCGGTCGCCGCCGTGGCGCTCACGCTGTTCGTGCTCCGCCAGCGTCGTCTGCAGCGGATCGACGACGCGCTGCTGGATCTCCGGGTCTTCCGCTCGGCCAACTTCACGCTCGCGATCGTCCACATGCTCGTCATGTCGATAGCGTTCTTCGGGACCATCACGCTGCTGCCGCTGTTCATGCAGAGCGTGCTGGGCGTCTCGGCGCTCGAGACCGGGCTGGTCATCCTGCCGGGTGCGCTCGTCATGGGTCTCGCCGGCCCCGTCATCGGCCGGATCTACGACCGGTGGGGCACCCGCGTCCTGCTGATCCCCGGCACCGCCCTCACGAGCGCGATGCTGTGGTTCTACACGACATACGACGCATCGACGACGGTCATCACCATCGCGATCGCGCAGACCGTTCTCTCCCTCGGCCTGGCGATGTCGTTCACACCCCTCTTCACGGCCTCCCTGGCGTCGCTCGACCGCCGGTTCTACTCGTACGGATCGGCCGTGCTGGCGACCACACAGCAGGTGGGCGGCGCCGCGGGCATCGCCCTGCTGGTGACCATCTTCTCCGGCGTCACGGCGGCCGGCGTGGCCGCGGATCTCGGCGAGCAGGCCGCGGGCGTGGCCGGGACGCACGCGGCGTTCCTGCTGGCCGCGATCGTCTCGGTGCCGCTGCTGATCAGCGCGTCGCTGATCCGGAAGCCCGACGAGTCGGGCGAGGAGCTCCCCGCCGGGACGCACTGATCCGGGCGGGGCGCGCTGACGCGATGCTCAGCCGCAGCAGCCGCCGCCGCAGCACGAGGCGCCCTCGTCGGAGGCGAGCAGGTTCTTCTCGTCGGGGACGGGCTGGAGCGAAGGCGTGGGAAGCGATGACGTCGACATGCGCTCCATGCAACCACATCCCGCGGCGGGCGGGCGCGCCGGCGGCGCCGGATCTCACCCACTGAGCGGGACACCACCGGTCTGACACCCCGGGCAGTACTGGGCGGAGGCCTTCGACCCCGGGATGTCGGCGATCGCGGTGCCGCACACCGGGCAGGGCTCCCCCGTGCGCCCGTGCACGCGCATGGCTGCGACCTTGGCCGCCTTCTGCTGTGCGATCGGGATGCCGCGCCGCGCCGCGGCAGCACCCGCGAGCACCGAGCGGACCGCATCGTGGAGCCGGTCCCGCTCGGCGGCGTCGAGATCGGCGGCGTGCGCGATCGGAGACAGCCGCGCTGTGTGGAGGATCTCGTCCGAGTACGCGTTGCCGATTCCGGCGATGCTCTGCTGCTCCTGCAGCAGCGCCTTCAGCTGCTTGCGCCGCGCGCCCAGCGCGCGGTCGAAGTCCGCGCGCGTGTACGCCGGACCGAGCGGATCGGGGCCGAGCCGCGCGACGGCGTCGACCTGGGCCGCATCGTCGGCGGCGGACACGGCGATCGACAGCCACTCCCCCGCATCCGTCGCCTCGAGCGTCGTGCCGTCATCGAGGCCGAACCGCACGATGGCCGGAGAGTCGTCCTCGCCCGCAGCGTCCTCGTCCCCGGCCGGGCGCACGCGCATCCATCCGGCGCGTCCGAGACTCACCACGAGATCGCCGCGCGCGGTCAGCAGCGCGACGTGCTTGCCGAAGCGACGGACCCCCGTCACGACAGCCCCCACGAGCGACGTCGACGGCCGGTCGCGGCTCTTCCAGGCACGGAACTCCATCACGTCGATCCCGGTGATGCGGCGCCCGCGGAGGGCGGCATCGAGGAAACCGACGAGCGCGTCCACCTCGGGAGACTCCGGCATGACCTCATGGTGCCATCCGGGCGGATGCGCGGACACCCCGGAGATCAGGCCAGCAGCGTCTCGCCGACATAGCCGTCCGCCCGGCATCCGGGCGGGATGGCGAAGACCGCCGAGCCGATGGGCGTCGTCCACCGGTTCAGCAGGTCGAGCTCGTCCAGACGCCTCTGGATGGGCACGAACTGGCGGTCGACATCGGCCTGGAACGACACGAACACCAGGCCCGCGTCGGAGATCTCCCCCGTCGGCGGCGACTCGTCGTAGTTGTAGCCCCGCCGGAAGATCCGTTCGGACCCGTCCTCGCTGCGCGACCGCCGCATGTGCGAGAACTCGGGGATCACCGGGAACCCGATCGCGTCGGTCGCGGCGAAGTCGGGCTCGTCGTGCTCGTCGGTGCCGGTCAGCGGCGCGCCCGTGGCGAGCGTGCGGCCGACCGACTGCTCGCGACCCGGCCGGTCCAGCTCGTCCCAGCCTTCGAGGTCCATGGCGATGCGTCGGACGACCATGCCCGTGCCTCCGGCGAGCCAGCCGTCGGAGCTCCACACGACGCGGTCGAAGTCCGCGGTGCCGGGTGCCGGGTTCGCGGTCCCGTCGACCTGGCCGAAGAGGTTCCGCATCGTCGTGCCGGGGGCCACCGACCCGTGCGCGCGACGGAAGCCGATCTGGGTCCAGCGAACCGCGGCGAAGCTGCGGGCGTCCTTCAGAAGCATGCGCGAGGCGTGAGCGACGGTGAGGGCGTCGTCCGCGGCGATCTGCAGCAGCAGATCGCCGCCGTCGTGGGTCCCCGCCAGCCGGTCGATCGAGAAGGCGGGGAGCGGCCGCAGCCACGCGGGGCCCTCGCCGCCGGCCCGCTCGACGAAGCCGGGCCCGAATCCGAAGGTGACGGTGAGCCGCGCCGGCGCGACGGCGAGCTCCGGCTCGGAGTCGGCCAGCGCCGGCTCGCCCTGCGTGAGACGACGGGCATCGTCGGTGAGGATCCGCATGAGGCGTCTGAGACCGTCGCGGTCGACGTCGTCGTTCAGATCGAACGCGACGAACAGGCCGTGCGCCTGCGCGTCGGTGTCGATCCCGGCCTGGTGGACCCCGTGGAACGGGACCGTGACGGTGCCGTTCAGCGGCGCGGCCGCCGAGGCCGTCGCCTCGGCATCCGTTGCCGACAGCGCGTAGTCGATCCCGATCGCCGCCGCGGCACCGGCCCCGACGACAGCCCCTCCGAGGAGGAACTGCCGCCGGGTCGACGCCGCCCGACCGGGGCGCGGTGCCCGGTCGGAGCGCTTCACTCGTCCATCTCCGTGTCGTCGCCGCCGACGTAGTTCTCGTTCGCGCCGGTGTAGTCCTTCACCGGGGCGGTGAACTCCAGCGTGGACTCGTCGGCGAACGTCAGCGTGACGGTGACCTCGTCGCCGGCCACGAGCGGACCGGTGAGGCTCATCAGCATGATGTGGTCGGCACCGGGCTCGAGCGCCCGGGTGCCGCCCGCCGCGATGAGGAAGCCGCCGTCGACTTCGCTCATCGCCATCTCGCCGTCGTCGCCCATGGCCGTCTCGTGCAGCTCGACCATCGCGGCCGCGTCGGTCGATGCCGCGACGACGGTGACGTCGGCGGCGCCGTCGTTCGTCAGCGCGGCGAAGGCGCCCGTCATGCCCTCGTCGGCGGCCTTCACCCACGCGTCCGAGACGGTGACGGTGTCGGCCTCGGCCAGGGCAGGGGCGGTGTCGGCGTCGGCGGCCGAGCCGCTCGCGCAGCCGGTCAGGGCGAGAGCGGCGGCGAGGGCGAGAGCGCCGAGGCGGGTGGTGCGTGCGATCACAGGAGTTCCTTTCGGTCTTCCGACCCGGCCGCGTCGGCCGAGGGGTCGGAGCCGCCGGCGACTCTCGCGCGGCGGCGGATGAGGGTGAAGGCGGCGAATCCGGCGGCGGCCACGGCCGCCCCGGCTCCGCCGATCAGGACGACACGCGGGATGCCGCCCTCCTGTGTGATCTGAGTCGGCGTGGCGCCGGCGGCCGAGCCGTCCCCGGCTCCGGAGCCGCCCGCCGCATCCGCGGACGCATCGCGAACGAGCGGATCGGCGTCCCCCACGGTGAACGGGATGAGGCCGCTGATGGGATGCCCGTCGGCCGACACGACGCGCCAGCGCACCTCGTAGCCGGCATCCGGCATCCCGTCCGCCAGGTGCGCCACGACGGTGCCCTCGCGGACCTCGAGTTCGCCATCGACCCAATCGGCGCCCGACGCATCGGCGACGACGATCACCGCACCGATCGTGAGCACCTCGTCGGAGAACTCCAGAGTGACCTCGGCGGGCGCCGCGGCGAGCGCGGCATCCTCGGCCGGGTCGCTGCGGACGAGATCATCGTGGGCGGATGCCGGAGCGGCGGTGCCCAGCGCGAACGCCGCGGCGAGCGCGGCGCCGGCGGCCAGGCGCGACAGAAGACGGACGGCGGACATGTGGGACCTTCCCCGTGGGCGAGTGTGCGGATCGGCCGCCGGAGGGCGGCGCGACGGACCGACCCCGGGGACGGGGCCGGTGCGGCAGGACTCAGATCACAGGGAGGAGCGGTGGACCGCGGCGGCAGACGGTGCCGCCGCGCAGTCCGAGCGGAGCCGCCGGGTGGCGGACATCGACATGCAGACGCGCACCCCGCCCGATGGGGGTGAGGGGTGCCAGCGCGCGTGCCACGGCGCGCCCGAACCACGACCCCAGCCGAGCGGCGAGGCTCAGCAGCGTCGCGAGGGCATGCTCGCCGCGGTACAGGGCGGCGATGGTGATGATCGCCGCGATACCGTGCGCGATCCACATCAGCGGATCGGCGGCCAGGGGGACGCCGATCGCCTCGGCCGACAGCACGAGCGCTTCGCCGTGGTGGTGGCCGGGGGTCGCTGTCGCACCGGGCGCGACCGCTCCGAGCACGAACAGGCCGTGGAAGAGCAGCTGGCTGGCGATGACGCCCACAGCCAGCCGGACGAGCGAGAGCGCGCGCCCCGCGAGCAGCGTGCAGATCGCCACCGAGAGCACCCAGGGCACGGCGACGCCGAGCCAGCCGGGGGCGGCTCCCCCGCCGGCGACATGGGACATGAGCGCGAGGAACGTCGCCACGGATGCCGCCACCGAGCCGCGCAGGACGCGGAGGGCTCGGTTTCGACGCATGTCCCCATCCTCGCACGGCCCGTTGACCGGCATCGGCCCGGGGAGAATAATCGGCCGTGATCCCGCGGTCGCCGCGAGCTCTGGGGGCGCGGCGCATGCCGAAAGTCACGTCAGGAGCCACCATGTCTCGCCCCGTCCCGTCGGTGACGCTCGCTGCGATCTCCGCGCTCGCGGCCGCCACCACCCGATCGACCACCGGATGACTCCGTGAGTGTCGCCCGTTCGATCCGTCTCGTTCCCTCGACCGTCGTCCTCGTGCTCCTCTCGGCGATGCTCTCCGCCTGCGTCCAGCCTCCCGCGCCGACGGCATCCGCCTCACCGCCCGCCACGGCATCCCCCGCTCCGACCCCGGAGCCCGAGCCCGCCGCGCTCGAGGTGTCGGTCGACGGCGTCGACCTCGTCGACAGCGCCGGCGACGTGGTGGGGCAGGCGACGTTCGACGACGGCGCGGGGATGCTCTCGTTCCTCGGCGACGCACTCGGATCGACGCCGGCCGGCGTCCCGAATGCGCAGGGCTACCCGATCACCTTCTACGACTGGGGCGACGTCTCGGTGTCGGTGATCGACGACGGACCCGCGACCGTGTGGATCGCCTCGGCGACCGCGGGCCCGCTCGAGCTGCGCACGACCGAGGGGGTGGAGGTCGGCATGACGACCGCCGACGCGATCGCCCTCGGCGCGACCGAGGACAGCGCCCTGCCGGATTCGCTGATCGTGCAGGTGCGCGAGGCCCCGGGCACCGAGTCGCTGATGAGACCCGGCACGACCGGCGTCGACTTCATTCTTCTGGTCATCGAGGGCGACGCCGTCGCGCGGATGATCAGCCCCGCCAACGATTGGGGCGATCTGTAGGGGGCTTGTCTGGTACCCCTGGTATCAGAGGACGCCACGGGCCGCTCTCGCCCCTCGAGGAGGAGGTCACCATGGTCACCGATGTCGACGACGCACCACCCGTCGCCCCCGCGGTCCCGACGCCCAGCCGGCGCGTGCTTCGGGCGTTCGCCTTCGACCCGATGTCGACGCGGCTGACGAGCCGCTACCTGCGCGTCGACGTCCCGTTTGAGACGGACCTGCAGCCCGGGCCCGCCGGCGGCCTGGTCGACGTCGTCGACTACGACCCGGCCCGCCGCGTGTGGTACCGGCCCGTCGACCTCAACGACCCGTTCATCCTCGCCCAGCAGGGCATGCGACCTTCCGAGAGCGACCCGCGCACGCACCAGCAGATCGTGTACGCGGTGGCCATGAGCGTCATCGAGCGGTTCGAGCGATTCGGCGGGCAGCGGTTCCGGTGGATCGGGGACGAGAGGCTGCGGCTCGTCCCGCACGCCTTCGAGGGCCGCAACGCCTACTTCGATCCCTCACGAAACGCCGTGCTGTTCGGCTACTACCGCGCCTCGGCGAGCGACCCGGGGGCCAATCTGCCGGGTCAGCTGATGTTCACCTGCCTGTCGGTCGACATCATCGCCCACGAGGTCACTCACGCCATCGTGAACCGTCAGCGCCCGCTCTATCAGCACGCCACGAACCCCGACGTGTACGCGTGGCACGAGGCGTTCGCCGACCTCGTCGCGCTGTTCCACCACTTCCTGTTCCCCGAAGTGGTCACGGACGCGATCGCGACCTCGCGGGCCGAGCTCAGCCAGGCCGATGCGCTGCTGGACTTGGCGAAGGAGTTCGGCGAGTCGACGGGGCGCGGCGAAGCGCTGCGCAACGCCGTCAAGGGCAAGCGCACTCCCGACGCGTTCCTGAAGGCGACCGAGCCGCACGCGCGCGGTGCGTGCTTCGTCGCCGCCGTGTTCGACGCGTACGTCGACACCTACAAGGAGGCCATCTCGGGCCTGCGGCGTCTCGCGACCGGCGGAAGCGGCGTGCTGCCTCCGGGCGCCCTGCCGCCGGACCTCGTCGATCTCGCGTCCAAGCAGGCGGTGCGCCTGGCCGACCGGTTCCTCGGGATGGTGGTGCGCGCCTTCGAGTTCCTTCCCGTCGTCGACGTGACCCTCGGCGATGTGGTCAAGGCGATCGTGACCGCCGACCGCGCACTGTTCCCCGACGACGATAACCGCCTGCGCTCGACGCTCGTCGAGGCGCTGCGCCGCCGCGGCATCCGTCCCACCGGCGTCACGTCCCTCGCCGATGAAGCGCTCGCATGGGACAGGCCCGCCCACCCGCTCAATCTCGCGACCGGGCCCGGCCGCGCCGACCTCAGCGCGCTGATCATCGACGCCACCCGCCGGCTCGACGTCAGCGAGCGCGGCTCCGGCGACGACGGGTCGCGCGAGGCAGACGAGTCCGCCGACCGCACCGCCCACATCGCTTCGGAGCTGCACGGGTGGGCGAGCGCACACGCGGCGGCGCTGGGGCTGGACCCCGACGACGCCATCCAGGTCAAGGGCTTCCACGTCGCCTACCTCAACGCCGCAGACGGGCAGTCCCGCCCGGTCGCCGTCGTCCAGCTGGTCCAGCGCCGCGAGGATCTCGAGGATGCCGAGGCGAGCACGGCCGAGCGCGTGCCGATCCACGCCGCGACGACGGTGATCGCCCGTGTGAGCGGAACGGTCGAGCATCTGGTTCCCAAGCCCCTGCCGTTCGCGGCCGTGAGCCGGGCGGAGGCCGCTGCGAGGGCCGCGAAGGCCGCGCAGCTCGCCGCCGAGGACCCGACCCACGACGAGGCCGCCGCACTCGCCCGCGACGCCGAGAAGCGCGCGGACGAGCTCATCGCGCTGATCGCCGACATCGCCGATCGATGTCACACGAGCTCGGACGTCGTCCGGCACTTCCACGCGATGGGCGTCGAGCGGCTCCGCCGCCTCGAGGACTGGCAGGAGAAGGTCGCCGAGGACGACCCGCTGACGCCGTGGTTCACAGAGCCCGCCGTGAACCGGCTGAACTTCGCGCGCTTCCACGCAGCCGAGGCGGTGCAGGCTCAGGACGCGCCGCACGAGAAGCAGCAGGACGCGACCGAGGAGGAAGCGTCATGACCAAGACCAGGACGACCGCGACGGTGCGCATGTACAACGTGGGCTTCGGCGATGCGTTCGTCGTGACGGTCTCGCGGTCGAAGAAGGTGTGGCGGATGCTGGTGGACTGCGGTGTCTCTCGCTCGAGTCAGGCCCGCCCGATCGCCGAGTCGGTGCGGGCGATCATCGACGACCTGATCGCGGTCTCCCCCGCCGGGTCGCCGCCGCGCCTGGACGTCGTGGTCGCCACGCACCATCACGCCGACCACATCGCCGGGTTCGCCGATCCCGCGTGGGAGGAAGTCGAGGTCGGCGAAGTGTGGGTGCCGTTCATCGAGGACGCCGACGACGCCGACGCCCGGGCGCTGCGAACCGGGCAGGTGCAGACGGCCCACGCGCTGAGCGCCCTCATCGGCGATGCGTCGCAGCGGCTCGCCGCCGCCGAGGACCCGCGCGCGCGTGACGCGCTCACGCTGGCGGCGGTCTTCGCGGCCAACTCGTCGGGCAACGACATCGCCCGCGATCGTCTGCTGGGGCAGAACGGGCTGTCGTTCAAGAACACCCCGACCGTGCGGTACGTGCCGGCCGTCGATCCGGTGGAGAACGTGGTGCCGACGCCGATCCCCCGCACCGTCGTCCACCTTCTCGGTCCCTCGCGCGACCACGACGACCTCAAGCGCATGAATCCGCCCAAGGCCGTCCGGTGGCTGCAACTGACGGCCGAGGAGCGGCTCGCGGACGACGAGGACCAGCCGCCCTTCGAGCCGGCCTACGCGGTGCCGTTCGGCGCGGTGGACGACGAGGTGCCGTCAGTGCTCCAAGAGGCGCAGAAGGCGCTGAATCTCAGCCCCCTCGCGGACGAGGCCGATGAGCTGCTGGCGGCATCCTCGGTTCTCGAGCGCGCCGTGAACAACACGAGTGTCTACTTCGTGCTCGATGTCGACGGCACGCGACTGGTGTTCGTCGGCGACTCGCAGTACGGCGCGTGGAAGCATGTGCTCGACGACCCCGAGTCCCGGGCGCTCGTGACCGATCCGGCCTTCTACAAAGTCGGGCACCACGGCTCGCACAACGCCACTCCCAAGGAGTACGTCACCGAGGAGCTCCTCGGCCGCGGGCACGTCGCGATGATGCCCTTCCGGCTGGTTCCGCAGTGGCCGTCCATCCCCGAGCACAAGCTGCTCGACGAGCTGGAGGAGCTCGACACCCACGTCATCCGCGCCGACGACCCCGAGGGGCCGGACGTCACCGTCGACGAGGGCGGACTGTGGAGCGAGGTGACCTTCACGGCCTCAGCGCGGGCGAGTCGGGCCTGAGCCCTCCAAGCGCGCGAAGACCCCTGGACGGCGCGCTCAGGCCCCGTCGCCGCAGACCTCGGTCCCCGGGCGGTAGACGATCCGCCACGCGGACCCGGTGCGCCGCCAGATCGTCACGGAGGTGCGCCGACTGCCGCGCGCACGCCGCACCGCACGCGGTCGGCGGTGTCGGCTAGCCTCGTCTGCGTGTCCGACACCGGCGGGCCGTCGGCCGCCCGCATCCTCGCCGACCACCGCGCGAGCGCCGAGCGCCGCCACGCGCAGCTCGAAGACGAGATCGCCGAACTCCGCCGAGAGCGTGCGGCGGAGTCGGCCGACGACGAGCACGACCCCGAGGGCGACACCCTCTCCGCCGAATGGTCGCGCCTGGAAGGGCTTCGCACGGCCGCAGCCGCAGAGCTCTCCGACATCCAGCAGGCGCAGGAACGGCTTCGCGCCGGCGCTTACGGTGTGTGCGTCGACTGCGGCCGCGCGATCCCGGACGCTCGCCTCGAGGTGCGCCCCACCGCGCAGCGGTGCGTGGAGTGCGCCGCACGCGCGGGCGGCTGAGGTGCACCCGTTGACCTCGCGCGCGGCCGAGAGGACAATGACGCGCATCACGGGCGCACGGGGGCAAGGGTGCGCGCGACTGGGGAACCGAGGAGCCGACATGGCCTATGGAAGTGGGCGATTCGTCGCCTTCGCCGCCACCCTCTCGCTCGCCGCGCTCGTCGCGACTGCGGCGATCGCATCGCCCGCGGTCGCCGCGCCGCCCGCGGGCAAGGGCAAGCCGAGCGCATCTGCCGCGACGGTCTCGGGAGCCACTGTCGAGGCGGCGGGCTCGGCCTACGCGGTGCTCGGCGACATCTCGAACTCGTCCAAGACCGACATCAGTATCGTGTCGGCGTCGGCCGACGTCGGTGCGACGGCGCAGCTGCTGGACGGGACCACCGGCGCGGAAACTGAGTTCGTGGTCCCAGCCCGCGGCACCCTCGCCCTCGCGCTCGACGGCTACCACATCAGGCTCTCCGACCTCCCGGACCCGCTGCCCACCGACGTCACCATCACCCTGACGTTCTCAGACGACTCGACGCTCGAGTTCACCGCCCCGATGCCGGCCACCCCGCCACCGCCCCCACCCCTCGCCGAGTCCATCACGGTCTCGGGCGCCACTGTCGAGGCCGCCGGCTCGGACTACGCCGTGCTCGGCGACATCTCGAACTCGTCCACCGCACCCATCACGATCTCGTCGGCGTCCGCCGACCCCGCGACGGCCGAACTGTACGACAGCACAGGTGCGGTCAGCGGCTTCGCGATCCCGGGCGGCGACGGCACCGTTGACGGCACCCTCGCCCTCGCGCTCGACGGCTACCACATCAGGCTCTCCGGCCTCCCGGACCCGCTGCCCACCGACGTCACGATCACCCTGACGTTCTCCGACGACTCGACGCTCGAGTTCACCGCCCCGATGCCGGCCACCCCGCCACCGCCCCCACCCCTCGCCGAGTCCATCACGGTCTCGGGCGCCACTGTCGAGGCCGCCGGCTCGGACTACGCCGTGCTCGGCGACATCTCGAACTCGTCCACCGCACCCATCACGATCTCGTCGGCGTCCGCCGACCCCGCGACGGCCGAACTGTACGACAGCACAGGTGCGGTCAGCGGCTTCGCGATCCCGGGCGGCGACGGCACCGTTGACGGCACCCTCGCCCTCGCGCTCGACGGCTACCACATCAGGCTCTCCGGCCTCCCGGACCCGCTGCCCACCGACGTCACGATCACCCTGACGTTCTCCGACGACTCGACGCTCGAGTTCACCGCCCCGATGCCGGCCACCCCGCCACCGCCCCCACCCCTCGCCGAGTCCATCACGGTCTCGGGCGCCACTGTCGAGGCCGCCGGCTCGGACTACGCCGTGCTCGGCGACATCTCGAACTCGTCCACCGCACCCATCACGATCTCGTCGGCGTCCGCCGACCCCGCGACGGCCGAACTGTACGACAGCACAGGTGCGGTCAGCGGCTTCGCGATCCCGAGCGGCGACGGCACCGTTGACGGCACCCTCGCCCTCGCGCTCGACGGCTACCACATCAGGCTCTCCGGCCTCCCGGACCCGCTGCCCACCGACGTCACGATCACCCTGACGTTCTCCGACGACTCGACGCTCGAGTTCACCGCCCCGATGCCGGCCACCCCGCCACCGCCCCCACCCGCACCATCGGTGTCCATGATGGCTGCCGTCGGCGACTCCATCACGGTCGCCTACGACGCGGCCGGATACGGCTCATATCCGCAGTACAGCTGGGCGACGGGCACCTCGACCACCGTGAACTCCCACCTCCTGCGTCTGGAGGACACGTTGCAGTCGAACGTGACGGCGACGAACCTGGCCGTCGTCGGGGCATCGTCCGCTGATCTGGCGCCCCAGGTCGCCGCGGCCGTGGCCGCGGGGGCGGACTACATGACCATCGAGATCGGCGCGAACGACGCGTGCACGAGTACCGTCGCCGAGATGACGGACCCGGACATCTACGCCCAGCGCATCTACGATGCCCTCGAGACCTTCACCACCGGCGAAGATCGAGACAACGTCCAGATCTTCGTGGCGAGCGTCCCCAACCTGTACCGGATGTGGGAGGTCTCCAAGAGCAAGTGGGCAGCACGGTTCATCTGGTCGACGGCCGGCATCTGCCAGTCGATGCTCGCCAATCCCTCCAGTACGAGGCAGGCGGACATGGAGCGGAGAGGCGCGGTTCAGGATCGGGTCGACGAGTACAACTCCGCGCTCGCCACCGAGTGCGGCAAGTTCCCCACCTGCACCTACGATGACGGGCGAGTCGCGGGCTACGTCTTCGAGTCCAAGGACGTGTCGACCTCCGACTACTTCCACCCGAGCGTCGAGGGCCAACGGGTGCTCGCCGAGATCACGTGGCCGCTCTCTCCGTTCGCGAGCGGCGGGTGATTCCGGCCGTCCGCTTGCGCACACGTCGCCGCCCATTCCCCCCTGCTCTACTCGGCGCGACGCTCCTCCAGGCAGCGCCCGGCACCGAGACCCTTCGATCCCGCCGCCAGGCGTGTCGGCTTCATCCGAGGGAGGCCTGATCAGTCCCAGTCGAGGTAGTCCTCGATGGGCCATGCCGTCTCGCCGATGTGGGTGGCGGGGAACAGATGGCCGCCCCCGTCGATGCGCACGACGCTCACGCGGTCGGGCGCGGACGCCTGGAGGGCATCGCCGTTCGCGGGCGGCGTGATGGTGTCCGCCGTGCCCTGCACGACGAGCACCGGCACACCCGCTGCCAGTCCCGCCCACTCCTCCACGGGGGTGGCCTCGCGCGCCGCGAGCTGCATGGCCTCGACCTCCGTGTCGCGTGCGTTCGGCGGGAGCTCCGACAGGTCGGACTCGTGGGTGTCCGCGGCCTCGACGCCGAGCAGCAGGACCCCGCTGGCGCGACCGTCGTGGTCGAGCGAGACGGTCCGTGCGATCGCGCCGCCGAAGGCGTGGCCGCCGACCCACGCGCTTGCGAGGCCGATGTGGTCCATGACGTCGACGACGTCCTGTGCCAGATCGTGCATCGTGACGCCGGCCTGCGTCGCACCGTGGCGAGAGCCGATCCGGACGATGCGGAAGTCCTCCTCGATCAGCGCTCCGGCGAGGGGCCCGAGGTAGCGGACGTTCAGCCCCATGCCGGGCACGAGCACGATCGCGGGGCCGCTGCCCTCGTCGACGTAGGGGATGGCGCGGCCGTCGGGCTCGAAGGTGGTGGTGTCGCTCATTGCGGGTCTTTCGGGGCGGGGGTGGCGACTTCATCATCTCCCGCGTGCACGTTCCACCTCAACTTCGCCGGCCCGGAGGCGGTGGATCCGCGCGGGGCCCGCGCGCTCGCCCGGACGCGCTCCGTGCCTCAGCCCTCCGGCCCGGCGTCTCCCAGCACAGCCGCCCATACGCCGGGCTCCTCCTCGTGCGGTTCGAAGAGGGGCGCGTGGCCCTGCTCGGCGAGCAGCACCTCCGCCGCCGCCACCGCGTCGGCGGCGTCGAGCGCCTCGCGCGGCAGGTCCTCGCTCCAGAGCGGGTCGCCCGCGGCATCCTCGAGCTGGACGCGCCAGCGCCCGTCATCGTCGCGGAACACGAGCGCGAGGGCGGGATCGCCGTGGATCATGCCCCGATCCTGCCAGCGCGCGGACCGTGCCGCCAGTGCGGGCGGGCCGGGTCGTCCGTGCCGGCCGGGATCCACCGGCCGACGCTCGGCGCGGTCTCACACGTTGAAGCGGAACTCCACGACGTCGCCGTCCTGCATGACGTAGTCCTTGCCCTCGAGGCGGGCCTTGCCCTTCGCGCGGGCCTCGACGACGGAGCCCGTGGCCACGAGGTCCTCGAACGAGATGACCTCGGCCTTGATGAAGCCCTTCTCGAAGTCGGTGTGGATGACCCCGGCGGCCTGCGGCGCCTTCCAGCCCTTGCCGATCGTCCAGGCGCGCGCCTCCTTCGGGCCCGCCGTCAGGTACGTCTGCAGCCCGAGGGTGTCGAACCCGATGCGCGCGAGCTGGTCGAGCCCCGATTCCTCCTGCCCGGTGGAGGCCAGCAGCTCGGCGGCGTCCTCGGGGTCGAGATCGATGAGCTCCGACTCGATCTTCGCGTCGAGGAAGATCGCCTTCGCGGGCGCGACGAGCGCCTCGAGCTCGGCCTTGCGCGCGGCATCCGTCAGCACGCCCTCGTCGACGTTGAAGACGAAGATGAAGGGCTTGGCCGTCAGCAGCCCCAGCTCCTTGATCGGCGACAGGTCGATGCCGGATGCCGACAGCAGCACGCCCCGCTCGAGCGCGTCCTTCGCAGCCACGGCGGCGGCGAGGACGGAGGGGTCGAGCTTCTTGCCCTTCACTTCCTTCTCGTAGCGCGTGATCGCCTTCTCGAGCGTCTCGAGATCGGCCAGCTGCAGCTCGGCGTTGATCGTCTCCATGTCGCCGGCGGGGTTCACCGCGCCGTCGACGTGCACCACGTCGTCGTCGCTGAAGCCGCGTACGACCTGGGCGATCGCGTCCGCCTCGCGGATGTTGGCCAGGAACTTGTTGCCCAGGCCCTCGCCCTCGCTGGCACCGCGCACGATTCCCGCGATGTCGACGAAGGACACGGCCGCGGGGAGGATGCGCTCGCTGTGGAAGATCTCGGCGAGCGTGGCCAGGCGCGAGTCCGGCAGGTTCACGACCCCGATGTTCGGCTCGATCGTCGCGAACGGATAGTTCGCCGCGAGAACCTGGTTCTTGGTCAGGGCGTTGAAGAGGGTCGACTTGCCGACATTCGGGAGTCCGACGATTCCGATGGTGAGAGCCACGGGCACCCAGTCTACGTCGACGGATGCCGCGACCCGTGCCGATGGCGGCATCGGGGCGGGAGCCGCCGCCGGTCACTCCAGCAGCGGGAGCAGTCCGTTCAGGTCCGAGACGATCGCGTCGGCCATCGAGGCCCCCGGCACGACGTGGCGCGTGCAGCGGCGATCGACCCAGACCGCGCGCAGCCCCGCTCCCCGGGCGCCGGCCACATCCGACTCCAGGTTGTCGCCGACGTGCAGCGCCTCGGATGCCGCGACGTCCAGCCGCCGAAGGCCCTGCTGGAAGATCTCCTCGGTGGGTTTGAGCACGCCGAGCTCGCCCGACACGAGCACCGTGTCGAACGCGTCCTCGATGCCGGCCGCGCGGATCTTCGCGCGCTGGAGGTCGCTCGCGCCGTTCGTGATCAGGCCGAGCAGCAGGCCCCGCTCGCGGAGCGCGGCGAGCACGTCCGCGGACTCCTCGTACAGGGTGTGCGACTCCTCCTCGGCCGCCATGTGCATCGCGACGGCGCGCTCCACGACAGCCGGGTCGTCGACGCCCAGGGAGGCCAGGGTGCGCCGCCACACCTCGCGCGTCACGGCATCCGCGGGGATGCGGCCGAGCAGCCAGTCCTCTCCGGCCTCGTCCCAGTGCTCCTGCCAGACCTGGTGCTGCCGCGCGAGCAGCGTCCGCACCCGCAGCTGCGGATGCGTCCGCGCCAGGTCGAAGGCGACCGCCTCGATGACGGACGACATCCGGTCGTCGCGCAGCAGGGTGCCGTCGAGGTCGAAGAACACCGCGCGGATGGTCACGGGCACGCCCCGTCGACGACCGCCATCGCGCGCGGGCTCACGGCCGCACCGCGCGGTACGCGTGGGTGACGTAGGGCAACTCGACGGGGTCGTCGCCGACGGCCCCGACCTCGTCGAGCAGCAGCTCGAGACCGTCCTCGATCCGCGCCCGTTCGCTCTCGGATGCCGTGATGACGTGACTGCGCGACCGGGCCAGCGCGAACAGCTCGTCGCGGGTCATGGCGCGCCTCCAGCTCCATCGGGCGTGCTCGACGCCGTCGAACGGCGCCGCCACGGGCGGGTCGCCGGCGGCGAGCATCTGCTCGGCGCGACTGCCCTTCATGACCGCGTTGAGGCGCCGCACCCACAGTTCGCGTTCGTCGCGGACATTCCAGATCAAGCCCAGCACTCCGCCGGCGCGCAGCACACGCGCCGCCTCGGCCGACGCCGCGCCGGGCTCGACCCAATGCCACGCCTGGCCGTACAGCAGCGCGTCCAGGGAATGGTCGGGCAGCGGCATCGACTCCGCCGACCCCACGAACGTCGGCACGCCGATCACCTGCTCGCGCAGCGCGGCGAGCATCGCCGGGTCGGGGTCGACCGCGACGACCTGGGCGCCGAACTCGACCGCGACGCGCGTGAGCTTTCCGGTGCCGGCTCCGACGTCGGCCACCCGCAGCACGCGCCCCTCCCGCCGCACGGGCTCGAGCAGCCAGGCGACCGCCTCGGACGGGTACTCCGGGCGTCCGGACTCGTACACGTCGGCGACCGCTCCGAACGATCTCGAGAGCTCTTCACGACCGGCCATGCACCGAGCCTAGGCGCGATCGGCTCCCCCGTCGCCGTCTTCGGCGCCGGTCCCTGCCACGACGGCGCGCCTCGCGAGCCCGTCGCGCCGTCCGGGCGAGAGTGGAGTCGTGCCCCTGGACTTCACCGCGATCGACTTCGAGACGGCGAACTCCAGCAATGCGTCCGCGTGCGCCGTCGGCCTCGTCCGCGTCCGCGCCGGACGCGTCGTGGCCCAGACCGGCTGGCTGATCCGGCCGCCCGCCGGCTACGACCGGTTCTTCGAGCTGAACACGCGCATCCACGGCATCCGCGAAGCCGACGTGCAGGACGCCAAGGGCTGGAGCGAGCAGCTCGCCGACCTCACGGCGTTCGCGGGCGCGGATGTGCTCGTGGCCCACAACGCCGGCTTCGACATGGCGGTGCTCAAGCGCGCGTCCGAGGCGTGCGGCGACCTCGTCCCGCCGTACCGGTACGCGTGCAGCCTGCAGGCGGCGCGCCGCGTGTACGACCTGGATTCGTACCGGCTGCCGTTCGTCGCCGCCGAAGCCGGGTTCGCCGAGTTCGCGCACCACAATGCCACCGCCGACGCGCTCGCGTGCGCGCACGTCATGATCGACATCGCCGGCCGTCTCGGCGTGGACGACCTCGACGACCTCGCCGAGGCCGCGCGGATCCGCGTGTCCCGGATCGCCGTCGCCGACGCCCCCGCGACGACCGCGTTCTCGACGGCCGTCGCCTGATCGGTCCCGCGACCGGCGCCCCCGGGGCGTCTGCGCGGCGATGTCGGAGGCCTGGGGCAGGCTGGCGGACATGGATCCACTCGCCGTCGCAGGCCTCGTCATCGGCAGTCTCATCCTCGGCGCGCTCGCGGGCTGGGCGGTCGGGCTCGCGCGCGGCGCCGCTCGCGCAGCGCGCGACGATGCCGAGCTGCGCACGCGACTGGCCGCGGCCGAAGCGACCCGGCAGGGCGTCCAGGCGCAGCTCGAGCATCAGCAGCAGCTGTATCGCGAGCTCGCATCGCAGACGCGTGCCGAGCAGGCCGTGCGCGACGAACGCGAACGCCGCGAGCAGACGGTGCTGCGCGCACTCTCGCCCGTGCAGCAGACGCTCGAGTCGATGCAGGCGAAGGTCGACCGGCTCGAGCGCGATCGCACGGCCCAGTTCGGCTCGCTCGCCGAGCAGCTCCGGCGGGCGCACGAGAGCGACGAGGCGCTGCGGGCGACCACCGAATCACTGGCGGGCGCACTCCGGTCGGGGACGACGCGCGGGGTGTGGGGCGAGACGCAGCTGCGGCGCGTCGTCGAGGCTGCGGGCCTCACGCGCCACGTCGACTTCGACCTGCAGTCGTCGATCACGACGGATGCCGGTGCCGGACGTCCCGACATGGTCATCCGGCTGCCCGGAGACAAGGCGATCGCCGTCGACGCCAAGGTGCCGCTGGACGCCTACATCGAAGCCAGCGCCGTCTCCCCCACGGCGATCGGCGCCGACGCCGATCGCCGGCGCACGCTGCTCGAAAAGCACGTGCGCGCCGTCCGGTCCCATGTCGACTCTCTCGCGAAGAAGACGTACTGGAACGGCATCGGCGCGAGTCCCGAGTTCGTCATCTGCTTCGTCCCGAGCGAGTCGCTGCTCGCGGCGGCGCTCGAGGAGGACCCGACGCTCCTGGACTACGCCTTCGGCAAGCGCGTCGCGCTGGCCTCGCCGGTCAACCTGTGGGCGGTGCTGAAGACGGTGGCCTTCGCGTGGACGCAGCAGGACGTCTCGCACGAGGCGCGCACGCTGTTCGACCTCGGCAATCAGCTGTACGAGCGGCTCGGATCGCTCGCCGGCCACGCCGACGACCTGCGACGGGCGATCGAGCGCACCGTCGACGGCTACAACAAGCTCGTCGGCTCGCTGGAATCGCGCGTGCTCGTCACGGCGCGGAAGTTCCCCGGCGTCGACGACACCAAGCTCGACGCGCTCGGCGCTCCCGGCCCGATCGACAAGGCGCCGCGACGGCTCACCGCCGCCGAGCTCCTCGACGGGTTGCCGAGCGGCGAGAACGCGGACGGAGAGAACACGAACCGCCACGACATGAACGGTGCCGCCGTCGATGACGGCTCCCGGTCATTCGACGTCGTCGCACGAGCCGCCGTGGATGAGGTCCGAGCCCGGATCGACGCGGAGCCGTGACCTGAGGTCGTTCGCGTCAGGCGCCACCGGGGATGAAGCTCAGCAGCAGGATGACGGCGGCCGAGACGCCGACGAAGGCGCCGACCATCCACCACGCACTGAGCTCATGGCCCTCGTCGCGGCGCTTGCGCAGCAACACGTCGGGACGACGTGCGGGGTCGGTGGCGTCGGCGACGACGGCGATGGCGCCGGTCTGCGGTGCGGTCCCGCTCTGTGCGGACATCACGACCCCCCTGAGTATCGAAGAAAGACGAGCGTCTCCGTTGACACCGCTCACAATTGTGCCAGAGAAGCCTGAACGGCAGGTCACGACGCGGTGACGATCGCCACATCCGTCGCACCGGTCCCGTGGCGAACAGAGCGGGCGCGGCCGTCTCGCGGCCGCGCCCGCGCGTTCAGCTCGGCAGAGCGTTCAGAGCCACTTCGAGACGAGGTGCTCCGACGTGATGCGGCGCAGCGTGCCCGACGCGCTGCGCAGCACGACGCTCTCGGTGTACACGTACCCGCCTTCGCGGCGTACACCCGCGACGAGCTCGCCGTTGGTCACGCCGGTGGCCACGAAGATCGTGTTCTTGCTCTTGACCATCTCGTCGGCCTCGTACACGTGGCCGTCCATCTTCAGGCCCGCGTCCTTGCCCTTCTGCAGCTCGTCGTCGTCGCGCGGCCACAGACGCCCCTGGATGTGCCCGCCGAGCGCCTGGATCGCGCACGTGGTCACGATGCCCTCGGGGCTCCCGCCGATGCCGACGCACATGTCGGTGCGGGCATTGTGGCGCGCGGCGTTGATGCCGCCGGCGACGTCGCCGTCCGTCATGAGGCGCGTCCCGGCACCCGCCTCGCGGATGTCGGCGATCAGCTGCTCGTGACGCGGGCGGTTCAGCACCGACACCACGATCTCGTCGACGGGCTTGCCCAGCGCCTTCGCCAGGAGCCGGATGTTCTCGCCGACCGGCAGGCGGATGTCCACGACCCCGACGCCCGCGGGGCCCGTGACGAGCTTGTCCATGTAGAAGACACTCGAGGCGTCGAGCATCGTGCCGGCATCCGACACCGCGATCACCGAGAGGGCGTTGTTGCGCCCGGCGGCCGTCAGCGACGTGCCGTCGATGGGGTCGACGGCGACGTCGGCCTTGGGGCCGCGCCCGTTGCCGACGCGCTCGCCGTTGAAGAGCATGGGCGCCTCGTCCTTCTCGCCCTCGCCGATCACGATCGTGCCGTCGAAGTTCACCGTCGTGAAGAACGCGCGCATCGCGTCGACCGCAGCGCCGTCGGCGGCCTCCTTGTCCCCCCGTCCGATGAACGGCACCGCGCGAATCGAGGCGGCTTCGGTGGCACGGACGAGCTCCAGTGCGAGGTTTCGATCGGGGTGCAGCGGGCTCATATCCGCGGTGAGACTTACCATGTCGCCAGCCTATCCAGGATGCCTCCGCCGCGCCGCGGATGCGGCGCTCCTGACACGAAGGAATCGCGATTCTTTCCCGAGCGTCATGCGGAGCACGTCGGCGTCCACGTCCGGGACCGAAGTCCCGCTCGGGACGCCGACCGCCTTCGCTAGAGTGAGCCTGCAGAACCGCTACGACCAAGGAGCACTCATGCCCGTCGCCACCCCTGATCAGTACGCAGACATGCTCGATCGCGCGAAGGCCGGCGGATTCGCCTACCCCGCGATCAACGTCTCGAGCTCGCAGACCATCCACGCCGTCCTCCAGGGCCTGACCGAGGCGGGCTCGGACGGCATCATCCAGGTCACGACCGGCGGCGCCGATTACTTCGCCGGCCAGTCCGTCAAGGCCCGCGCGACCGGCGCGCTGGCGTTCGCCAAGTTCGCGACCGAGGTCGCGAAGAACTACCCCATCACGGTCGCCCTCCACACCGACCACTGCCCCAAGCCCGCGCTCGAGGACTTCGTCCTGCCGCTTCTCGCCGCGAGCGAGGAGCAGGTCAAGGCCGGCGGCGAGCCGATCTTCCAGTCGCACATGTGGGACGGATCCGCGGTGCCCCTCGATGAGAACATCGACATCGCCAAGGAACTCCTCCCCCGCATGAAGAACATCAACGCCATCCTCGAGATCGAGGTCGGCGTGGTCGGCGGCGAAGAGGACGGCGTGAAGCACGAGGGCTCGAACGAGGCGCTGTACACGACGGTCGGCGACGTGACCAAGGCCGTCGAGGCCCTGGGTCTCGGCGAGAACGGCCGATACATCTCGGCGCTCACGTTCGGCAACGTCCACGGCGTCTACAAGCCCGGCAACGTCAAGCTCCGCCCCGAGCTGCTCGGCGAGATCCAGGAGGGCATCGCGGCGAAGTTCGGCACCGGCGCCAAGCCCCTCGACCTCGTCTTCCACGGCGGAAGCGGCTCCACCGAGGAGGAGATCGCGCTCGCGGTCGCCAACGGCGTGGTGAAGATGAACATCGACACCGACACGCAGTACGCGTTCACGCGGTCGATCGCCGGCTACATGTTCGCCAACTACGACGGCGTGCTGAAGCTCGACGGCGAAGTCGGCAACAAGAAGCTCTACGACCCGCGCGCGTGGGGCAAGGTCGCCGAGAAGGCGATGGCGGCCCGCGTCGTCGAGGCCACCCAGCAGCTCGGCTCGGCCGGCAAGAGCCTCGGCGTCTGACGCACGGACAGGCAGAGGGGCTGCGTCGACCCGTCGACGCAGCCCCTCTGCCTGTGCCGGGTCATTCCGCCTGGCGTTCACCGGCGGGATTCAGCACCCACCACACGCCGTTGACCCCCTGGCCGTTGACGTCGCCGGGGGCTGCATCCCCGGCGAAGTAGTACAGCGGCCACCCGTTGAGGGTCAGCTGCGGCTGACCGTCGACGCCCGCGATGGTGCCGAGCTCCCCCGTGACGCCGTCGACGTCGGGCACGCCCTCGGCGGCGCCCACGGCGGGCCAGTTCGCCGCGCACTGCCCTTCGCACGTGCTCACGTCACCCCCCTGGCTGTCGCTGTCGAACATGTAGACGGTCATGCCGTCTCCGTCCACGACGATCTCGCCGAGATCCGAGTCGGCGACCTGCAGCACCACCTCCGAGGCGGGCGCGGGCTCCTCCGCCTGCGAGGTCTGCGCCGGCGCCGGCTCCGGATCAGCGGCGGTGGTCGACGTGCAGCCCGCGAGCGCGAGCAGGATGACGGTCGCCGAGACGACGGCCGTGGTGATGCGCGATCTCATGTGTATCTCCCTCGGTCGGACGACCGCCGGACGGCGGCCGCCGATGTGAACACGAGACGGCGCCCGGCGCGGTTCAGCCCGCGGGGATGTCGGCGCGCATGAGCACGCGTCCGGAGACGACGGCGCGGATCTCGATCGCGACGATGTCGCCGGTGTCGACGGCGGTCCCCGCGCTCACGCGCGCCGTCGCCCCGGGCAGCGCGCGCCACGTCGAGACCTCTTCTTCGGTCCCGTCGGCGGCGGTGACCACCAGTGCATACGGCCAGCCGTCCTCGGGAGCATCCGCCCCGTCCCCGTCGTAGCTGCACTCCACCTCGATCCGCGTGCCCCACGCCGCGTCCACCAGCTCCACCGTCGCGGTGACGGGCACGGCGGCGACCGGCTCGAGCGCCACGACCTGGATCCCGCGCAGCGCGGGCACGATCGCGATCGCGACGGCGAGCACGACGAACACGACCACGGCGGCGGCCGCCGCCATCACCGACGACCGGGCGAGCGCTCGCCGCCGCCGGGCCTGCTGCGCCGCGCGTGCGACGAACCGCCCGCGCGCGGACTCATCCGGTCCCGCCTCGTCCGGGATCGCCTCCGCCTGGTCGCGGGTCAGGCGCGAGAGCAGCCCCAGCGTCGGAGCGATCTCGCCGATCGATCCCCGGCACACGGCGCACTGCTCGAGGTGCGCCTCGAACAGGCGGCGATCGGCCGGGCTCAGCGCTCCGAGCACGTAGGCGGCATCCCACTGCGCGAACCGGGGGTGGTCCTCGTTCACCGCGTCACCCCTCTCTCCTGCAGCGCGAGCCGCAGCCCGCGCAGACCGTAGTGGAGGCGCGACTTGACGGTGCCCTCGGGGATGTCGAGCTCGTCGGCCATCTGCGCGACGGTCATGCCGCGATAGTAGGCGCGCACAACGACCGCCCGATGATCGGGCGTGATGGCGGCCAAGGCGTCCTGCACGAGGAGCGACTCGAACAGCGCGTCGGTGGCGTCGGCGGTTGCGCGCTCGGGCGTCTCGGCGACCGGTGTCTCGTGGCGGCGGCGCGCGCTGCGGGCGTCGTCGATGACGAGGTGCCGCGCGACGGTGAAGATCCACGCGCGGGCCGCGGCCGGCTCCTCCTCCAGGATGCGCGGTGTGCGCCAGGCCCGCAGGAGGGTCTCCTGGACGACGTCGTCGGCTCCGGACGGGTCGCCGGTCAGCGAGACGGTATACCGCCACAGCGGTGCCGCGTGCGCGTCGTAGAGCGCGCTCAGTCGCGTCTCATCGTCATCGCCCATGCGGACCTCCCCGAAGGGAACACGACGGGCGAGCCCGGAAGGTTCACCGTGAACCGCGGCGGCCGCCGCACCGTTGTCACGAGTATGACCCTTTTCGCAGACACCGGCATCTTCGAGGTGGCGGGGCTCCCGGCCCATCCGCTCCTGGTGCACGCCGTCGTGGTCCTGATCCCGCTCACGGTGCTCGCGCTGTGGCTGGGCACGGTGTGGCCCGCCGCGCGCCGGCGGCTCGGCATCGTGACCCCGGCGGCCGCGGTGGCCGTCCTGATCCTGGTCCCGATCACGGCCGCCGCCGGGCGGGCCCTGGCCGAGGTGGTCGGCCCGCTCCCGGCGGTCCAGCGCCACCAGGCCTTCGGGCAGGCGCTGCTGCCATGGACGATCGCGCTGTTCGTCGTCGCGGCCGGCCAGTGGGCGTGGTTCCGCTATGCGGACGCGCGCGTGCGAGTACGGTCGCGCCGCTGGGCGCACGGAGTCGTCATCGCGCTCGGCGCGCTCGCGTTCGCGGTCGGCGCGGGCTCCCTCGTGATGGTCGTCCTCGTGGGCGACAGCGGGGCGCGTGCGGTGTGGTCGGGCGTGGTCGGCTGATGCGGCTGGGCCGCGCGCTCCCGACCGGACCGGCTCACTCGGGGTCGACGTAGCGGTCGAGCAGACCCGGTGCATCCGGATCGGAGGCGACGACGACCACGTCGTCGCCGGCCCGGATGCGCCCGCCACGGAGAACCCGCAGGTACGGTCCGAGCCGGCGCTCGGACGAGAAGCGCTTGACCCACCCGCGCTCGTCGTCGCCGCCCACCCAGCGGGCGAAGGTCTGGCAGGGGGTGCGCGGCATCGTCACCGCGACTTCGACGCTCTCGCCGATGCGCCACACGTCGCCGATGCGCGACGCGTTGACGTCGAACCCCGTCACACGCAGGTTCTCGCCGAAGAACCCCGGCGCGAGCTCACGGCCGAGCTGCGCGGACCAGAAGTCGGCGTCGTCCTGCCCGTAGGCGTAGAGCGCCTTGTCGAAGCCGCCGTGGTGCCTGCGATCCGCCTGCACGTCGGCGTATACGCCGTAGGGCCCGACGCGCACGGGTCCGGCGACCGACGACTTGTCGATCGCGGTCACGCCGACGCTGCCGGGGTCGGCGCGCAGCTCGCGCACGACGCAGACGGCGAGCAGGGTTCCCGAGGAGGTCATGCCTCGAGTCTGTCAGCCGACGGTCGCGAGCAGCGCGTCCCACACGGCCGGATCCGACATGATCGGCACCAGCATCAGCGTCCCCGAGGCGATGTTGGACACGATGCCCCCCACGATCGGGATCCAGAAGCTCACGCGCCCGGCCCGCAGGCCGGCCCACGACAGCACCGCGGTGAGCACCCAGCCGACCGCCAGCACGATGGCCGCGGCGATCCCCCAGCCCCGTCCAGCCGCAGGATCGGCGAGCTGGGCGTCGACGCCGAGCAGATCCAGGAACGTCGCGGCGAAGGAGCCGTAGTCCGCCAGCGCCGACACCGACGACAGCACCGTGAAGAAGCCGTACCCCAGCAGCGCCCACGTCGCGATGCGGTCGGCCGTGCGGCCCGCGCCGCGCCGCGGTGCCGGGGACGCGGGCGTCGGCTCCGCCGGCGCGGCCGGCTCCGGCGATGCCACCGGCACCGGCTCCATGAGAGCCGGGTCGGGCACCTGGATGCGTGCCCGCTGCTCCTCGGGGGTGGCGTACTCGCCGTACCGGGGTCGCGGACGCGGGTCGCCGGAGGACTCGCTCACGCGGTCACCCGTCCGGCGGAGCGGCCGCCGCGGCGCGCCTCGGAGTCCTGACGCAGCTCCTTCGGCAGCGAGAACATGAGGTCCTCCTCCGCCGTGCGCACCTCCTCGACGTCGCGGAACCCGGCGTACGCGAGGTCCTCGAGCACCTGCTGGACGAGAACGTCCGGAACGGATGCGCCGCTGGTGACGCCGACGGTGGTGACGCCGTCGAGCCACGACTGCTGGATCTCGTCGGCGTAGTCGACGCGGTGCGCGGCCTTGGCGCCGTACTCCATCGCGACCTCGACCAGGCGCACGCTGTTGGACGAGTTCGACGAGCCGACCACGATGACCAGGTCGGCGTCCTTGGCGACCTTCTTGATCGCGACCTGGCGGTTCTGCGTGGCATAGCAGATGTCGTCCGACGGCGGGTCCTGGAGTTCGGGGAACCGCTCGCGCAGGCGCCGCACGGTCTCCATCGTCTCGTCGACCGAGAGCGTGGTCTGCGACAGCCACACGACCTTGGACGGGTCCTTCACCTCGACCGTCGCCGCCTCCTCGGGCGAGTTCACGACGGTGACGTGATCGGGTGCCTCGCCGGCGGTGCCCTCGACCTCCTCGTGGCCGTCGTGACCGATCAGGAGGATCTCGAAGTCGTCGCGCGCGAAGCGCACGGCCTCGCGGTGCACCTTCGTGACCAGCGGGCACGTGGCGTCGATCGCCTGCAGGCGACGGTCGGAAGCGGCGTTCACGACCGCCGGCGACACGCCGTGGGCGCTGAAGACGACGTGAGCGCCCTCGGGCACCTCGTCGACCTCCTCGACGAAGATCGCGCCCTTCTCCTCGAGTTCGGTCACGACGTGGATGTTGTGGACGATCTGTTTGCGGACGTACACGGGGGCCCCGAAGCGCTCGAGCGCCTTCTCGACCGCGATGACGGCGCGGTCCACGCCCGCGCAGTAGCCGCGGGGCGAGGCCAGCAGCACCCGCTTGCGTCCGGGCACCGGGATATCCTGAAGGCGCTCGCGCCGCTTCGGGATTCGCGGCACGGGCATGCGGACGGCCGGGTTCGCTGAGGAGGAAGTCACGCTGACGATTCTACGTGCGAGACCTCGACCCGGCCCGACGAGCACCGCCCGCACACCGCAGGAGGACGATGACCACCTTCGAGCCCGCCGCCGTGCCCGGCGAGGCGCCGCCGCCGGACTCGGTCGCCCCCCGGGCCTCCACCGCCGAGGCTCCCACGTCGGTCGCCCGGCTGAACGACACCATCCGGGGCTTCATCCAGGGCTGGGGCTCCGTGTGGGTCGAGGGAGAGATCACGTCGTGGAACGTCCGCGGCGGCAACGTCTTCGGGCGTCTCAAGGATCTCGTGACCGACTCGACGATCTCGTTCCGCATCTGGTCGTCGACGCGCCAGCGGCTGCCGGCGGACCTGAAGGTCGGCGACCACGTCATCGCGTGCGTCAAGGCCGACTACTTCATCAAGACCGGGGATCTGACGTTCGCCGTCTCGGCGATGCGGCACGTGGGCCTCGGCGATCAGCTCGAGCGTCTCGAGCGCCTGCGCGCCCAGCTGCGCGCCGAAGGGCTGTTCGATGCGGCGCGCAAGAAGCCGCTCCCCTTCCTGCCGCACCTGATCGGCCTCATCACGGGTGAGAGATCGGATGCCGAGAAGGACGTGCACCGCAACGCCGAGCTGCGCTGGCCGCACGTGCGCTTCCGCACGCGCCACGCCGCCGTGCAGGGCGAGCGGTGCGTGCCCGAGACGATCGCGGCGCTCACGGCGCTCGACGCGGACCCCGAGGTCGACGTCATCGTCATCGCGCGCGGCGGAGGCGACCCGCAGAGCCTGCTCGGGTTCAGCGACGAGCGCCTGCTGCGCGCCGTGGCGGCGGCATCCACTCCCGTGGTCAGCGCGATCGGGCACGAGAACGACCATCCGCTGCTCGACGACGTCGCCGACGTGCGCGCCTCCACACCCACGGATGCCGCGAAGCGCGTCGTCCCCGACGTCGCCGAGCAGCGCGCCCTCGTGGCGCAGCTGCGCGCACGCCTGACCACCCGGCTGACGCAGCGGGTGGTGCACGACATCGCCGGTCTCGAGCAGCTGCGGTCGCGACCGGTGCTGCGCGATCCGGCATCCATGCTCACCGCCCGTTCGCACGAGATCCATCTGCTGAGCGCTCGCGGACGCGAGCGCATGAGCCGCGATCTGGACGCGCACGGCCGTCGGGCGGCAGAGCTCACGGCCACGCTGCGCGCGCTGTCACCGGCGTCCACGCTCGCGCGCGGATACGCCATCGCCCAGCGCGAAGACGGCGCGATCGTGCGCGTGGCCGCGCAGGCCCCCGCCGGCGAGGAGCTCCTGGTGACCGTCGCCGAGGGCAGGTTCGGGGCGCGTTCGACCGGCGAGGCGGCCGCCCCCGAGGCCCCGGACCCGGCCGCAGGCGAGGGTCCCACGGGCGAATAGGATGGAGAGATGACCGACTCGCGCGAACCCGCCGTCGACGTCGCGGCGATGACGTTCGAGCAGGCGCGCGACGAGCTCGTGCGCGTCGTCGCCGAGCTCGAGCAGGGAGCGCCGACGCTCGAGCAGTCGCTGGCGCTGTGGGAGCGCGGTGAAGCGCTCGCCGCCCGCTGCGAGGCCTGGCTGGTGGGTGCCAAGCGCCGCCTGGACGAGGCCCGAGCGGGCGCCGACGGGGAGGACGCATGATGGCGCGCGGACCTCGCGTCGTCGCCGAGCTGGGCCGCCCCGAGACGCCCGATGAGACGGCTGCCCGCAAGGCCGAGTCCTCGCGGGTCTACCGGTCGAGCCAGAACGTGCGCAACCTCCTCGCCGCGCTCGTCGTCACGGTCGCCGTGGTGGCGATCGTGATCCTCGCCGTGCCTCGGGGCACGCCCCCCGAACCCGAGCCGATCGACGTCGCCGCCGTCGCCGAGGGCGTCTCGGCGGCTCAGGGCCGCACGGTGGTGGTGCCCGACGCCCCCGCCGACTGGCGCGTGAACGCCGCGTCGGTGACCGGCGACTCGGTCCGCGCGTGGACCGTCGTGTATGCGCCCGCCCGAGGATTCCTGCGCGTCGCCCAGGGCTTCGACGCCGACCCCGCCTGGCCGACGCGCGTGCTCAGCGGCGCGGACGTCGGCGAGACCGTGACGATCGACGGCATCGTGTGGGACCGGTACGACATCCGCGACCCTTCCCGCGCGGGCAATGTGTCGGGAGCGCTGGCGACGCAGGCCGGGCCCGACATCGTGATGGTGTACGGAGCCGTCTCGGACGAGACGCTCGAGACAGCGGCGGCATCGGTCGCCGAAGACGTGCGAGAGATTCGCGAGGAGGGCGAGTGAGCGTGATCCAGCCGCTGCCGGCCGAGGCCTGGCAGGAGATGATCGAGGGCAACGAGCGCTTCGTGTCGGGGCAGCCCCGGCACCCGC
Source organism: Microbacter sp. GSS18 (assembly GCA_029319145.1). Classification (NCBI taxonomy): domain Bacteria; kingdom Pseudomonadati; phylum Bacteroidota; class Bacteroidia; order Bacteroidales; family Porphyromonadaceae; genus Microbacter; species Microbacter sp. GSS18. Next base: position 555,971 of record CP119753.1, on the reverse strand, counting down.
GCCAGGACGTCGAGCGACGCAGCGAGCTGGCGGGCGGGCAGCGTCCGCGCGCCGCCCTGTTCGGCTGCGCGGACTCGCGCCTGGCCGCCGAGATCATCTTCGATCAGGGCCTCGGCGACCTCTTCGTCGTGCGCAACGCGGGCCAGGTCATCTCGGACTCGGTGGTCGGCAGCCTGGAGTACGCCGTCGCCGTCCTCGAGGTCCCCCTGATCGTCGTGCTCGGTCACGACGCGTGCGGCGCCGTGGGCGCGGCCATCGAGAGCACTCAGCTGGACGCCCCGCCGCTGCCCGCCCACATCTGGCGCCAGATCGCGCCGATCGTCCCGGCCGTGCGCCGCGTCATCCGCAAGAACGGCTCGGGCGCGGCGGCCAACGCAGAAGAGGTCGGCCGCGAGCACCTGCGCGACACCGTCGGCGAGCTCCTGCACTCGTCAGAGCTCATCAGCGACGCGGTCGCCTCGGGGCGCCTGGCGATCGTGGGCGCGAACTATCGGCTCGCCGAGGGCACCGCCGTGCCGGACCTCGCCGTGGGCCTGCCCGACGAAGACAACTGACACACCCATCATTCGGAGGAACGACGACGTGACCGACATCGAATACCGCATCGAGCACGACACCATGGGCGAGGTGCGAGTCCCCGCCGCCGCGCTCTACAGCGCGCAGACCCAGCGCGCCGTGGAGAACTTCCCGATCTCGGGGAAGGGCCTGGAGTCCACGCAGATCGCCGCGCTGGCGCGCATCAAGAAGGCGGCCGCCCTGGCCAACAGGGACCTCGGCGTGCTGGCCGCCGACGTCGCCGACGCCATCGCCGCTGCGGCGGACGAGGTCGTCACCGGTGTCCACGATGCGCACTTCCCCGTCGACACGTACCAGACCGGCTCGGGCACGTCGTCGAACATGAACATGAACGAGGTGCTCGCCAACCTCGCCACGGCACGGCTCGGCTCGCCCGTGCACCCCAACGACCACGTCAACGCGTCGCAGTCGTCCAACGACGTCTTCCCCACGTCGGTGCACATCGCCGTCACCCAGGCCCTCATCGACGACCTCATCCCGGCGCTGGACCACCTGTCGGTCGCGCTCGAGACGAAGGCCGAGCTGTGGAAGGACGTCGTGAAGTCGGGGCGCACCCACCTCATGGACGCCACGCCCGTCACGCTCGGCCAGGAGTTCGGCGGGTACGCGCGCCAGATGCGTCTGGGCATCGAGCGCGTCCAGGCCGCCATCCCCCGCGTCGGCGAGGTCCCGCTCGGCGGCACCGCCACCGGCACCGGCATCAACACGCCGCTGGGCTTCCCGCAGAAGGTCATCGAGCTGCTGGCCGCCGAGACCGAGCTGCCGATCACCGAGGCCAAGGACCACTTCGAGGCGCAGGCGAACCGTGACGGCCTGGTCGAGACCTCGGGCGCGCTGCGCACGATCGCCGTGTCGCTCACGAAGATCAACAACGACCTGCGGTGGATGGGCTCGGGTCCGAACACCGGACTCGGCGAGCTGCACATCCCCGATCTGCAGCCCGGCTCCTCGATCATGCCCGGCAAGGTGAACCCCGTCGTCCCCGAGGCGACACTCATGGTCTGCGCCCGCGTCATCGGCAACGACGCCACGGTCGCGTGGGCCGGCGCCTCGGGATCGTTCGAGCTGAACGTGGCGATCCCGGTCATGGGGACGGCGCTCCTGGAGTCGATCCGCCTGCTGTCGAACGCCATGCGGGTTCTCGCCGACAAGACGATCGACGGTCTCGAGGCGGACGTCGAGCGTGCCGCCGCCTACGCGGGCATGTCGCCCTCGATCGTCACGCCGCTGAACAAGCTCATCGGCTACGAGGCGGCGGCGAAGATCGCGAAGCACTCCGTCGCCAAGGGCATCACGGTGCGCGAGGCGGTTCTCGACCTCGGCTACGTCGAGCGCGGTGAGCTCACGCTCGAGCAGCTCGACTCCAAGCTCGACCTGCTCTCGATGACCCACCCCGGCTGAGTCCCGCCTCCTCGTGCCGCGCATCCCGACCCGACCGAGAGGCCCGGAGAAGGCCGCGCCGGAGCGACCCCTGTCGGCGGCCGCGAAGATCCTCGCGGCGATCCTCGCGGTCGCCGGCATCGGCTTGGCGATCGTGGGAGCCATCACCTTCGTCGTCCAGTGGGGCCTCGTGCTGGACGAGGTCGATGCGCGGCTGGAGCAGCAGGTCGACCGGCTGCAGACCGTCGCCGGGATCGGCGGCGACGTCGCGCAGATCGTGGGAACCGGGACCGCGTCCGAGACCATCGCGGTCGACGATTACACCACGGTCGAGGACTACCTGCACGACGTCGTCGCGCGCCTCGTCCCGGCGCGCAACGAGGGCTCGATCGCGATCATCGACGGCGTCGCGCGCTTCCGCCCCGCAACGCTGTCGGGCTTCGTGATCCCCGACGACGATCCGATCATCGAGCGCGCCGTCCGCGAGACGGCCGAGAGAGGCGGCACGGTCCAGGGGACAGCGGCGACCGCGGCGGGCGCCCTGCGCTACATCGCCATCCCGGTGAGCGTCCCGGGCGACCTGCACAGCGGCGTGTACGTGCGCGCGGTCGATCTCGGGGGGGAGCTCGCGCCGGTGACCGCTGCGATGCGTACGTACGCGATCGCCACCGCCGTGGTGCTGCTGGCCGCCGGCGTGGTCGGCTGGTTCGTCGCTCAGCGGCTGCTGCGGCCGATCCGCCACCTGCGCGAGGCCGCGAGCGCCATCACGCTCGACGACCTCTCGCCGCGTCTGAAGGCCGACGGCGACGACGACATCGCCGACCTCTCGCGCACCGTGAACTCGATGCTCGACCGGCTCGAGGGCTCGGTGGATGATCAGCGCCGACTGCTCGACGACGTCAGGCACGAGCTGAAGACGCCCATCACGATCGTGCGCGGGCACCTCGAGCTGATGGACCCGGGCGATTCGTCCGACGTCGCCGCGACGCGCGACCTCGGCATCGCGGAGCTCGATCGCATGTCGCGTCTGGTGGCCGACATCGATCTGCTCGCGGCCGCCGAGGACGACGCGTACACGATGGGCGAGGTCGACCTGGGAGCCCTCACCGGGCGTCTGGGAGAGCTCGTGACCGTCATCCCCGGCCACACGTGGGCGATCGAGAGGACCGCAGACGGCATCGCCCGCGGCGACGCCGATCGCCTGCTGCAGGCCTGGCTGCAGCTCGCGGAGAACGCCGCGAAGTACACGCCGACCGGCGCTCCCATCGAGATCGGCAGCGAACTCGACGACACCGGCGCTCGGCTGTGGGTCCGCGACCACGGCCCCGGCATCGCCCCGGCGGCCCGCTTCAGCATCTTCCGCCGGTTCGACCGGGCCGATACGCGACGCGACGTCGGCGGCTCCGGACTGGGCCTGGCCATCGTGGACGCGATCGTGAGGACCCACGGCGGAGCATGCCGCATCACCGACACCCCCGGCGGCGGCGCGACCTTCACGATCCACCTGCCGGCCGCCGCGACGGGCGTGGCCGGTCCGGTGCGCGCCGGCGACGTCGTCCTGCAGCGGAAGGCGTCCGAGTGACACGCATCCTCATCGTCGAAGACGAACCCGGCATCGCATCCTTCGTGGCGCGCGGTCTCCAGAACGACGGCTACGACACACGCACCGTCGAGGACGGCGCCGCGGGACTCGACGCGGCCCTGTCCGGCGCCGCGGACCTCGTGCTGCTCGACGTGGGGCTGCCCACGATGGACGGCTTCGAGGTGCTGCACCGCATCCGCACCGCGGGCAGCTCCGTGCCGATCATCATGCTCACGGCGCGCACCAGCACACGCGACACCGTGGCGGGGCTCGACGCGGGCGCGAACGACTACATCCCGAAGCCCTTCACCGTCGAGGAGCTGCTCGCCCGCGTGCGCTCGCGCCTGCGCGAGCAGTCGCCCGATGTCGCCCTGTCGCACGGCGACGTCGTCCTGGACGTGCTGGCGCGGCGCGCGAACGTGGCCGGACGCGACGTCGAGCTGTCCTCGCGCGAGTTCGCGCTCGCCGAGCAGTTCCTGCGCAACGCCGGGCAGGTGCTCACACGCGACATGCTGCTCAGCCGGGTGTGGGGGCTGGACTTCGATCCGGGCTCGAACGTCGTCGATGTGTACGTGCGCTACCTGCGCGGCAAGCTCGGCGCGCACCACATCGTGACCGTGCGGGGCGCCGGCTACCGCTGGGAGTGAGAGAGGTGGCCCCCGGTGCTGGGGGACACCGGGGGCCGGGCGGCCGGCATGGGGAGATCCGGCCTCATCAATCGCGACGTTCTGGGGAAACGCGCGATTGGGTCCAATGGCCACCGTTCCCGTGGCCGGAAGACCAGCCGGACGAGTCGGTGACGAGGTTCTCTTCGGAGGCCCAGCGGGACAGCCGCTTCTCGAGGCCGCCGCGCAGGCGGTCGATGCCGGCGATCCATCGCTCGGTGCGCGCATCGCTCCAGTCGTGGTCCTCGGCCCACGCGCGGAGGGTGGCGGCGTCCCACTCGGCCAGATCGTCGACGGCGGGGACCGTCGCCACCTCGATCGGCGCCGGCGCCGGAACCGTCTCGGACGTGCCGGACGAGCGCTCGGGGGCCGCCGCCGGGGCCGCCTCGGTCGTCGCTGGGACCGGTGTCTCGGAAGCCTCGGGGGCCAGCGGATCCGCGGTCGCCCGGGGAACGACGACTCCGCCGTGCCCGACGGCCTCGCCGGAGACGTCGTCGAGTGCGACCGCGCCGCTCATCGCGACCGCGACCATCAGGCCGATACTCGCAGTGACGGTGGCCGCGGCGCCGAGGGCGAGCCTCCGTCGACCGTCCACGAGCATCCCTTCAGTGCGCCCGAGCGAGCGCAACCCCTCCATCGTCTCAGACGCCGAGCCGCGGTCCTGACGCTTTCGCATGAGAACCCTCTCATGCGCGCCGCGACCGGACGGGCACGCCGCCGGTCGCCGTCCGCGGGGGCCGGGATGCGCGATCCCGACCCCCGCGGACCTGCCATCAGGCCAGTTCTCCCGCTTCGAGCAGATCCGTCACGAGCGCGGCGATCGCAGAGCGCTCGGAGCGGGTCAGGGTCACGTGTCCGAACAGCCCCTGCCCCTTCAGCGTCTCGATGACCGAGGCGACGCCGTCGTGGCGTCCGACGCGCAGATTGTCGCGCTGTCCCACGTCATGGGTGAGCACGACCCGCGAGTTCTGGCCGATGCGGCTCAGCACGGTCAGCAGCACGTTCCGCTCGAGCGACTGCGCCTCGTCGACGATGACGAACGAGTCGTGCAGCGATCGTCCGCGGATGTGCGTGAGGGGAAGGACTTCGAGGAGTCCCCGCTCGAGCACCTCGTCGAGCACATTCGTCGACACGACGCTGCCGAGCGTGTCGTAGACCGCCTGGCCCCACGGGTTCATCTTCTCCTGCTGGTCTCCCGGCAGGTAGCCGAGCTCCTGACCTCCCACGGCGAACAGCGGCCGGAAGACGATGATCTTCTTCTGCTGCTGGCGCTCGAGGACCGCCTCGAGGCCGGCGCACAGCGCGAGCGCCGACTTGCCGGTGCCGGCGCGTCCGCCGAGCGAGACGATGCCGACGTCGGGGTCGAGCAGCAGGTCGATCGCGATGCGCTGCTCGGCCGAGCGGCCGTGCAGGCCGAACACTTCGCGGTCGCCGCGCACCAGGCGGAAGTCGCCGTCCCCCGTGACGCGGCCGAGCGCCGAACCGCGCTCGGAGTGCACGATGAGGCCGGTGTTGACGGGGAGTCCCCTGACGTCGTCGCTGGAGGCGACCTCGGTCTCGTAGAGGTCGCTGATCTCGTCGCCCGAGACGTCGATCGCGGCGATCCCGGTCCAGCCGGAGTCGACAGCCTGCTCGGCGAGGTACTCCTCGGCGGTCACGCCGATCGAGGCGGCCTTCACACGCATCGGCAGATCCTTCGACACGACGGTGACGTCCTGACCGTCGCGGGCGAGGTGCATCGCGACGGCGAGGATGCGGCTGTCGTTGTCGCCCAGGCGCATGCCGGCCGGCAGCACGCTCGCATCCGTGTTGGTCAGCTCGACGCGCAGGGTGCCGCCCGCGCCCACCGGGACCGGGAAGTCGAGGCGTCCGTGCTCGATGCGGAGTTCGTCCAGGTGGCGCAGCGCCTGCCGTGCGAAATAGCCGATCTCGGGGTCGTGCCGCTTGCCTTCGAGTTCGGTGATCACCACGACGGGGATCACGACGTTGTGTTCTGCGAACCGGAAGAACGCGCGCGGATCGCTCAGGAGGACCGACGTGTCGAGAACATAGGTCATGAGCTCGACGCCGCTCTCGTCCACCTCCTCCTCGAGGCTCCGATCGCGCTGCTCCTGTGGTGCTCCTATGGTCACAACCCACTCCCGCCCCGGGTGGTTCACCCGGTCAGTATCGAGTCGACCATGGGCCACGAGTCGCGATCCGTGAGGCCGACTCGACCGGGCGCCTTGCCCGATGCCTTGAAACTACGACGCGAACAGCCTCCGTAGGATTCCGACACGCGGCGGGTGGGTTACAGTCCGGTTAACGGGACCGGCCCCCCCGGTCCGGTGTCACCACACGCGCGCTGACGAGAAGGCGGCGAGCGCGTCGCCGAACAGACGCAGCGTGTTCGCGCCCGTGCCGACGTGCGGCGAGACGCGCACGAGGCCCGAGCGGACGGTGACGGTGAGCCCGTGGTTGCTGAGCGACGCCGCCAGCGGGGCGGCGTCCTGAGGAGCCGGGGCGAGCGTCACGATCCCGGCGCGGCGACCGGCGTCGCGCGGCGTGACGACGGGGACGTCGTACCGGTCGGCGATGTGGATGACGTCGCCGGTGCGCGCCGCGATCTCGTCCTCGATCGCCTCGACGCCGACGTCGATGATGGGCCGCAGCGCCGCCACCAGACGTGCGGCGGCCAGCGCATCGGGATTCGAGACCGTGAACGCGCGCGCCGACGGCGAGGGCTGGGGGACGACGTCGACGGGCAGGTCGCCGTCGGCGCCCGCGAAGCCGGACAGCACCGGTGCGACGCGCTCCAGAGCGCGCTCGCCGAACCAGGCGAATCCGGTGCCCCGTCCCGCGCGCACCCACTTGTAGCCGTTGCCGCACACGACGTCCGCGGCCGTCCAGTCCGCCTCGATGACGCCGAATCCCTGCATCGCGTCGACGATCAGGAGCCGGTCGCCGATGACATCGCGCAGCGCCGTCAGATCGGCGCGGTAGCCCGTGCGGAAGTCCACCAGGCTCACCGCGAGCGCTCGTGTGTCGTCGGTGAGCGCGGCACGCACGACGTCCGGGGTCACCATGCCGTCCTCGGGCTCCATCCACTGCACCTGGAGCGATCCGAGCGCGTCGGCGGCGCGCACGGCCGTGACGGTGAGGCTCGGGTACTCGCCCCGGCCGACCAGCAGACCCCCGGCGACGCCGTAGATCGCCTGCATGAGCCCATGCGTGGTCGACGGCTGCAGCACGACCTGATCGGCCTCCACGCCCATCAGCTCGGCGACGAGGCCGCGCGCCTCGCGCGCGTTGTCGGCCACCATGCCGATGCTCGTCGGGCGCCCCGATCCCAGCAGCTCGGTGTCGGCGGTCGCCTCGGTGCGCACCGCCGGCGCGAGCGGGCCGAACGCGGCCCAGTCCAGGTATCCCGGCTCACCGTCGAACGAACCGAGGAACGACTCCATATCCGTCACGGTCACATTCTGGCACGCAGGGCCGACTGCCCGAGGGGGTCGAACGGCCCGCTCGCCCCGCCGATCCGCTAGCCGCCGTAGCGGCGGTCGCGCGTGGCGTAGTCGCGGATCGCGCGCAGGAAGTCCACTTCGCGCAGATCCGGGCCCAGGGCCTCGACGAAGTAGAACTCCGAATGCGCGCTCTGCCACAGCAGGAAGTCGCTCAGCCGCTGTTCGCCGGAGGTCCGGATCACGAGGTCGGGATCGGGCAGTCCGCCGGTGTAGAGATGCTCCCCGATCTGCTCGGGCGTGAGGTTCTCGGCGAGCTCCTCGAGCGAGCCGCCCACGCCGCCGTGCTCGGCGATGATGCTGCGGACGGCGTCGACGATCTCGCCGCGGCCCCCGTAGGCCACCGCGAGGTTCACGTGGAGGCCGGTGTTGCCGCTCGTGCGCTGCTCGGCGGCCGCCAGGACCGCCGCGAGATCGGGGGGCAGCAGGTCGGCGCGGCCGACGTGCTGGATGCGCCAGTCCCGTTCCCGCGACAGCTCGTCGGCGAGGTCGGCGATGATGCCGAGCAGGTCCGACAGTTCGCGCGAGTCGCGCTTGGTGAGGTTGTCGGTGGAGAGCAGGTAGAGCGAGACGACCGGGATGCCCAGTTCGTCGCACCACCGCAGGAACTCCCGCATCTTGGCGGCACCGGCGCGGTGGCCGTGCGCCGCGGTGTCATAGCCGAGCTGCCGCGCCCAGCGACGGTTGCCGTCGATCATCATCGCGACATGGTGCGGCACGTCCACGGAGCGGAGCTCGCGACGGAGCCTGCCGATGTAGAGGCGATAGAGAGGGCCTCTCCCCTCCTTCGATGACGCGTGCGACACACGAGTACGGTACTCCTCACCGCGGGTCCTCGTGCGATGTGGTACTCAGTGTCACTTTCTGTGCGACCGAGTATGTGCGCCGCGCGGCATGCGGGAGGGCCTAGCCTGGGACCATGAGTCGACGCCGCGGCCTCCCCGCCGCCCCCGAGGTCCCCGTCCTGCCGCTGATGGACGCCGCGGCCGCGGACGCGGCCGTCGAGATCAAGCCGAGCTGGCGCGGCTGGATCCACGCGGTGACCTTCCCCGTCGCCATCGCCGCCGGCGTCGTGCTGATCGTCCTCGCACAGGGCGGACCGGCGAAGGCGGCGTCGGCCATCTTCATGGCCACGTCCCTGCTGCTGTTCGGCAACTCGGCGCTCTACCACCGCTTCAATTGGGGCCCGCGGACGAAGGCTGTGCTCAAGCGCATCGACCACGCCAACATCCTGCTGCTGATCGCCGGCACCTACACGCCGATCGCGGTGCTCGCCCTGCCCACCGAGAAGTCGGTCATCCTGCTGGCGCTCGTGTGGGGAGGTGCGATCCTGGGGATCTTCTTCCGCGTGTTCTGGATCCACGCCCCGCGGTGGCTGTACGTCGCGCTCTACCTCGTGCTCGGGTGGGCGGCCGTGATGTACCTCGTCGACCTCCTCGAGGCCAACGTCGCCATGATGGTGCTCGTGGTCGTCGGCGGCCTGCTGTACACCGCCGGAGCCGTCGTCTACGCCCTCAAGCGCCCGAACCCGTGGCCGGGCCACTTCGGCTTCCACGAGATCTTCCACGTGTGCACCGTGCTGGCGTTCCTGTGCCACTGGACGGCGTGCCTGCTGATCGCCCTCCATCCCGCCTACCACGGCGGCTGAGGGCGCGGCGGCGATCCGTTCCGGCCGGGTCGGGCGTCAGCCGCGCTCCTGCGATCCCTCCGGGTCCGCCCCGTCCGCGGCGTCGCCGTCGCGCGGGGTCTCCTCGGCGCGCGCGGCCTCCTCGGCATCGAGCTCCTCGGCGATCTCGGCCCGCACACGCCCGCGCCGGATGCGGCGCAGCATGTCCCAGATCAGAAGGATGACCGCGAGGGCGATGAAGACGATGATCGCGAAGCCCCAGACGCCCGGCGTCACCAGATCGGGATCGACCTCGGGCGTGGGTGTCATGGTGACGGAGACGGCGGAAGCGGGCAGGTGCATGGTGTCCTCGATCGGGGCCGCACGCCCGCCGGGGCGGCGCGCGGCAGCGCGTAGGCTGGTGCTCCCAGCCTAATGTTCGGATCGGACCCCGCATGACGACACCCGAGATGCTCGATGAGCGCTACGGCCGCACCCGGCCGGGCGCGACGCGCTGGATCGTCGCCGCCGTGATCGTGCTCGCGGTCGTCGGCTTCGGAGCGGTCGGGTGGTCGATCTTCACGGCGAACGTCGACGCCGTCGACGCCGACACCTCGGGCTTCGAGGTCGTCGACGAGCACTCCGTCGCCGTCAGCTTCCAGTTCTCGGGACCGGTCGGCCGTTCCATCGCCTGCGCGCTCGAGGCGCAGGACGTCGAGCACGGCATCGTCGGGTGGAAGGTCGTCGAGTACCCGGCATCCGACCTCCCCGCCCGGGCCTTCCGCGAGGTGCTCTCGACCACCGGCGTCGCCACGACCGGTTTGGTCAACTCCTGCTGGGTGACGTAAGGTATCGCCAACGACCTGACGAGACGCCCTGGCGGGAGCCGGGGCGTTTTGATATCCGGGCCCCGGCTGCGCGCCTGGGCCCATCCGCAACCGAAGGAGTCAGACGTGTCCAACGACGCTCAGGTGACGTTCCTCACCCAGGATGCCTACGACCGGCTCGCGGCCGAGCTCGAGCACCTCTCCACGACCGGGCGCGATGAGATCGCCAAGCGCATCGAAGCGGCTCGCGAGGAGGGCGACCTCAAGGAGAACGGCGGTTACCACGCCGCGAAGGACGAGCAGGGCAAGCAGGAGGCGCGCATCCGCACGCTGCAGGCGCTGCTGAAGAACGCCAGCGTGGGCGACGCGCCCGAGAGCACCGGCACCGTCGAGTCCGGCACCGTCGTGACCGCCACGATCGCCGGCGGCGAAGAGGTCTTCCTGCTGGGCAACCGCGAGATCGCCGCCGGAAGCGAGCTCGACGTCTACAGCGAGGCGAGCCCGCTGGGCTCGGCCATCATGGGCCTCAAGGAGGGCGACAAGACCTCGTACACGGCCCCCAACGGACGCTCCATCGCCGTCGAGATCATCAAGGTCGAGACCTACAACGGCCAGTGAGACCGGCCCCGGGCGCGCGCAGCGCCCGGGGGGTCTCAGTCCGGCATCACGCGCGGCACGAAGCCGGCGTTCTCGAGCACCGAGATCACGTGCGCGCGGTGCTCCTCGCCTCGCGTCTCGACACTGAGCTGCAGGATCACGTCGCTGATCTGGAGCCCCTGCCCGTGACGGGTGTGGAGGACCTCGATGACGTTGGCTCCCGCCAGAGCGAGCAGCTCGGACACGCGCGCGAGCTGTCCCGGACGATCGGGCAGCGGGATCTGCAGCGTCATGTAGCGGCCGGACGCCGCCAGACCGTGCGCGACGACCCGCTGCAGCAGCAGCGGATCGATGTTGCCGCCCGACAGCACGGCGGCCGTGGGGCCCGCCGCCGTCACCTTGCCCGCCAGGATCGCGGCCACGCCCACGGCTCCCGCGGGCTCCACGACCTGCTTGGCGCGCTCCAGCAGCATCAGGAGTGCGCGCGCGATGTCGTCGTCGGTGACCGTGACCACGTCGTCGACGAGCTCGCTGATCATGCGGAACGGCAGGTCTCCGGGGCGTGCCACGGCGATGCCGTCGGCGATCGTCGGCGACGTCTCGATCTCGACCGGATGCCCCGCCCGCAGCGACTCGGGGTAGGGAGCGGAGTTCTCGGCCTGGACGCCGATGACCCGCAGGGTGCGGCCGCGCTGGGCCGCCCGGGCCTTCGCCGCCGCCGCGACGCCCGCGAGCAGGCCGCCGCCGCCGATCCCGAGCACGAGCGTCTCGAGGTCGGGGAGGTCGTCCATCAGTTCGAGCCCGAGGGTTCCCTGTCCCGCGATGACGTCGGGGTGGTCGAACGGGTGGATGAACACCGCTCCGGTGCGCTCGGCGAACTCCGCTGCGAGCCGCAGCGGAGTCTCGACGGTCGCGCCCTCGAGCACGACGTCGGCGCCGTAGCCCCGCGTGGCCAGGAGCTTGGGCACGGGCACGCCCAGCGGCATGAAGATGGTGGCAGGGATGCCCAGCGCCTTGGCCGCCAGGGCCACGCCCTGCGCGTGATTGCCCGCCGATGCCGCCACGACTCCGCGCTGGCGCTCCTCGGGCGTCAGCCGCGACAGACGATACGTGGCGCCGCGGATCTTGAAGGAGCCCGTCCGCTGGAGGTTCTCGAGCTTGAGGTGGACCGGCACGCCGAGCACGTCCTCGAGGCTGCGCGACTCCTCGAGGGGCGTGCGGAGAATGAGGCCGGACAGAGCCGCGGCGGCGTCGTCGAAGTCGGCCGGTCCCGGCACGGGCGGGGCGGGGACGGTGGAGTGGTCAGCGGTCACGCGCGGTTCTCCTGGAGCGTGGGACGGTGGCCCATATGAGGTCCTCCGGTTCGGGGCGGGCGCCTGTCTCCCAGGCGCGCTCGCCGAGATAGACGCCGACGACGTTGACGAAGGCCGCGATGGGAACGGCGAACAGGGCCCCCGGGATCCCGGCGATGAGCGCGCCGCCGGCGACCACGAGCACCACCGCGAGCGGGTGGACCTTGACGGCCGAGCCCATCAGCAGCGGCTGGAGGATGTGGCCCTCGATCTGCTGGACGGCGAGCACGACGACGAGCATCCAGAAAGCGATCCACGGACCGTTGTAGACGAGTGCGAGGAAGACCGCCAGGGCACCGGTCACGATGGCGCCGATGAAGGGCACGAACGCGCCGAGGAACACCAGCACGCCGATCGGGATCGCCAGCGGCACACCGAGCAGGAACGCACCGAGCCCGATGCCGATGGCGTCGATCGTGGCGACGAGCAGCTGCGTGCGGGCGTAGTTCTTGACGGTCCACCATCCGGCGCGCGCCGCGCCGTCCACGGCGGGACGGGCCGCCCGCGGGAAGAGCCTCGTCGTCCAGCGCCAGATGCCGGCGCCGTCGGCCAGCAGCGTGATCAGGATGAACAGCGCCAGCAGCACGCCCGTGCCGACGTGGCCGATCGTCGTGCCGATCGCGAGCGCGCCCGTCCACAGCAGCTCGGCCTGCTGCTGCATGAAGGTCCACGCCTGGCCGAGCAGCCCGTCGATCTGATCCGCCGTCAGATGCAGCGGACCGTCGATGAGGTACTGACGCAGCCCGTCGATGGCATCCCCGGTGCGGGTCTGCACCGACTGCCATTGCTGCGTGATCTGCCACACCGCCAGCCACAGCAGTCCGGTCACGATCGCCAGCGTGCCGACGACCGAGACGATGATGGCGAGCCACCGCGGGATGCGATGACGCAGCATCCAGTCGAAGGCGGGCGACAGCAGCGCCGTGATGAGGATCGCCACCAGCAGCGGGATCACGAGCAGCTTCAGCTGGATGACGAGCCAGACGGCGACGGCGACGGCCGCGCCGATCAGCAGCAGCCGCCATGAGTAGGCGGCCCCGACGCGAAGCCCGCGCGGAATCGTCTCGCCGATCTCGGACGAGACGATGCGGCTGCGGTCGGCGAGAGCGCCGAACCACGATCCGCGAGGCTTGTCCTCCGAGCCGCTCATCCCGCCAGTCTAGGCGCGCCGCATACCGCCGCGGGAATGGTGCGGGAGCGTAGTCGGTCGTCCTGGCTAGGCTCGGGGCCGTGAGATCCAGCCTGAGCGCGCAGCAGGCGCGAGCCGTCGCCCTGGCCGCGCAGGGGTTCGCGCGCCCCCGGCCCGCCGCCCCCGGGACACGACAGCTCAACGGCGCGCTGGCGCGCATGGGCACGCTGCAGATCGACTCGGTCAACGTGTTCGCCCGCAGCCATTACATGCCGCTGTTCTCGAGGCTGGGGCCGTACGACCCCGCGGCGCTGGATCGTCTGCTGTTCGCGCGGCGGGCGCCGTACGTGGAGTACCTCGCGCACGTCGCGGCGTTCATCCCGGCACGCGACTGGGCGCTCTTCCGGTTCCGCATGGACGACAATCGCGCGAAGTACGCCGAGCAGCCGGACGGCTGGTACCGACGCCACCGCGAGATCGTCGCCTGGGTGCGCGACGAGCTGGCCGACCGGGGGCCGCTGCGCCCGGCCGAGATCGAGCACGACGCGAAGGAGGCCCGCCGCGGACCGTGGTGGGATTGGGATGTCGTCAAGCACGCCCTCGAGCTGCTGTGGATGTTCGGCGACGTCGCCATCGCGGGACGCCGCGGCTTCGAGCGACGGTATGCGCTGGCCGAGGACGTGATCCCGCGCGACGTGCTCGCAGCCCCCGTGCCCCGCGCGGACGCGATCCGCGAACTCGTCGCCCGCGCCGCCGCCGCCTACGGCGTCGCGACGGCATCGGATCTCGCCGACTACTGGCGCATCAAGGACCGCCGCGCCGTCATGACCGCCGTCTCCGAGCTCGAGGACGCGGGGGTCCTGCACCCCGTGGCCGTCGACGGCTGGACGTCGGCCGGCCGCCCCGCGCGGGCGTGGCTGCACCGCGACGCCGTCGTCCCGCGACGGGTGGATGCGACGGCCCTGCTGACGCCCTTCGACCCGATGGTCTGGTTCCGCGACCGCGCGCAGCGTCTCTTCGACTTCGACTACCGCATCGAGATCTACACGCCGGCCGCCAAGCGCCGGTTCGGCTACTACTCGCTGCCGGTCCTGGTCGGCGACGATGTCGTGGGGCGCATCGACCTGAAGGCGGATCGTGCGCGCTCGACGCTGCTCGTCCAATCGGCATGGTGGGAGCACGGCCGGCCCGCCGACGCCGCCGGGCGCATCGCCGGCGAGCTGCGGGTCGCGGCGGCGTGGCAGGGCCTGGAGCACGTCTCGGTGTCGCGGTGGGGCGACGCCGTCGACGATCTCGCACGTGCCCTGCCCGAGGCGCAGCGGCACGAGGCCTCGGCGCGCGAGCCCGTCGCGCTCGAAGACGACGAGCCGACGGGTTAGCGTGGTCCGGTGAAGCGCGCGACCATCATCGGGATCTCGGTCGGGTCGGCGGCCGTCCTCGCCGCCGCCGGCGTGGCGGCGTGGGCGCTCCTGCGGCCGGCGGGACCCGCGGATGCGGCCGAGGCGTACCTCGCGGCGCTGGAGGAGGGAGACGGGCAGGCGGCCCTCGCGCTGATCGACGACCCGCCCGCGGATGCGGAGGACCTCGCCGCGGCCTTCGACGCCGCGGACGCCCGCATCGCGTCGCCGCGTGTGCAGGAGGTCAGCGAATCGGGGGGCACCGCCTCGGCCGACATCGCGTTCGAGCTCGGCGGCGACGACCGCGTCGCGACGATCTCGCTCGTGGACTCCCCCGGCGGATGGGTCCTCTCGGCGGATGCCCTGGGAACCGTGACCGCGACGACGACGCTCGGCGACACCGTCCTCGTCGGCGGGGTGACGATGACGGCCGGTGAAGCGCATCCGCTGCTGCCGGCCGTCTACCCCGTCGCCGCGGCCCCCGCCGACATCCTCGGCGGCGACGCCACGGTCGCGGTCGTCCCCGGGCGGGATGCGCCGGCCGCCGTCGAGGCGTCCGTGCTCGATGACGCCACGACGATCGCGCAGCGGCAGCTCGACGCGTACGCGGACGCGTGCGCGTCGACGACCGACGCGGTTCCGGAGCACTGCGGCATCCGCATCCCGTGGGCCGCCGACCTCGAGAGCCTCGAGCGCGTGGCGTTCCGCATCGAAGAGTATCCGGCTCTGGAGCTGTCCGAGGACGCGGAGTCGTTCACGGCGCCGGACGGCGTGCTGGTGGCGACCGTCACCGGGCCCTCGCGGGCGGGCGGCACCGACGCGTTCACGTACCGGACGACCCGGTGGACGCTGCGCGGCGACGTGTCGTTCACGGGCGGGCAGATGGTGCTCGCGGTCCGCTGACGCCCTGCGCGGGCACACCGCACGTCAGCCGGAGCGCACCTCGAAGCCCCGCCAGCGCGCCAGGTCGGCGATCTCGGCCTCGACGGCGGTCGTCATCTCGTCGGTGAACGGCACATCCTGATGGACCGCGTGCACCGTCAGGACGCCCGCCTTGCGATCGGCCCGGGCGTCGAGCTTCCCGATGAACCGGTCGCCGTGCAGGATCGGCAGCGCGAAGTACCCCCAGCGCCGCGCGGCGGCGGGCTTGTACATCTCGAGGATGTACTCGAAGCCGAACAGATCCGCGAGCCTGCCTCGATCGAAGACGAGCCGGTCGAACGGAGACACCAGCGCCGTTCTCGGACGGAAGTCCTCCGCGGCGGCCAGTGCCGCCGGATCCACGCGCCACTGCCCCGGCACGCCCTCGACCACGGCAGGCTCCCCGACGTCGCCGACCGCGATCGGCTCGACCGGCTGCGCCGGGCCCATGGGACGCGCGATGCCGAGGGCGCCCAGGCGGCGTTCCGCGCGCTCGTGCGCGGCCTCCTCGTCGCCGAGCACGGGGACATCGAGTGGATAGACACGCTCGGCGACATCGAACCGGCGTCCTTTGGCGTCACGCGACGAGATCGCCGCGACCCCCGACATCACCAGGATCTCGAGCATCTGCTGGGCGTTGCGGTTGTTCGTCCATCCCGACGAGCGCCACGAGACCTGTGCCGTGTCGGGGATCTCGGCCGGGCGGAGCGGCCCTTCTGCCCGCAGTCGTGCGAGCACGTCGCGGCGGAAGCCGTCGTTCGCCGTCAGCCAGTCCCGCGCATGGGCGGAGCGCGGATTCCTGCGCATGTCGGGCAGCAGCAGCGCGAGATCCGCCATCGTCCGGTAGAACCCGCCCCACTCGAACACGGCGCGGTCGTGCTCCTCGAGCCGGGCGAGGTCGGCGGGCTCGTACGGCCAGCCCAGTCGCGACCACAGGATGTGGTCTGCCGAGGGGGCGATCGCCGCGGTCGGCTCGATGTTCACGACGGTCAGCGCGTCGATGGTCTCCACGATTCCGCTCGGGCGGTCCGCGGTCAGCGCCTGCGCGCTCACCGCCGCGCGCCGCGCCTGCTCGAGGCTGAGACGGATCGTCACGACTCGCGTCGCTCTCGTGCGCACGGACGGATCAGAAGCGTCCGCCCATCTCGTGGAGCCGCTCGATGCGCTCGGGGATCGGCGGATGCGTCGCGAACATGCGCGCGAGCGCATTGGGCTTGAGCGGGTCGGCGATCCACAGGTGCGCCATCGAGGTGTTCGCGCGTTTCAACGGGCGTCCCTGCCCCGCGAGCTTGCCGAGCGCCGACGCCAGGCCGTCCGGATCCCGCGTGGTCATGGCGCTCGTGGCGTCGGCCAGATACTCCCGCTGCCGGGAGATCGCGGCCTGCACCGCGCCGGCGAGCAGGGGCGCGACGATCGCCGCGACGAGCCCGAACGCCAGGAAGACGATCTGGGCCTGCCCCCCGCCGCCTCGGCGGCCGAAGAACGCCGCCCGCATGAACATGTCGGCGAGGATCCCGACCGCCACGACGAGCCCGAACACGATGAGGGAGACGCGGATGTCGTAGTTGCGGATGTGCCCGAGCTCGTGGCCGAGCACGCCCTCGAGCTCTCTGTCGGTCATGATCTCGAACAGCCCGGTCGTCACGGTGATGGCCGCCTCTTCGGGCTTGCGTCCCGTCGCGAAGGCGTTGGGAGCCGGATCGTCCACGACGTAGAGCTTGGGCATCGGCGTCCCGGTCGTGATGCACAGGTTCTCGACGAGCCGGTAGTAGCGAGGCGCGTCGGTCTTGCTCACTTCGACGGCGCCCGCGAGCGCCAGCGCCTCCTTGTCGGCGAGGAAGTACTGGAAGGTCGCGTAGCCCCCCGCGAAGATCACCACGAACGCCGTGACCCACCAGTTGCCGCTCATGAGCCAGCCGGCCAGCAGCCCGACCGCGCCGATGAACAGCACGAAGCCGATCAGGATGAACCAGGTGTTGCGCTTGTTCCGCGCGATCGCCGAGTACACGGCTCAGCCGGCGCGGGTCAGAACTGCACGCGGGGCGGCTCCGAGATCGCCGCGCCGTCGACGACCTCGAAGAACTCCCGCTCGTGGAATCCGAGATTGCGGGCGAACAGGTTGTTCGGGAACACCTTGATCTTCGTGTTCAGCTCGCGCACTCCGCCGTTGTAGAACCGACGCGACGCCTGGATCTTGTCCTCGGTGTCGACGATCGACTGCTGCAGCTGCAGGAAGTTCTGACTCGCCTGAAGCTGCGGGTATGCCTCGGCCACCGCGAACAGGGACTTCAGCGCCTGCTGCATGTGCCCCTCGGCCACACCGGCCGCACCCGGGCTCTGGGCGGTCAGGGTCTCGGCGCGCGCACGTGTGACGTTCTCGAAGACGGCCTTCTCGTGGGCGGCGTAGCCTTTGACGGTCTCGATGAGGTTCGGCAGCAGGTCGGCGCGGCGCTTGAGCTGGACGGTGATGTCACTCCAGGCCTCGTCGACGCGCACGTTCAGCTGCACCAGGGAGTTGTACGTCGCCCACAGGTAGATGCCGACGATGACGGCGAGCGCCACCACGATGAGGACGGGGATCAGCCATTCCATTGCCCAGGACTCCGTTCACGCTGTTCCCTCATCCTAGCCATCCGATGCCGCGCGCCCCGAGACGAGTCGGGCATCTCTCAGCCGTTACCCACCCAGCACGCGGGAGAGGTACTCGTTGCCGAACACGCGATCGGGGTCCAGCTCGTCGCGCAGCGCCGTGAAGTCGTCGAACCGGGGGTAGCGGCGGCGCAGGAGCTCGGCGTCCAGCGTGTGCATCTTCCCCCAGTGCGGGCGACCTCCGAGGCGCACCATGATCTCCTCGACCGCCGCGAAGTACTCGGTCGGATCCTCACGGGCGTAGCGGTGCACCGCGATGTATCCGGTCGCACGACCGTGCGCCGTGGAGAGCCAGATGTCGTCCGCGGCGGCGAAGCGGACCTCGACCGGGAACGAGATGCGCCAGCCGCCGTCGTCGATGACGCGTCGCAGCGCCGCGAACGCCGCCGGCACATCCTGGGCCGGCAGTGCGTACTCCATCTCGCGGAACCGCACCGCCCGCGTCGTGGCGAACACGCGCGCCGACGCATCGGTGAACTCGCGGTCGCCCCACAGCCGAGCCGCGAGGCGGTTGATCGGCGGAACGGTCGCCGGAACGGCGCGGGCGACGCTGCAGGCCACCTGGTGCAGCGCGGTGCCGACCAGGACGTCGTCGATCCAGCGGCCGACGGGCGGAAGCGGATGCCGCGGCGCGTTCTCGGGCAGTCGCGTGTTGGTCTTCGTCAGCGCGACGTCGGTGTGCGGGAACCAGTACATCTCGAAGTGATCGGCGCCCTCCACGCGCCGGGCGAGCGCCGCCACGACGTCGTCGAGGGGCTCGGGCGCCTCGAGAGCGTGGAGGACGAACGCCGGCACGCACTGCAGCGTGACCTCGACGATGATGCCGAGCGCCCCGAGGCCGAGGGCGACCGCGGGCAGCAGCTCGGGGTTGTGCTCGTCGTCGACGACCAGCAGCTCGCCGTCGGCGGTGACCATGGTCACCCCGACGACCTGGGTGGCGAGCCCGCCGAAGCGGTCGCCGGTGCCGTGGGTTCCCGTCGAGATGGCTCCCGAGATCGTCTGGCGGTCGATGTCGCCGAGGTTCTCCATCGCGAGCCGGTGGGGCCCCAGCAGATGCGGGATCTCGTGCAGGTGCGTGCCGCCGCGCAGCGTGGCGCGCCGCCGGTCGTGGTCCACGCGCACGAGCCCCGTGAGGTCGCGCAGGTCGATCAGCACGCCCGGGGCCGCCGCGATCGCGGTGAAGCTGTGACCGGCGCCGACGGCCTTGACGCCGAGACCGCTGCGGGTCGCGGCGATGACGGCGCGCCGGACCGCGTCGACCGTGCGCGGGAACTCGATGCGGGCCGGGCGCACCGACACCGCGCGCGACCAGTTCCGCCACGTTCCGCCCGGACGGGTCACAGGAACGCCTTCCCCTCGCCGCGGTACGTCGGCGTGTCGCCGACGACCTCGCCGCCGGAGACGAGGTGGAACCGGTCGACGTGCTCGGACAGCTCGCCGCTCTTGGCGTGGCGCAGCCACACGCGATCGCCGATGCGCAGACGTCGTGCCGCTTCGCCCTGCAGCGGGGTCTGGACCTCCCCGAACCCCTCGCGCGCGAGGGGACGCAGGCCCGGCGGCCATACCGCGACGGGCTCGCGGGAGCGGCCGGCCGGCCCCGACGCGGACCACCCCCCGCCGAGGAGCGTGACGATGTCGGGCGCCGGCTTGCGGACGACCTCGAGCGAGAACGCCGCCGCCGGCAGCGGATCGAACCGGCGGTAGCCGTCGAACAGGTGCCCGGCGAGAAGCCCGCTTCCGGCGGTCAGCTCGGTGACCGCCTCGTCGGCGGCCGTCGACTCGAGGGAGCCCGTGCCACCGCCGTTGACGAACTCCAGCGGCGCCACCTCGTGGAGCGCCGAGACGATGGCGGCGCGTCGATCGCGCAGCTCGTCCGCGGATCGGCGCTGCATCCAGCGCACGAGCGAGCCGGCGCCTGCCGCGTCGGGCTGCCCGGCGATCTGGGCCTCGTACATCATGAGGCCGACGAGGCGGAATCCACCGCGCCCGACGATCGTGCGCGCGAGGGCGGCCACCTCGGCGGGCTCGCGCAGCGGCGAGCGGCGGACGCCGATGTGACCGAGCGCCGCTGTCCGCCAGCTCGCGTCCGCGTCGATCGCCACGCGCACGGGAACGCGCCCGCTCGCCGGGGCGACGGCGTCGACCAGATCGAGGTGCGCCGGGTCGTCGACCATGAGCGTGATGCGGGCCGCCGCGCGCTCGTCCGAGACCAGCCGCGCGAGCGCCGCACGGTCGGCGGTGGGATAGCCGACCAGGACGTCGTCGAAGGTCTCGGCGAGCCACAGCGCCTCGGGGAGCGTGTAGGCCATGATGCCGTGGAAGCCCGGCAACGCGAGCGTCGCCGCGATGAGCTCGCGCACGCGCACCGACTTGCTCGCGACGCGGATGGGGACGCCGCCGGCGCGAACCACGAGGTCGAGGGCGTTCCGCCGGAGGGCGGGCAGGCTGACCGCCGCCACGGGGCCGGACAGATCGGCGATCGCGGCGGACATGACGCTCCAGTGGGCGGCGGCGTCGGCCGCGCCGTGGATCGTCGACGGGGTCTTCAGCAGGTCGAGGGTCATCGGGCTCGCTTCGGGTGCGCGCTTTCCCCACACTCTAGAGGCATCCGCGGGTCGCGCCGTGCCATCGACATGCCAGAGGGCGGTGTCCGTGGACACCGCCCTCTGGCGTACCCCCGCCGGGATTCGAACCCGGACTGGAGCGGGTTTAAGCCGCCTGCCTCTGCCGGTTGGGCTACGGGGGCGCCGGATGCCGGCGCCTCCACGCTAGCCGGTCAGCGCTTCGCGCCCACCTTCTCAGCCGGTGCGCTCTTCTTGGCCGCGGGCTTCTCGGCCGGCTGGGCCGGGCGCGGGCGCGCCGCGAACTCCTCGAAGACGTAGCGCGGGCTCTGCACCGTGGAGAGGTTGACGATGTCACGGCCCAGCCACAGGTTGTTCCACCAGCCCCACAGCACGCGCCACTTGCGCTCCCACGTGGGCATGGCGAGGCCGTGGTAGCCACGGTGCGCGAGCCACGCGATGAACCCGGTCAGGCCGATCTTGCCGGACTGGAACGCGCCGTTGTAGAGGCCGAGGCCCGCCACCGCGCCGAGGTTCTTGTGGAAGTACTCGTGCGGAAGCTCGCCGCGCAGGCTCGCCGTGATGTTCTTCGCCAGGAGCTTGCCCTGGCGCACCGCGTGCTGGGCGTTCGGGACGCAGTAGCCGCCCACGCCGGCGCCCGTGAGGTCGGGGACGGCCGACACATCGCCGGCGGCCCATGCGCCCTGAACGACCTCGTCCTCGGTGCCGACGCGCAAGTCGGGGCGCGTCAGGATGCGCCCGCGCTGCTCGACCGGCAGGTCGCTGCCGCGGACGACCGTCGGGTTGGCCATGACGCCGGCGGTCCAGATGATCAGGTCGGTCGAGATGGTCTCGCCCGTGGACAGCTCGACGTTGCCGCCGACCGCGCCGGTGACCTGCGTGTCGAGGTGGACGTTCGCTCCGCGCTTGGCGAGATCCTTCAGCACCCACTCGGCCGTCTTCATCGAGACCTCGGGCATGATGCGGCCCATCGCCTCGATGAGGTGGAAGTGCGTGTCCTCGAAGCTCAGCTGCGGGTAGTACTTCAGCAGCGCCGAGGCCACCGAGCGCAGCTCGGCGAACACCTCGATGCCGGCGAACCCGCCGCCGACGACGACGACCGTGAGCAGGCGGTCGCGCTCGGGGCCGGCCGGCAGCGTCGACGCCTTGTCGAAGTTCGACATGAGGCGATCGCGGATCGCGACGGCCTCTTCGATCGTCTTCAGCCCGATGGCGTTGTCGGCGATGCCGGGGATGGGGAAGGTGCGCGAGACCGCACCGGCGGTCACGACGATGTGGTCGTACTCGAGCTCGTAGGCCTCGCCGCCGACGGGAGTGATCGTCGCGACCTTGTCCGCGTGCGCGATGCCGGTCACCTTGCCTGCGATCACGGTCGATCGCTTCAGGTGCCGGCGCAGCGCGACGACCGAGTGGCGGGCCTCGATCGAGCCCGCGGCCACCTCGGGCAGGAACGGCTGATAGGTCATGTAGGGAAGCGGGTCGACGACCGTCACTTCCGCCTCGCCCTTGCGGAGCAGCTTCTCGAGCTTCCATGCAGTGTAGAAGCCCGCGTAGCCACCACCGACGATGAGGATCTTGGGCACGGTGTTGGTCACGATTTGGAGTACTCCTCGTGTGTTCGGGGGCTCGGCGCACGGGACGCCAATCGGACGCGTCGGACAGCAGCAGTGACGCCGAGCCCGACCAGTATAGCCGTGGCCGTGAACACGAGAAGCGGCACCGACCCGTAGACGAGCGTCTGCTGCGACGGAAGCAGCGGCGACACAGGCCGGTCGACGGTGTCGGCGGGTGGCAGCGGCGCGACCTGGACGGGTTCGACCGTGGGCTCGGGGAGCGTCGTCCCCTCGGCGCGACGGTAGATGCGGATCCAGTCCGCGAGGCTGCCCATGGGGTTCGATGAGACCAGGGCGACCGGCGCGCTCACCGCAGCGGCGGCGTCGACGAGGCCGTATCCGTACAGCGCGGCGGACCCCTCGCCGCCGGGAGGCGTGGCGGTGCGGATGATGCGGTTGATGACGTTGGACGCGTCGAGCTCGGGGTGGGCGCTGCGCACGAGCGCGGCGACCCCCGCGACGATCGGCGCGGCGCCGCTGGTGCCGCTCCACCGAACGAGCCGGCCGTCGGCCGACACGCCGATGAGCTCCTCGCTCGGCGCGGACACGCCGATGGAGATGCCCTGGGTCGACGCCTCGACGCTCGCGACGCCGTCGGGGTCGACGCCGGCGACAGTGAGCACGCCGGGGATGGTCGCGGGGGCGCCCACGCGGTCGGTCCCGCTGCCGCGATTGCCGGCGGCGACGATCACGACGACGTCGTTGTCGAAGGCGTACAGGAACGCGTCGTCCCAGCTGGTGTCCCAGTCCTGGGTGTTCGTGGTCAGCGACAGGTTGATGATGTCGGCGCCGTTGTCGACAGACCAGCGGATGGCGTCGGCGATCTGGTCGCTGAACGGCACCGCCGAGGCCGTGCCGAAGCCGACCGAGACGCTGAGCAGCTCGGCCTCGGGCGCGACGCCGATCATCCCCTCGTCGGGCCCGGTGCCGCGACCGGCCGCGAGCGACGCCACCCAGCTGCCGTGGTTGGCGTCGACGGCGCCGACCGGTGTCCGCCCGTCCTCGGACCCCACCCCCGAGACGTCCGTGCCGCCGACGACGGCCCCGGCGAACTCGGCCGGTCCCCGCCCGATGCCGGTGTCGATGATCGCGATGCGCACGCCGGCGCCGCGCGTGACGGCCCACGCGTCCTCGACGCCGTAGTCCGTGAGCCAGTACTCCGCGTCGCGCACGGGGTCCACGGCATCCGCCTCCGGCGTCGCCTCGGGCGTCGGGGCGGCGGCAGCGGGAGCGGCCGCCGTCAGCACGAGTCCGACCGCGACCGCGAGCGATGCGGCGAATCTCATCCCGCGGAGCCCGGCTCCGCGCACACGCAGCGCTCGGGCGACCAGTCGCCGCGGGTCAGCGCCCGGTCGCCGATGGGGTTGACGCCGGGGCCCGCGGCCAGGGCATGCGCGGCGAGGGCGTGCAGGCACTTGACGCGCGTGGGCATGCCGCCCGCCGAAATCCCCTCGATCTCGGGGACCTCGCCGAACTGCGCGCGATCGCGCAGGTACTGCTCGTGCGCCGCCCGGTAGGACGCCGCGAGCTCGTCGTCCTCGGCGAGCTCATCGGCGAGCTCGCGCATGACGTGCGTCGCCTCGAGCGTCGACATCGCAGCGGTCGCACCGGGGTGGGTCAGGTAGTAGAAGGTCGGGAACGGCGTGCCGTCCGACAGCCGCGGCGCCGTCGCGGCGACGGTCGGATTGCCGCACACGCAGCGGGCGGCGACGCCCACGACACCGCGCGCGGGCCGGCCGAGCTGCTGCCGCATCACGGCGAGATCAGCGTCGGTCACTTCGGCGAAAGGCGGCGTCGTCACGCGGCAACATTAGCGCCAGCGCCTGGGACGTGGCTGGAATGGACGCGGGGTCACGGCGCGGGCGTCGCGGGTGCCGTGCCGGTGCCGCTCGGCTGCGGGTCGGGCACGCCGATCGTGAGCGGCGCGGCCGCCGTGGTGGCCAGCCCCGCCTCGGTCACGGAGCGCACCAGCTGCGCCATCCAGTCGGTGCGGGTGGGCTCGACGTCCTCGCTCACGCCGTCCTGCTCGCGCGGCAGGAGCTCGTCGGGCAGGTCGTTGTCGACGAGGTAGACCACTTCGCCCGGGCGGACGTAGTAGAGCCGCTCACGGGCCTGCGTGGTGATGTACGCAGGGTCCTGCCAGCGGGCGCGCTGGGCCTCGAGATCGGCCACCTGCGCCTCGCTCACCTGCACGCTCGCCTCGAGCGCGGCAAGCTGCTGCCGCTGTGCGACGTATGTGCCGATGGTCGGCACGAGGACGAAGGCCGCCAGCACGACCAGACCCAGCATGATCACCATGAAGCCCGACAGGCGGATGCCGGCGAGCCAGCCGCGCACGTCGACGGCGCCGCGGTCGCGGCGGACACGGCGGGAACGGGAAGGGGGAGCAGGACTCTTCGCCATGCTCCCCCTCTCGGTCGTCGGTCTCGGTGCCGGGACTCCCGCCCGTCACCGGGACGTCGGGCTCAGGCGGTGTAGCGCGGGAACGCCGCGCGGCCGATGAAGGTCGCCGCGTCGCCGAGTTCCTCTTCGATGCGCAGAAGCTGATTGTATTTCGCCACGCGCTCGCTGCGGGCGGGCGCGCCGCTCTTGATCTGACCGGCGCCGGTGGCGACGACGAGATCCGCGATCGTGGTGTCCTCGGTCTCGCCCGAGCGGTGCGACAGCATCGCGGTGAAGCCGGCGCGATGCGCCATGTCGACCGCGTCGAGGGTCTCGGACAGCGTGCCGATCTGGTTCACCTTGACCAGGAGCGAGTTGCCGACGCCCATGTCGATGCCGCGCTTGAGGCGCGCGGGGTTCGTCACGAACAGGTCGTCGCCCACGAGCTGCGTCTTCGTGCCCAGGACGTCGGTGAGGGCCTTCCAGGCGTCCCAGTCGTCCTCTGCCAGCGCGTCCTCGATCGTGACGATCGGGTAGTCCGCGACCAGCTGCGCGAAGTAGTCGGTCAGCTCGGCCGCCGTCCACGGCTTGCCTTCGACGGTGTACACGCCGTCCGAGAAGAACTCGGTGGCGGCGACGTCCAGGCCCACGGCGATGTCCGCGCCCGGTGTGAAGCCGGCCTTCTCGATGGCCTTGACCAGGAAGTCCAGGCCCTCGCGGTTGCTGGGCAGGTCGGGGGCGAAGCCGCCCTCGTCGCCGAGGCCGGTCGCGAAGCCGGCGGCCTTCAGCTCGCCCTTGAGGACGTGGTAGACCTCGGTGCCCCAGCGCAGCGACTCCGAGAACGTCTCGGCGCCGATGGGCGCGAGGAAGAACTCCTGGAAGTCGATGCCGTTGTCGGCGTGCTCGCCGCCGTTGATGACGTTGAACAGCGGCACCGGCAGGATGTGGGCGTTGGGACCGCCCAGGTAGCGGAACAGGGGCAGGTCGGCGCTGTCCGCGGCGGCCTTGGCGACCGCGAGGCTCACGCCCAGGATCGCGTTCGCGCCGCAGCGCGACTTGTTCTCGGTGCCGTCCGTCTCGATGAGGATCTCGTCGATGACGCGCTGCTCGCTCGCCTCGACCCCCTCGATCGCGGGTCCGAGCTCGTCGATGACGGCGGCGACGGCCTTGAGCACGCCTTTGCCGCCGTAGCGGCCCTTGTCGCCGTCGCGCAGCTCGTACGCCTCGAATGCGCCGGTGGATGCGCCCGACGGGACGGCGGCGCGCTGGACGATCCCGTCGTCGAGCAGCACCTCCACCTCGACGGTCGGGTTTCCGCGCGAGTCCAGGATCTCTCGCGCGCCTACAGCCTCGATCTGTGCCACAGGAATCTCCTTGCTTGTGGAGGGTGGTTCTGGGGAGCGTCGTCGGTCCGCACCCGAGTCTAGTGATGCGGGATGCCCCGCCACAGGCGTCGCGTCACACGATCAGCGCGATCGCCACGCCGTCATGGCCTTTTCGGTCGAGCGTCTGCAGGGCCGTGGCGTCGAATCGCGGGTCGCGGCCGAGCATCTCCAGCCCCCGCTGAGTGCCGACGACGCCGCTGTCGGTCGCCCGCGGATCGGCGACCGCTCCCCCGCGCCCGATGTTGTCGACGACCACGACGGTGCCGGGGCGGCCCAGCCGCGCCGCCCAGTCGAGGTAGAGCGTGTTGGACTCCTTGTCGGCGTCGATGAAGACGAGGTCGAACGGCTCGGTGCCCTCGAGGGTGGGCAGCACGTCCGACGCACGGCCGATGAGGATGTCCACACCGTCGGACACGCCCGCGCGCTCCAGGTTCGCCCGCGCCACGGCCGCGTTCGCGGGCTCGGCCTCGATCGTCACCACGCGCCCGCCCTCGGGAAGGCCCCGCGCCATCCAGATCGTCGAGTACGCACCGAGCGTGCCGATCTCGAGGATCCGCTTCGCGCCCGCGATCCGGGTGAGCAGGTGCAGGAGCTTGCCGTTGACGGGCGCGACCTCGATGGGAGGCAGGCCGGCGGCGTTCTGGTCGGCGACGGCGGCCTCGAGCGCCGGGTCGTGGCCGACGAGCGTCTCGGTGAGGTAGGCGTCGACGTGACGCCACGTCTCGGGGTCGACGGGGTGGTCGGGCATGACTCCAGCCAACAAGCGGCGGGGCGCGGGGTCAAGACCGCGTCGATGCCGCCCGCTCCGCGAGCGCCTCGAGCAGGGCGGCCCCGGTGCCCGCGTCGTCGACCGTGACGACGAATCGGCGACCGTCGCGGCGGGTCACCTCGATCGCCGCTCCGGTGCGCAGCACGACGCCGAATCGGCGACCCGGCGCCCACCGCAGGCCCCAGCCCCCGAACTCCCCCATCGGCACGACATCGACCGCGGCGGCCGACGTGACATCGCCGAGGGGGACCCGGAAGCGCGGGACTCCCGCCACCGACTCGACGCTCAGCCCCCGGTCGTCGACACGCACGTGGAAGGCGACGGTGGTCGCGGCCAGCACGATGAGCAGCACCGCGACGCCCGTGACGACCCACGCGGTCGCCACCGGCGCACCGGTGGTCCACGTCAGACGGCGGCCGACGAGACCACGAGCGCCGCGAGGGTGATCGCGATCGCGCCGCCGCGGGCGATCGAGGCGGTGCGCAGCCACATCGCCCGCTCCCCCGGCGCGAGCGGGAGCGGCTCCGCCGACGCGGGAATCGCCGCGGAGCGCTCGCCCGCGGGCTGGGCGAACCACGCCGCGACTCCCGCGAGCACCGTGACGGCGAAGGCGATGACGACCGTCGGCCACAGCGGCAGCGGCGTCGACGAGCCCTCCGGGCCCGTCTGCAGGAGCAGCGTGGCCGTCGTGAGCACGGCGATCAGAACGGCGAGCGCACAAGCGACCGCCCCCATCAGCCGGTACGACGCGCCGCGGTCGCCCCGACGCAGCCCCGGCAGGGACGTCGAGGCGATCAGCGCCGGCAGTCCGAGCCCGAGCACGGCGGTCAGGACCGGCTGCAGCCACGACGGGGCGAACGAATCGGGGACGCCGGCGGCGTTCCAGTGGATCGCGATGGTGTCGGGCACGGATGGCAGCGCGACCAGCTGCACCGCGACGGCGGCGAGCACGAGGACCGCCGGCAGCACGAGCGACACGAGCAGGAAGCGCCCCACGGCGCGGTCGCCGCGGTTCATCGCGCCTCCTCCGTCGCCGCCGCGTCCGCGCGCAGCGGCTCGGCCGCCGGAGCGCCGGCGCGGAACTGGCGCAGCAGCGCGATCGCGACGACGACGACCGCGAGCACCGCCCACGCGATGAGCCCCAGGGGCCCCACGACGGCGAGGTCGGGCTGTGCTCCGGCTGCCGCGACCAGCAGCACGAGCGCCCCCACCGCGTTGAGCGAGCCGTGGGCGAGCACCGCCGGCCACAGCGACGCGCTGCGCAGGCGCAGCCAGCCGAGCAGGACCCCCCACGCGACGCAGCCGCCGACCATGAGGATCAGGCCCGTGACGTCCGGGCGCCCGAAGTTGTAGCCCAGGAGGATGACGGGCGCGTGCCACAGACCCCACACGACGCCGGTCAGCAGCAGGGCGGGCCACGTGCCGAGCGGGAGCAGAGCCTGCTGCAGCCAGCCGCGCCAGCCGAGCTCCTCGCCGAGCGCCACAACGCTGTTGAGCACCGCGCCCATCGGGATGGACGCGAGCTGGATCGCGACGAGCAGTCCGACCGGCGGCAGGGCGGTGCCCGGCGGGACCGTCGCCGCGAGCTGCTCGGCGAAGCCCGAGAACTCCACGAGGTCCAGCCGAACGAGGCCGAGAGCCGCCGCGAGGAGGATCGTGGCCGCCACGACCGCGATCGGCAGCACGAGAGCGATCGCGAGGAAGAGCACGAGCCTGCCGGCCGGCCGCAGCGGGCGGACGCCGAGGAATCGGAGGCGCTGCGAGCGCGGGACGCGCATCGCGAACATCACGATGACCGCCGCGACGGCCGGCGTCCACATCATGGCCGGCACGAGGACCGCCGCGAGCGGCGAGGCCAGGCCGTCGCCGAGCCACAGCGGCAGGACCACGAGCCACGCGAGTCCCCACGCGAGGGCGACGAACACGGCGACCGCGGCCCACGGGACGCGGCGGGGCACCGTCGGGTCGGGCGCGCGTCGGGTCATCTGCTCATCGGTCACGGGCGATCTCCTTCACGAGGGCGGCGAGCGCGTCGGGCGAGAGCCCCGCCGCGCGCGCTCGCGCGACGAGGTCGGTGACGTTCTGGTGCAGTTCGGCGAGCAGCCGGGCCTGGGCGGTCACGACGGCGCCGCGGCCGCGCCGCAGCTCCAGCAGACCCTCGTCGCGCAGGTCCTGGTAGGCGTGCAGCACCGTGTGCACGTTGACGCCGAGCCCGGCGGCGACCTCGCGCGCGGCGGGCAGGCGCTCGCCGACTCGGATGCGTCCGGCGGCGGCGTCGGCGCGCACCGCATCCGCGATCTGCGCGAACAGCGGCACGTCGCTCTCGGGGTCGATCCTCAGCAGCACACGATAACTCTATAACAACTAGAACAAGTGGGGGAACGCCCGTGTTTGAGCCGCTGCGATGCTTCCGGCATCCTGACGTGCATGCGCATGACTCCCCGACGACTCGCCCTCGGCATGAGCCTGTGGGTGCCGAACCTGTTCAGCGGCATCCGGGTGAAGGAGTTCGCCGAGGACTGGACGCACGCCGAAGTGCGGCTGCACGTGAACCCGGTGACGCGCAACTACGTCGGGACGGCGTTCGGCGGGTCGATGTCGGCGATGACCGATCCCTACTACTTCATGCTCGTGATGCACCAGCTCGGGCGCGACTACGTCGTGTGGGACACCCGCGGCGAGATCGAGTTCGTCAAGCCGGGACGCGGCACGCTGACGGCGCGCTTCGAGGTCCCGCGCGCGAAGGCCGACGAGCTGCGCGAGCGCGCACGGGGCGGGGCGAAGGTGCGCGAGTGGTTCGAGACCGAGATCACGGACGCCGACGGCGACGTCGTGGCCCGCGTCCGGCGCGAGGTCTACGTGCGCGAGAAGCGCCGCGTCACATCGACACCTCCTGCGGACCGACCCGTCCGGCCAGCGCCGCCGCGACGGCGGGGACCAGGGCATCCGCCGTCCGCCGATAGCCGAGCGCGCTCGGGTGGAAGCGGTCGAGGCTGAACATCTCGTCGGGATGCGAGATGAACACCGGGCCCACCGCACGCCGCAGCGACACCGGCGTCGCACCGGCGGCCGCGGCGGCCTGGGCCTGCGCATCGGCGAGCCGCCGCGACATGCGCGCGCCGAGCGAGCGCAGCGGCTGGGGCACGGGCCGCAGCGCTCCCAGATCCGGGCACGTGCCGACGACGACCTCTGCTCCCCGGCCGCGCAGGCGCAGGATCGCCCGCGTCAGGTGCTCGACCGATTCCGGGACCGGCACGCGGTGCGTCACGTCGTTGCCTCCGACGACGATGACCGCGACGTCCGGCCGGTACCCGGCGTCCAGCCCGTCGATCTGCGGACCCAGCCGCGAGGACTCCGCACCGACCACGGCGGCCGTCCGCAGGCGCACGGGGCGGTGCAGCCGGCGTGCGAGGAGCTTCGCCAGGCGGCCGCCGAGCGTGTCCTTGCGCCGCTCGGCGCCCAGCCCTGCCGCGATCGAGTCGCCGAGCAGCAGGAGTTCGATCGGCTTTCCCTCCAGGCGCCGGACCCATACGCGATCCGCGTCGACGGCGTCCTCGCCGAGCGGCTTGCCGATGCGCCGCCGGGCCAGGGCCGCCTGACGGCGCAGCAGCACCCTCAGCGCCAGAGCACCGGCGGCGACGGCCACCGCGACGGCCGCGACCGCCGTGGCCGCCGTGGCGGCCGTGGCCGCCGTCGCGGCCGGGTGCGATTCCCGCATGGGTCGATCCGACCCCACGCGGGTGAACGGAGCGTTTCCGACCGGTGAAGCCACCGGTTCGCGCCCCGGTGCGCGGTATCGTTCGGCCGTGACGTCGCCCGCGCTCGCCCGCCGCCTGTCGCTGGGCGACGCGGTCTTCATCGGCCTGGGCTCGATGATCGGCGCCGGCGTGTTCGCCGCCTTCGCGCCCGCCGCGGCGGCGGCCGGATCGGGGCTGCTGGTCGGGCTCGCCATCGCCGCCTTCGTCGCGTACGGCAACGCCACATCGTCGGCCCAGCTGGCAGCGTCCCACCCGACGTCGGGCGGGACGTACGCGTACGGTCGCGCCGAGCTGGGCCCGTGGTGGGGCTTCCTCGCCGGGTGGGGCTTCGTCGTCGGCAAGACCGCCTCGAGCGCGGCGATGGCGCTCACCTTCGCCGCCTATGCGGCCCCGCCCGGCTGGGAGCGCCCCGTCGCGATCGCCGCCGTCGTCGGGCTCGTCACCGTGAACCTGCTCGGAGTGAGCCGCACCGCGGCCGCGACGCGCGTCATCGTGGTCGCGGTGCTCATCGCCCTCGCGGTGGCCGTGGCCGCCATGGGCGCCGCGCCGCCCGGGGGCGGCCCGCTCGACGGGGGCGCCGTGTGGGGCGCCGGCTGGTACGGCATCCTGCAGTCCGCGGGCCTGCTCTTCTTCGCCTTCGCCGGGTATGCGCGCATCGCGACCATGGGCGAGGAGGTGCGCGACCCGGCGCGCACCATCCCCCGCGCGATCGTGATCGCGTTCGCCGGTGCGCTGATCGTGTACGCGGCCGTCGGGGTGTCGCTGCTCGCCTCCCTCGGGCCTGCGGCGACAGCCGCCTCGACCGAGCCGATCGCCGACGCCGTCGCAGCGTCGGGGTGGTCGTGGGCCGAGCCGGTGGTCCGCGTGGGAGCGGCGGCCGCCTCGCTCGGAGCCCTGCTCGCCCTCATCGCCGGCATCGGGCGCACGACGTTCGCGATGGCCCGCGAGCACGACCTGCCGCCCGTCCTGGCCGCCGTGCATCCGCGCTCGCGCGTGCCTCATCGCGCCGAGCTCGCCGTCGGCGCGCTCGTCGTCGTCCTGGTGGCGCTCGTGGACGTGCGCGGCGCGATCGGGTTCTCGTCGTTCGGCGTGCTCGTGTACTACTTCGTCGCCAACGCGGCCGCCCTGCGCCAGCGCGACGACGCGCGGCGCTACCCGCGGGCGCTCCAGGTCGCCGCGGCCGCCGGGTGCGGCATCCTGTGCCTCACTCTGCCGTGGCAGAGCGTGCTGTCAGGCATCGCGGTCTTCGCGATCGGAGCGGGCTGCCGGGCGGTGCGGCTGAGGGTCAGCCGAGCGGCTTGAGCTCGAGCGCGTCGCGCGTCTGGCCGGCCGCCACCGTGGCGAACGCGGCGTAGCCGTCCGCGGTCGCACGGTCCAGCAGCGCCTTGAGGTTCTTGGTGCGCTGCTCGAGGCGGACGCGCGATCCTTCGGCGACCAGCTCTGACTTGAGCGCGGCGAGCTGCGCGATCGGCACGTCGCGGTCGTGCACCAGGACGACGGATGCCGCCGCGGCGCCGTCGTGGTCCTCGACGAGGTCGACGATGCGCTCGAAGCCGATCGAGAAGCCGACCGCGGGCACCTCCTGGCCGAGGAACCGCCCGATCATGCCGTCGTAGCGGCCGCCGCCGCCGAGCGAGTAGCCCACGGACGGGTGGGCGAGCTCGTAGATCGTCCCCGTGTAGTACCCCATGCCGCGCACGAGGAACGGGTCGAACACGAGCGGCACCGATTCCCCCGCAGTGTGCGCGCGGGCCGCGGTGACGGCCTCGCCGATCCCGGTGAGGTGCGCCACGATCTCGTCGGGGACGCCCGCCGGGAGCGCCGCGCGCACGGCGTCCGCTCCGAACGCGCCGTCGGCGGGCGCGCTCGTCTCCAGGTGCGCCGCGAGGGCGTCGACCGCGGCGGCGTCCGCGCCGCGCTCGCGGAGTTCGGCCACCACCCCCGACCGCCCGATCTTGTCGAGCTTGTCGATCGTGATCAGCACCCCCGGCCGCTCGTCGGCGCCGAAGCCGAAGTGCTCGAGCATCCAGTCCAGCGCGCGGCGGTCGTTGATGCGCACGCTGGCCCCCGCGAGGCCCAGCGCGTCCACGGCGTCCAGCGTCGCCACGATCAGCTCGGCCTCGGCCCGCGGCGAGGCGTCGCCGATGATGTCGATGTCGCACTGCACGAACTGGCGGTAACGGCCCTTCTGCGGGCGCTCCGCGCGCCACACCGGCGCGATCTGGATCGCCCGGAAGACCGTCGGCAGCTGTGCTCGGTTCGTGGCGTAGAACCGCGCCAGCGGCACGGTGAGGTCGTAGCGCAGCCCCAGGTCGGTCAGCGCCGCGGGGTCGTCGGCGGCGGCACGGATGGCGTCGGCGTCGAGCCCGCGCTTGAGCAGGTTGTAGGCGAGCTTCTCGTTGTCGCCGCCGATGCCGGCGTGCAGGCGCCCGTACTCCTCCATGACCGGCGTCTCGATCTCGTCGAACCCGTGCGCGAGGTAGCGCTCGCGGATGACGGCGAGCACGCGCTCGCGGCGGGCCTTGTCGGCGGGGAGGAAGTCGCGCATGCCGCGCGGCGGATTCACGGTGGGCACCGCACTAGTCTTCCAGATCCGCCTCCGCGGGCTGTTCCGCCGGCGACGCCGAGGACGCCGTCCGGCCGGCTTCCGCGGACCGGATCTCGTCCTGCAGCACCCGCAATCGCTCGCGCAGCGCGCGCTCGGCATCCCACCCGCTCGCGCGGGCCGCGGCGACCAGGCCCAGGAGCGCGTCGCCGAGCTCTCGCTCCGACGCGACCCGCGCATCGTCCCGCCCGCCGGGCTCCGGATCGGGGACGAGGTCCGGGGTCACCGATCGCGCCTTCCCGACGAGCTTCTGCGCGAGCGCGAGGGTCGGCATCCGCTCGCTCACGCCGTCCAGCACGCTCGTGCGCGAGCGCTTCTCCGCGGCCTTGGCGGCGTTCCAGTGGATGAGCACCTCTTCGGGCGTCGTCGCGACCTCTCCGGCGAACACGTGCGGATGCCGGCGCACCATCTTCTCGGTCAGACCCCGGGCGACGTCGTCGATGTCGAACGGGGCTTCGGGATCGCGCGAGGCGATCTCGGCGTGGAAGAGCACCTGCCACAGGACGTCGCCGAGCTCTTCGCGCAGCTCGTCGCGCGAGCCCGCCTCGACGGCGTCGATGAGCTCGGCGGCCTCCTCCTCGAGGTACGGCACGAGAGCCCGGTGGTCGATCTGCTGCGTCCACACGCACGTCTCGCGCACGGCGCGCATGACGTCCGCGGCCTCGCGGAGCGGATCCGTCAGGTCGTCAGCGCTTCGATTCTGCGGTATCGCCATGCCCGCAAGGATACGAGCGTCGCGGCCGCCACGACCGAGATGACCGAGCCGGCGAGCACGCCCAGGGTGGCTTCGTCGCGCAATTCGGCGGCGTCGGCGAAGGCCAGCTCGCTCAGCAGCAGCGAGACGGTGAACCCGATGCCGCCGAGTGCGCCGGCGGCCAGCAGGTCCGAGAAGACCAGCGGGGGCGACGCGTCCTTGGGGCGCCCGATGCGCAGCGCGAACCAGCCCGACAGCGCGATGCCGATGGTCTTGCCGATCGGCAGGGCCACCAGCACGCCCCAGAACGCCGGGGACAGATCGCTCGGCGACACCTGGGGGATCGCCACGAGCGCGGCGGAGAAGGCGAAGAGGGGCAGCACGATGGCGTTGATCCACGGCTCCATCGTGTGACGCACGTGCAGCGCCGGGCGCTGGCTCATCGCCAGCCCGAGCGCGACGCCGGCGATCGTCGCGTGCACGCCCGACTCGTAGACGAGCACCCACACCGCCACGCCGACGACGATGAGGGCGCCCGTGATCAGGCCCTGATTGCGTGCGCTCAGGCGCCGGCTGAGGAACCCGAAGACGACCACGAGCAGGGCCGCGCCGCCGAGCATGGCGTAGTTGACGTCGGCGGTGAACAGCACCGCGATGAACACGATGCCGACGATGTCGTCGAGGATCGCCAGCGCGAGCAGGAACACCCGCAGCGCCGACGGGAGCCCGCGGCCGAACACCGCGAGGACGCCGAGCGCGAACGCGATGTCGGTCGCGGTGGGGATCGGCCAGCCGGCCGCCGACTCCGTGCCCCACGCGAAGGCGAGGTAGATGAGGATCGGCACGAGGACGCCGCCGGCGGCGGCGATCGCCGGCTGCAGGGCCTTCTTCGCCGAGTTCAGCTCGCCGTTGGTGAGCTCGAACTGCAGCTCGACGGCGACGACGAAGAAGAACAGCGCCAGCAGGCCGTCCTGGATCCAGTGTCCGACCGACATCTCGAACACGCCGGGGATGCCGATGTAGGTGTGCTTGATCTCGCTCGCGGCGTGTCCCAGCGCCGAGTTCGCCACGATGAGCCCGAGGATCGCCGCCCCGAGCAGGACCATCGCGGGGAACCGGGCCGAGCGCAGCAGAGACATGGAGTCCTTCCAGGGTCGTCGGACGGTGGGAGAACCGCCGCCGACCAGTCTTCCCGGCACACCAAAGCGCCCATTCTACCGGCGGGCCGGTCGTGCTTCGTTCCGTGACGGAGCGACACGAGAGTGAAACACCTGGACGCTACGGTTGAGCGCATGCGTGAGCTCACCCGAACCGAAGCCATCGATCTCGTGGGACGATTCGAGGCCGGACAGGAGATCCCCGAGCAGATGCGCGCCGACGTGCGCCTGCTCGGCTCGCTCCTGGGCCGGGTCCTGCGCGAGAGCGGCTCGCCCGGACTGTATGAGGACGTCGAGCGCCTGCGGGTCGCGACGATCCAGGCGTACACCGACGAGACCCCGGCCGCGTTCGAGCGCGCCACGGCGATCGCCGATGCGTTCAGCGTCCACCGCGCCGACGAGGTCGCCCGCGCCTTCACCGCCTACTTCCACCTGGTCAACCTCGCCGAGGAGCACCAGCGCGTGCGGGTGCTGCGCGAGCGCGACGGCCGGCCCGAGAAGGAGTCGGTGACCGACTCGGTCGCCGCCGCGTTCGTGCGCCTGGCGTCCGAGGTCGGCGACGACACCGCGCTGTCGCGCCTGCAGGCGCTGCGCTTCCACCCCGTCTTCACCGCCCACCCCACCGAGGCCCGCCGCCGTGCGGTGTCCTCCAGCATCCGCCGCCTCTCCACGCTGCTGGACGAGCACGACGCATCGCTGCGCAACGGCGCCGATCAGCGACGCGCCGAGCGGCGCATGGTCGAGGAGATCGACACGATGTGGCGCACCGCCCCGCTGCGCGCCGAGAAGCCCTCGCCCGTGGACGAGGTGCGCTCGGTCATGGCGGTCTTCGACGAGACGCTGTACACCGCGGTCCCGCACGTCTACCGGCGCATCGACGACGCGCTGCAGGGTCCGGCAGCCGGCAGCCGCGCACCCGTGGTCCGCCCGTTCGTCCGCGTCGGCTCGTGGGTGGGCGGCGACCGCGACGGCAATCCGTTCGTGACCGCGTCGATCACCCGCAAGGCGGCGAAGATCGCCAGCGAGCACGTGCTGCTCGGACTCGAGCGCACCGCCAACCGCATCGGCCGCACCCTGACGCTGGATGCCGCCACCACACCCCCCTCGGACGCCCTCGTCTCGCTGTGGCACGCGCTGCGCGCCGCCGACGAGGAGGCCGCCGACGAGATCGCCAAGCGCTCACCGGACGAGCCGCACCGACGCATCATGCTCC
Source organism: Microbacter sp. GSS18 (assembly GCA_029319145.1). Lineage (NCBI taxonomy): Bacteria > Pseudomonadati > Bacteroidota > Bacteroidia > Bacteroidales > Porphyromonadaceae > Microbacter > Microbacter sp. GSS18. Next base: position 519,632 of record CP119753.1, on the reverse strand, counting down.
TGATCGCACGGCGGATCGAGGCGACGCGAGTGCGCGACGCCGACCGCGCCTACCGCACCCCGAGCCAGCTGCTGGCCGATCTGAAGGTGGTGCAGGACTCGCTCGTGAGCGCGGGCGCGCCCCGCCAGGCCTACGGGCACCTGCAGCAGATGCTGTGGCAGGTCGAGACGTTCGGGTTCCACCTCGCCGAGCTCGAGGTGCGTCAGCACTCCGCCGTCCACGCCAAGGTCCTGGCCGAGCTCGACGCCGGCGGCGAGCGCAGCGAGCTGACCGAAGAGGTCCTCGACGTCTTCCGCTCGATCGCGTACCTGCAGGACCGCTACGGCCCGAGCGCCGCCGGCCGCTACATCGTGTCGTTCACGCAGTCGGCGCAGGACCTGGCAAACGTCCACCGTCTCGCCGCGTACGCCGCGGGACCCGAAGGCGCGGCACCGGTGCTCGATGTCATCCCGCTGTTCGAGACCTTCGCCGACCTGCAGGCGGCCCCCGGCATCCTCGCGGAGATCGTCGAGCACCCGGAGTTCTCCGCGCGCCTGGCCGCCACCGGGCGCCGCCTCGAGGTGATGCTCGGCTACTCGGACTCGTCCAAGGACGTCGGACCCGTCGCGGCGAACCTCGCGCTGTACACCGCGCAGGAGCAGATCGCGCAGTGGGCCCGCGAGTCCGGGATCGAGCTGACGCTGTTCCACGGCCGCGGCGGCGCGCTCGGCCGCGGCGGCGGCCCCGCCAACTCGGCGATCCTCGCCCAGCCCCCGCACTCCGTGGACGGGCGCTTCAAGCTCACCGAGCAGGGCGAGGTCATCTTCGCCCGCTACGGCGATTCGTCCATCGCGATGCGGCACATCGACCAGGTCGCCGCCGCCGTGCTCCTGGCCTCGGCGCCGTCCATCGAGGAGCGCAACTCGCGCGCCGCGGAGCGCTTCGCCGCGGTCGCCGAGACCATGGACGCGGCGTCGCGCGAGCGCTTCTATGCGCTCGTGAAGGCACCCGGGTTCGCGCCGTGGTTCGCCCAGGTCACCCCCATGGAGGAGATCGGCCTGCTCGCGCTCGGCTCGCGCCCGGCGCGCCGCGGACTCTCGGTGGAGTCGCTCGAGGACCTGCGCGCGATCCCCTGGGTGTTCGCGTGGACGCAGGCGCGCATCAACCTCGCCGGCTGGTTCGGCCTCGGCACGGCGCTCGAGGCCGTCGGCGACGCCGACCTGCTGCAGGACGCGTACGACCAGTGGCCGCTGTTCCGCACGATGATCGACAACGTCGCGATGAGCCTCGCCAAGGCCGATGCGCGCATCGCGCGCCGCTACTTGGACCTCGGCGATCGGTCCGACCTGGCAGACCTGGTGATGGAGGAAATGGAGGTCACCCGCAGCTGGGTCATCCGCCTCACCGGCGGCACCGAGCTGCTGGGCAATCGTCCCGTGCTCCAGCGCGCCGTCAAGATGCGCAGCCCCTACGTCGACGCCCTGTCGCTGCTTCAGCTGCGGGCGCTGCGCGCGCTGCGGGACGCCGCGCTCGAGGGCCGCGACGCCGAACCGGACCAGCAGCGGCTTCTGCTGCTGTCGGTCAGCGGCGTGGCCGCGGGCCTGCAGAACACCGGCTGATCGTCGTCAATACCCCATGTAGCGGCCGGGGCGGTGGTTCAGCGCGATGATGCCGTTGAGCGCGACCGCCCCGGCCGCGGACATGAGCACGAGCAGCGGGTCGACGACCACGAGCGAGAGCAGCACCACGGCGCCGTCGAGCACCATCTGCACGTAGCCGGCGCGCCAGCCCAGGCGCTCCTGCGCGATGAGGGCGACGATGTTGAATCCGCCGAGACTCGCCGAGTGGCGGAAGAGGATGAGCAGGCCGACGCCGGCGAGGACGTTGCCCACCAGTGCGGCGTAGAGCGGGTCGAGCGTGCGTTCGCCCAGCACCGCGTGGTGCAGCGGGCCCAGCAGCGACACCGCCACGACGCACGCGAGACTGCGCAGGATGAAGGCCCAGCCGCGCTTGGCGACGCCCAGCGCGAAGAACGGGATGTTGACGGCGACGAACAGGACGCCGAACGGGATCGGCACCCCATAGCTCAGCAGCAGCGCCAGGCCCGCCGTACCGCCGGTGACCACGCCCCCGCTGCTGAGCAGGTACAGCCCCAGCGAGGCGACGAGCACGCCGGACGCGAGACCCGTCATGTCGTCGAGCAGGCTGTGGCGGACGCCGACGGGGGTGGGAGCGGTACTCATCCCCTCCATTCTCGCCGACGGCGGGGGCCGCCCCCGACCTCGTCAGTCGAGGCGGCTGTCGTCGGCGTGGCGCGCGAGGCTGCTGCCGTACCGCTCGGTCAGCTGCACCATCAGGTCGGGGGTGTCGCGGTCCAGCCCGAAGACGTAGCCGGGGAAGTCGAGCTCCTTCTGCGCCTCCCAGATCTCGTCGTGGCGCTCCGGCGGCAGGATGCGGACGGGGTCGCCGACGGCGACCCAGCCGATCGGCACGACGGTGGCCTCGGGCAGGTGCGTACGCAGGTGCACGACGGCGTTGATGCGCACTTCGCACCGGGAGTCGATGTGCGCGCCGTTGAACACGCGCGTCCCGGTCGCCAGGAACACCTCGTCGCCGATCACGGCGCCCGACACGCTCGCCATCGGGCCGACGAGCGTGTGATCGCCGATGTGCACCGGATTGGTGGAGCTCGCGCGGATGAGCGCGTTCTCCATCACGATGACGCTCGCGCCCAGCGTGATCGGACCGCCCTCGCTGGTGATGACGGCGCCGTGCAGGACCTGGGAATCCGGTCCGATCGTGACGTCGCCGCTGATCACCGCCGTGGGCGCGATGACGGCCGACTCGTGGATGCGGGGCCCGGCCCCCAGGTGCTCGAAGCGCATGCCCCATACGCTAGCCCTCCGGCCGCCGCGGCCGGGAGGGCGCGCGCCGATCCGTGGAGAGCCGGGATTCACTCCATCGCGATGACCAGGCTGCCGCGCGACCGGTCGGCCCGCAGATCGTCGAGGGCGAGAGCGACGTCCTCGAACCCGTACGTCGTCACCGACGGCCGCAGCCGCAGACGGTGTGCGAGCCGCAGGAACTCGTCGCCGTCGGCGCGTGTGTTCGCCGTGACGCTGCGCAGATCCCGTTCGCCGAAGAGCAGGTCGTCGTAGCTGAACTCCGGGATGGCGGACATGTGGATGCCGGCGCTGACGACGGTCCCTCCGCGCTCGGTCGCGGCCAGCGCCGTGGTCATGAGGCCGCCGACCGGCGCGAAGACGATCGCGCTGTCCAGGGGCTCGGGAGGCACGGCATCCGAACCTCCCGCGAACGCGACGCCCAGCTCGCGCGCGAGCTGCCGATTGCGCTCGCCGCGCGTCATGGCGAACACGCGCGCGCCCGAGGCCATCGCCAGCTGGGCGGCGATGTGGGCGCTCGAACCGAACCCGTAGATGCCGAGGGTGCCCCCGGGGGGCAGGTTCGCGCGCGACAGCGCCCGGTACCCGATGATGCCGGCGCACAGCAGGGGCGCGATGCTCAGCGGGTCGGCGTCGTGCGGCAGGGCGTAGGCGTAGGCGGCGTCGACGAGGGCGTGCTCGGCATAGCCGCCGTCGACGTCCCATCCGGTGAACCGGGCCCGCTCGCACAGGTTCTCGCGACCCGATCGGCAGTGCCGGCATTGACCGCACGTCGAGGCGAGCCACGCGATGCCGACGAGGTCGCCGACGGCGAAGCCGGTCGCCTCGTCCCCGGTCGCCGACACCTCGCCGACGACCTGATGCCCGGGGACGACGCGGTCGCGGTGGGGCGGGATGTCCTCGTCGACGACGTGGAGGTCGGTGCGGCACACGCCGCACGCGCGGACGCGGACGAGCAGCTGCCGCGGGCCGGGTTCGGGCTGGGGCACGGTGCGACGCACGAGGGTGCGGGAGCCGCGGTCGACGGTCCAGGCGTCCATGACGCCGACGCTACTCCCGGCACCGCGAGGGCGCACCGGGCTCCGCCGCGACCCCTCGCCGGCGGTGCGTCGCAGCGTATGAGCGCCGTCGCCCTCGATGCCGAGCCGATGTCGGGGGCCGACCGTACTCTCGAACAAATGAACGAATCAGCGCATGGCGAGCCGGCCGAGAACGTTCCGCCCCCGACATCCCCTCCAACCGCGTCACGCACGGCACCCGACGAGACCTCAGGGCCTCCGACGCCGCCCGATCCCGCGTGGACCGGCGAACCCGGGCCCGAGGAGCGGTGGCCCGAGGAGCGGTGGCCCGAGGAGCGGTGGCCCGAAGAACCCTGGCCCGACGAACCGTGGGATGTCGCCTGGGATCCCATGGTCTCCGAGGCCGATCCCTCGCCGCCGACGTTCACGCCCGAGTCGAACCACGGCGCCGCCATGCGCGAGCTCGAGGCCGCCGCGTTCCGCGCGCGGGTGGCCGCGGCGGACCAGTGGCACGTGATCGACGAGGTGCTCACGACGGCGCGCACCGATCCCGACATGTGGGTGGGACCTGATCCGACGGTCGCCCCCGAGTGGCGCGACGTGCGCGGGCGCACGAGCGCGGCGGTCCGGCGCGACCGGAGTGATCTCGCCGTGCGCGCCGCCGCCGCCGACATCGCCGTTCGCCTGCAGCTGTCCGAGACCACGGTGCAGGCCCGCGCGGCTCACGCGGCCACGCTGCGCGAGCGCACCCCGGCGGTGTGGGCGGGCTTCCTGGGAGGATCGATGCCCGAGGCCAATGCCACGGCGATCGCTCAGCTCGCCGCGACGCTCCCCCATGACGCCCCCGAGGCATGGGCGTCCTTCGAGGATCGCGTGCTGTCCGCCGCGACCCGGCTCGCGCCGGGCCGGTTCCGCACCGTCGCGCGGCGGGCCCGGGAGCGCGCCCACCCCGAGCCGATCGAGACGCGCCATCGTCGCGCGGCCGCCGACCGTGGGGTGTGGCTCACCCCCGAGCTCGACGGCATATGCACGCTGACGGCGCCGCTGCCCGCAGCCGACGCGCATGCGCTCAAGCGCCGCATCGACGGCGCCGCGCGAGAGCTGCGGCGAGCGCCCGACGAGCGGCGCACCCTCGCGCAGCTGCGGGCGGATGTGCTGACGGACCTCGCGCCCTCGACCGGCGGCGCAGAGACCGGCAGCGCCTCGAACGGCGGCACCGCGACCGGCAGCGCGACCGGCGGCACCGCGATCGGCACCGCGACCGACGGCACCGCAATCGGCACGGCGGCGAGCGCCACCGTCGCGGTGACCGTCCCGGCGCTCACCCTCCTCGGCGCGAGCGACGAGCCCGCCACGCTGGACGGCTACGGGCCGATCGATCTCGACACGGCTCGCAGGCTCGCGGGGTCCGCGACATCGTGGGTGCGCGTGCTGACCCATCCGCACACGGGAACCGTGCTGGACGTCGACCGGCGCACATACCGCGTACCCGTGGACCTCAAGCGGTGGCTGGGGGTGAAGCATCCGCTGTGCGTCTTCCCGGGGTGCCCGCGGGCCGCCGCCGACTGCGACCTCGATCACGTGCTCGACTGGCAGTACGGCGGCGCGACGGCGGAGGACAATCTCGCCCCCCTGTGCCGGCCGCATCACCGGCTCAAGCACGAGTCGGCGTGGGAACTCGAACGCGACGAGCGGTCGCTGGCCTGGACGAGCCCCACCGGTCATTCCGCGGAGGTGGACCCGACGCCGTTCTGAGTCCGGGTCAGCCCGCGCTGCCGCTCGCCGCCGCCGGCTCCTTCTTCGGCCACAGCTGGTCGAGCAGCTGCCCGACCCATGCGATGAGGTCGGCGTCGGCCACGCGCTCCCCCGCCGCGGTCGGCAGCGGCACGACGAGGGCGTCGCCGCCGGCGAGCAGCTTCGCCTTCGGGTACAGCCGCTGCAGCCGCACGCGCATGGAGTCCGGCAGGTGCGCCGGCGCGATGCGCAGATTGGGTCCCATCGCGACGACGTCCGACAGACCGGCCTGCGCGGCACGGCGCCGCAGGCGCGCCATCGCGATGAGCCCGGCGCCCTCCTCGGGGAGCTCCCCGTAGCGGTCGGCCAGCTCCTCGACGACGAGGTCGATGGCGTCGTCCTTGGCGGTGGCCGCCGCGGCTGCCGACAGCTTCTGGTAGGCCTCCAGGCGCAGCCGCTCACTGTCGATGTACGACTCGGGGATGCGCGCCTCGACGGGCAGCTCCAGCCGCAGCTCGGCCGGGCCCTCGGTCTCCTCGCCGCGGAAGGTCGCGACCGCCTCGCCGATCATGCGCAGGTACAGGTCGAATCCGACCCCCGCGATGTGGCCGGCCTGTTCGGCGCCCAGCAGGTTGCCGGCTCCGCGGATCTCGAGGTCCTTCAGCGCCACCTGCATGCCGCTGCCGAGGTCGTTGTTGACCGCGATGGTCTCGAGCCGGTCGGCGGCGGTCTCGCTCAGCGGCTTCGTCTCGTCGTAGAGGAAGTACGCGTACGCGCGCTCGCGCGCACGCCCCACGCGCCCCCGCAGCTGGTGCAGCTGACTGAGCCCGTACTTGTCGGCGCGGTCGATGATGATGGTGTTCGCGTTGGAGATGTCGAGCCCGGTCTCGACGATCGTCGTCGAGACGAGCACGTCGGCCTTGCGCTCCCAGAAGTCGTCGACGACCTGCTCGAGCTGGTGCTCGCCCATCTGACCGTGGGCGACCGCGATGCGCGCCTCGGGCACCAGCTCGGCCAGGTGCGCGGCGACCCGCTGGATCGACTGCACGCGGTTGTGGACGTAGAAGACCTGTCCCTCGCGCAGCAGTTCGCGACGGATCGCCGCGGCGATCTGTTTGTCGTTGCGGGCGCCGACGTAGGACAGGATCGGATGCCGGTCCTCGGGCGGGGTCTGCAGCGTGGACATCTCGCGGATGCCGGTGACCGCCATCTCGAGCGTGCGCGGGATGGGCGTGGCGCTCATGGCGAGGATGTCGACGTTCGTCTTGAGCTTCTTCAGCGCGTCCTTGTGCTCGACGCCGAAGCGCTGCTCCTCGTCGATGATCATGAGGCCGAGGTCCTTGAAGACCACCTTCTCGGTGAGGATGCGGTGCGTGCCGATCACCATGTCGACGGTGCCGTCCGTCAGCCCCGCGATCGTGTCCCGGGCCTGCTTGTCGGTCTGGAACCGCGACAGCGCCTTGACCTTGACCGGGAATCCCGCGAAGCGCTCGGTGAAGGTCTCGAGGTGCTGCTTGACCAGCAGGGTGGTCGGCACGAGCATCGCGACCTGCTTGCCGTCCTGGATCGCCTTGAACGCCGCCCGCACCGCGACCTCGGTCTTGCCGAAGCCGACATCGCCGGACAGCAGCCGGTCCATGGGGATCGACTTCTCCATGTCGGCCTTGATCTCGTCGATCGTCTGAAGCTGGTCGGGCGTCTCGGCGAACGGGAAGGCCTCTTCGAGCTCGCGCTGCCAGGGCGTGTCGGGGCCGAAGGCGTGCCCCTTGGCCGCCACGCGCGCCGAGTACAGCTTCACCAGCTCCACGGCGATATCGCGCACCGCCTTGCGCGCCTTGCTCTTGGCCTGCGACCAGTCGCTGCCGCCCATCTTGGACAGAGCGGGGGCCTCGCCGCCGACGTAGCGTGAGAGCTGGTCGAGCTGGTCGGTCGGGACGAAGAGCTTGTCGCCCGGGTATCCGCGCTTGGCCGGGGCGTACTCCAGCACGAGGTACTCGCGCTGGGTCTTGACGGCGTTGCGGCCTCCCGAGGACACCTCGCGCTGGATGAGCTCGACGAACTTGCCGATGCCGTGCGTCGCGTGCACCACGAAGTCGCCGGGCTTGAGCTGCAGCGGGTCGACGACGTTGCGGCGGCGCGACGCGAGTTTCTTGACGACCCGCTGGTCGCCGCCGATCGTACGCCCGTAGAACTCCGATTCCGTCAGCACGGCGAACTTCGTCTCGGCGGACTCGAATCCGCTCTCGAGCGCGGCGACGGCCAGATGCACGACGCCGGGCTCGGGGACGCCGTCGAGATCCTCCACGCGCCGTGCGCCGATGCCGCGATCGGCCAGAACGTCGGCCGCGCGCTCGACCAGGCCCGTTCCTCCGGCGACGACGGCGACGCGCCAGCCGTCCGCCAGCAGCGCCCCGACGTGGTCGATCGCGCCGTCGACGCTGCCGTGGAACGACGGGACGGGTGCGGCTGCGACGCGGGTCATGGCCGCGTGCTCGAGGGCGGTGTCGACGTCGATGAGACCCTCGGCGGCGGCATCCGCCGCTCCGGAGTCGAAGGCGCTGAGGGTCCACCACGCGCCGCCGCGCTCTCGGGCGACCTCGCGCAGCACGGGCAGCGCGACGAAGTCGCCCGAGGACAGCCCCGTCCCGAGCACCGCAGAGGTGTCCACGGGGGTCTCGGCTCCGGCCGTGGCGGCGCTCCACGCCGCGTCGAGGAACTCGCGGTTCGTCTCGCCGAGCGTGATCGCCCGCGTGACGCAGCGTTCGGGGTCCACGACGGCGACCCCCGAGCGCTCGGGCATCGCGTGCACGAGCGTGACGAGGCCGTCCAGGACGGCGGGCATGAGCGATTCCATGCCCTCGACGGGGATGCCCTCGCCCATCTTCTCGAGCATCGCGCCCAGCCCCGGCAGCCGGTCTCGCAGCCTGCGGGCGCGCTCGCGGACGTCATCGGTCAGCAGCAGTTCGCGCGCGGCGAGCAGGACGACGTCGTCGACGTCACCGGGCAGGGATCGCTGATCGGCGACCGAGAAGGCTCGGATCTGGTCGACCTCGTCGCCGAAGAACTCCACACGGTAAGGGTGCGCGGCCGTGGGCGGGAAGACGTCGAGGATGCCGCCGCGGACCGCGAACTCGCCGCGGCGCGACACCATGTCGACGCGGTGGTACGCGAGCTCGACCAGCTGCACGACGACGTCGGAGAGCTCGGTCCCGCGACCGCCGACGCGCAGGTGCAGCGGTTCGGTCTCACCGAGTCCAGGGGCGATCGGCTGGATCGCCGCCCGCACCGATGCGGTCACCACCAGCGGCGACGAGCCGTCCCAGCGGGCGATCTCGTGAAGGATCTCGAGGCGCCGCCCCACCGTCTCGGCGGACGGGCTCAGCCGCTCGTGCGGCAGCGTCTCCCATGCCGGGAAGTGCAGCACGCGGGCGCCGGGGAGCACCGATTCCAGCGCCGGCCCGAGTGACTCGGCGCGGCGTCCGGTGGGGGCGACGACCAGCACGGCCTGCGGGCGGTCGGTGCCCGCGCGATGCTCGACGAGTGCGGCGAGGAGCGGGGCGTCCAGGCCTTCGACCAGCGAGAAGTCGGCGTCCGTGGACGCCGCGGTCACCGCGTCCCGAAACGATTCTGCCTGCTCGAGGGCGCGCACGATCCCGGGAACTGTCACCACAGAAGTCTACGGCGCACGCAACCCGCACGCCCACTCGGCGGACGCACCGCCGGCACGGCGTGCCGACGCGTCCTCGCGCGTGCGCCGCCCTCCTATGATGAGGGTCGTGACCGACCCCGCGCAGCCCTCGTCGCCTCCGCCCGGCTGGACGCCGCCGGCCGCGCCCCCGTTCGGCGGCCCGGTCGGTCCCGCCGCGGGCCCGCCCGCACCCCAGCCGGGACAGCCGGGTCGGCCGCCGTACGGTCCTCCCTCCGGCCCGCCGGGCGCACGCTATGCGCCGCCCGTGTACGGCGGATCGCCCGCGAAGCCGCCGGGCGTGCCGCGCCGGTCGCCCGTCGTCGGCGTCGTCGCGCTGATCGCGGGCCTGGTCGCGACGCTCGGCGCCTCCATGGCGGGCGCGATCGCCGCGTACCGCATCGGATTCGGCACCGGCACGGCGATGCTGACGCAGCCGTTCGCGGGCGACTTCGACTGGTCGCTGCTCTCTCCTGTGCGCGACGCCGTGCTCATGGGCGAGGTGTCGTTCTGGATCGGCACCGCACTGGGGATCTGGGCGCTCGTCCAGGGGGCGGTCGCGATCGTCCGCGGCACCGGACGCGGCTTCGGGATCGCCGCCGTGCTGGTGGCGGCCCTCGGACCCATCGCGTTCTTCACCGCGGTGCAGATAGCGCTCGCGTTCGGGCGGGCGACGAGCGGTTTCACGGGCTGAGCCCGGCCGTCGCAGCGGCGCCCGCGACGTCATCCATCGGGTGGGAGAACGTCGCCCCGGACATGCCTGTCCGGAGGGACCTTCGACCTTCCGATGCGTCTGCCCTGAAGCGTGGACTGGGTACAGAAACATCCAGGAGACGGCGCGGTCTCCGCCCGTAGCAACACCTACTCGAACCCGCGTCGTCCGATCCGAAGGAGATTGGACATGAACACCACAGCACGCGGATGGGCCCGCATGGGACTCTCGCTGGTCGCAGCAGGAGTCGCCGCCCTGATGGTCGCCTCACCCGCCTTCGCAGCGAAGGGCGGCGAACCTGGGGCCCCGTCCGGCGAGACCTTGGGCAACAACCTTTCGATCCCCGCGATCTTCGTCGGGGACATGACCGCAGCGCCCGCTCTGCGCATCCCCTGCGCCGAGGCGGCGGCGGCGGTCGCCCCGACCGGCCCGCAATCCACCGTCTACCCCGGCTACTACCTGCAGAAGACGGAAGCCATCTGGAGCGCGACATGCTCGACCGCCACGGGCGACGTCCACGTCCTCGCGGACTGGGGCGACAACCTCACCAACGATGAGGTGGGCGTCAAGGCCGGCAAGACCATCCGTGTCGAGATGGCGCTGATGGACAACAGCGGCACCTCGACGACCGGGTACTCGGTCGTCAAGCTGGAACCCGAGATGCTCGACCGGCTGTCGCCCTACGGCACCCTGGGCAACCCCGAGGCGATGACCGCCCGCGCATGGGACAGCGGAGCGCGCCTGGAGATCAAGACCGCCGACGGCGTGACGATCTACGAAGCCGCGGCGACCGCCGAGATCAACTCGACCGGCGGCGTGGTCTACGGCTACAACTGGGGCCAGAAGGGAGCCTTCCCGCCCCCCGGTGACTACGTGATCACGTTCACCGTGTCGGGAGGCACCACGTTCGACGGGACGATCGACACCACTGACCGCGCCGACGCGTCGGGCCAGACCGCGACCCTCGCCGTGACGCTGCTCCCCAAGAGCGGCGGTGCGGGTAATTCGGGCAACTCCGGCAACCACGGCAACCCGAACAAGTGAGCCACGCCCGAACGGAGCAGTGACATGAAGAGGAAGCTCCCCGCCGTCGCCGCGGCCCTGGCGCTCGCGGTGACGGCGCTGATCGCCCCGACCTCGGCGGCGCTCGCCGCGGACCACGAAGGCGGGATGTGCGCCGGCCCGAGCACGATGAGCATGGGCGTCAACGCCCACGCGAACGGCGCGGGCACGGACGTCCCGAAGTACATCCTCAACGTCTCGACCGACGAGTACGGCACCGAGTCCGGTGCCCTCGTCCTCGGTCAGGGCGGCGATCGCCTGCAGGTGACCGACTGGTGCCGGGTGTGGATGCACATCCCCGGCGAGAGCGGTCCGGGTGAGGAAGGCCTCGCGGAGGGCGGCGCGACCGTCGCCCACGCAGCCGGATTCACCTGGCAGGGTGATGGCACGCACGTGCTCGTGCGCACCGACGTCCGCGAGACCGGAAACGGCATGTCCTTCCGGGTGCGGTACCGCGCATGGCCGCCGGGAGGCGACCACGAGTCGCTCGAGGCGACGATGGAGGAAGAGGAGGGCTGGACGAAAGTTCCCGTCGAGGGGTGGTATCCCCTCACACAGCTGATCGTCCACGCGCCCGTCACCGCGGGGTGACCTGCGGCGACGCACACGAATAGAAGGCGGTCGCGCGGGAGGCGCGGCCGCCTTCGCTGTGTCCGAGGTCCCTGCACGTCGCGGGGATGAGACGTCGCGGGGATGAGACGTCGCGGGGATGAGACGTCGCGGCCCTCAGGCGCGCGGCGCGTGGTGCTTCTGCTGCGCGGCGAGCAGCCCCTCGTCGACGAGCTTCTCGACCGCGTCGGCTGCGTCCGACAGCAGGATCGGCAGGTTCTGACGCTCCGCGCCCCCGAACGGGTCGAGCACCCAGTCCGCGGCGTCCTGACGACCCGGCGGACGCCCGATGCCGACGCGCACGCGGGGGAAGTCCGGCGTGCCGAGCGCCTTGGCGACGTCCCGTACGCCGTTGTGGCCGCCGTGACCGCCGCCGGTCTTCAGCTTGATCGTGTCGAACGGGATGTCCAGCTCGTCGTGGACGATCACGACCTGCTCGGGCTCCACGCCGTAGAACCGGGCGAGGTTCGCCACCGGCCCGCCCGAGACGTTCATGAACGAATTCGGCTTGGCGAGGATCATCTTCGCGCCGCCCGGGCGCAGCCACGTCTCGGCCACGCGCGCGTTCGCCTTGTGCGCGCGGAAGGACTCGCCGCGTCGCGAGGCGATCTCGTCGAGCACCATCTGCCCGACGTTGTGCCGCGTCGCCTCATAACGCGGACCGGGGTTCCCCAGTCCGACGACCAGCCATGTCTGCGCCATGACGTCATTCTCCTCGGTTCGCGCGGCGCACGACGGCGTCGCAAGACGAAGCGAGGGGGCGCGGCATCCGCACCCCCTCGCTGAAAGTCCGTCCGATTACTCGGCGGCGGCCTCCTCGGCCTCCGCCACCGGAGCCTCGGCCTCGACCTCCTCGGTCTCCTCGGCGGCGGCCGCGGCCGGGGTCGAGATGGCGACGACCAGCAGGTCGGGCTCGGCGAGCAGGGTCGCGCCCTTCGGGAGCTTCAGCTCGCCGGCGGTGATGTGCGCGCCCTCCTCCAGGCCCTCGACGTCGACCTCGACGTGCTCGGGGATGTGCGTCGCCTCGACCTCGAGCGAGATCGTCGTGGCGTCGAGGTTGACGATCGTCCCGGCGAAGGGCTCGCCCACGACGGTCACGGGGACCTCGACGTGGACCTTCTCGCCCTTCTTGACCACCAGCAGGTCGATGTGCTCGATGACCTGGTGCACCGGGTCCTTCTGAACGTCCTTGACCAGCGCGAGCTGCTCCTTGCCATCGATGACCAGCTCGAGCAGCGCGTTGGCCCGGCGGATGAGCAGGGCGGTCTGGTGACCGGGCAGCGCGATGTGCACGGGGTCGGTGCCGTGACCGTAGATGACGGCGGGGATCTGACCTGCCGCACGCAGACGGCGGGCGAAGCCCTTGCCGAAGCTGGTGCGGACCTCAGCGGTGACCTTGGTGTCGACGTCCTGGGACATTGTGTTCTCCTCACGGGCATGCGGGCCCGTATTCCGACGGGCCCGGGGCCCGGATATTCATGGTCTGGATTCGACTCGAACGCGAGCGCGTGAGGAAGCCGTGAGCCTGCACACCCCCGTCGATCACGGATGCCGCCGCCGGCCGTCGGGCCGGCGCGGCGCATCCCTCGCCGAAGTACAGTCGCTCAGTCTACCAGCGAGACCGCTACGATGAGGAACGCCCTGCTACCGCCGACGGAGGATCTCCATGGAATACGGCTTCTTCTCGCACGTCCTGCTCTGGACCATCGGTGTCATCTCGGTCCTCGGAGTCGTCGGGACGGCGGCCGCGTTCTGGTCGATGGGCCGCCAGGCGTACCGCAAGGACTGATCCTCCCCGCGTCGCCGCCGGGACCTCACGGCCGCGACAGCGCGATGTGAGCAGGCCGCCACATCGGCGTCACACGAACGCGCCAGACTCTAGGCTGGAAGCGATCGGATGACAGGAGTTCTACGTGACCGAGGCAGCAGCGAACATCGGTGTGGTGGGTCTTGCGGTGATGGGGTCCAACCTCGCCCGCAATCTCGCCAGCCGTGAGGGCAACACCGTGGCGGTCTACAACCGCAGCCGTTCCAAGACGGACGAGCTGGTGGCAGACCACCCCGAGGCGGAGTTCGTCCCCGCGTTCTCGTACGAGGAGTTCGCGGCGTCGCTGACGGTGCCGCGCACCGCGGTGATCATGGTCAAGGCGGGCCGCGCGACGGATGCCGTCATCGACGCGCTCGTGGAGGTCTTCGAGCCGGGCGACATCATCGTCGACGGCGGCAACGCGCTGTTCAGCGACACGATCCGCCGCGAGAAGGCGGTCCGCGAGACCGGCATCAACTTCGTCGGCATGGGCGTCTCCGGCGGCGAGGAGGGCGCCCTCCTCGGGCCATCGCTCATGCCCGGCGGCTCGGACGAGTCCTGGGTCACCCTCGGCCCGATCCTCCGCTCGATCGCGGCGATCGCCGAGGGCGAGCCGTGCGTGACCCACATCGGCCACGACGGTGCCGGGCACTTCGTGAAGATGGTGCACAACGGCATCGAGTACGCCGACATGCAGCTGATCGCCGAGGCGTACGACCTGATCCGCCGTGGCACCGGCAAGACCCCGGCCGAGATCGCCGACGTGTTCGCCGAGTGGAACCGCGGCGAGCTGGACTCGTACCTGATCGAGATCACCTCCGAGGTGCTCCGCCAGATCGACGCCGACACCGGCAAGCCCCTCGTGGACGTGATCCTCGATCAGGCCGGTGCCAAGGGCACGGGCGCCTGGACGGTGCAGACCGCCCTCTCGCTGGGCGTCCCGGTCTCGGGCATCGCCGAGGCCACCTTCGCCCGGTCGCTGTCGAGCCACCCCGAGCAGCGCGCCGTGTCGCGCGACCTTCCCGGCCCCGTCGAAGGCCTGACCGTGGAGGACGCCGACGCGTTCATCGAGCAGGTGCGTCTGGCGCTGTACGCGTCGAAGATCGTCGCCTACAGCCAGGGCTTCGACGAGATCCGCGCCGGCGCCGCCGAGTACGGCTGGTCGATCGACCTCGGCGCGGTTTCAAAGATCTGGCGCGGCGGATGCATCATCCGCGCCCAGTTCCTCAACCGCATCGCCGACGCCTACGACGAGACCGCCGACCTTCCGGTGCTGCTGACCGCGCCGTACTTCGTCGAGGCCCTCGGCCGTGCACAGGACGCGTGGCGGCACATCGTGCAGCAGGCCGCCGCGGCCGGCATCCCCGCGCCGGCGTTCTCGTCGTCGCTGGCGTACTACGACGGCCTGCGCGCCGAGCGCCTGCCCGCGGCCCTCATCCAGGGCCAGCGCGACTTCTTCGGCGCCCACACCTACAAGCGCATCGACAAGGACGGCACCTTCCACACCCTGTGGTCGGCAGACCGCACCGAGGTCGAAGCGGAAGACACGCACTGACCACCGGTCTGCGATCGGTCCGTGGCCGCGGTGGCACCCTGGTGCTCGCCGCGGCCACGGCCGTCTACGTCGCGGTCGTGGCGTCGCTGACGCTCGGCCCGCAGCCCGAGGCGGCCGGCGGCGGTCTCGAGGCGATCGCGGCGTGGCTGGGCCGGTTCTCGGTGACCGCGTGGGTCACGTTCCCGGTGCTCGAGTTCGCCGCGAACGTCGTGCTGTTCCTGCCGGCGGGGGTTATCTGGGTGCTGTGGGCGGGCGGGCGCCGCTGGTGGCTGGCGGCGCTGGCCGGCCTCGCCCTGAGCACCGGCATCGAACTCACCCAGGCAGTGGCGCTCGCGGACCGCGTGCCCGACGCGCGCGACCTCGTCGCCAACACGCTCGGGGCGCTCGCCGGCGCGGGGGCCGTCGCAGGGACGGCCGCGCGGGCCGCATCACCGCGGGCGGCCGAAGCCACCCGCTGATCGCGCGCACAGGCACGAGCGCGCGCCGCGGCATCCGTCCCTTGCACGTCCGGATGCCGCGGCGCGGCACTTCGCCCCCGGTCAGATCTCGGTGACGACGCCCTTCGCCAGCCGCACCCGGCGCCCCGCGCGCTTGGCGACGGCGGAGTCGTGCGTGACGACGATCAGCGTGAGACCCTCGGCGTTCAGAGTCTGCAGAACCGCAAGGATCTCGTCGCGCATGCTCTCATCGAGATTGCCGGTGGGTTCGTCGGCCAGCAGCACGCGCGGGCGCTTGACGATCGCGCGTGCGATAGCGACGCGCTGCTGCTGCCCGCCCGACAGCTCGCCCGGCCGGTGGTCGCCGCGATCGGCCAGGCCGACGTGCGCGAGCGCCTCGGTGACGCGCGCGGTCCTCTCGGCGCTGCGCAGCCCCAGCGGCTCGAGCGCCATGTCGACATTCTCGTGGGCGGTGAGGGTGGGGATGAGGTTGAAGCCCTGGAACACGAACCCGATCTCATGGGCGCGCAGCCGCTGGAGGTCGGCGCCCGAGGCCGTCGCGAGATCATGGCCCGCGACCCGGACCTCTCCGGAGGTGGGTCGGTCCAGCGCGCCCAGCAGCTGCAGGAGCGTCGACTTGCCGCCGCCGGTGGGGCCCTGGATGGTGAGGAAGTCGCCGGGGCGGATCTCGAGATCCACTCCGGTGAGTGCCTTCACGACGCGATTCTTCTGCTGGTAGGTGCGGGTGACGCCCGCGAGCCGGATGATCGGCTCCGGGGTTTCCGTGGCCGGATTCTGCACGGCCGGTTCGGTGACGGTGGTCATGGCGTGTCCTCTCGTGTCGATGCGTGGATGTCGGTGTGCGGGCAGGGGGTCACGACACTGAGCGCAGCGCCTCGGCGGGGGCGAGGCGCGCTGCGCGCCAGCCGCCGAACACGCCCGCGACGAGGCCGCCGAGCACGGCGATGCCGACCGCCGCCGCGACCACGGAGATCGTGATGGGCGCGTTCAGGACGATGTCCGCGGTCTGTGTCGCGAACTGGCCGCTGCCGAAGCCGCCGGGCACGCCCTGCCCGCCGGGACCGGCCTGCGCCGTGGCCTCGGGTGCCGCCGAGATGGTCGGCGAGATGATGTTGATCACCACGATGCCGGCGAGGCCGACGACGAGGCCGATCGCACCGCCGATGAGGCCCTGCACCATCGACTCGCCCGCGACCTGGCCGACGACGCGGCCGTTCTTCCAGCCGATCGCCTTCAGCGTGCCGAATTCCCGGGTGCGGCGCGTGACCCCCGAGATCGTGAACAGCACCGCGAGCACGAGAGCCACGGCCAGCACGATGACCGACAGCCACGTGCCGAGGTTCGTGATGAGCGCCGAGGCGCTGGACAGCGACCCCGACACGGTCGAGGCGAGGTCCGACTGCGAGCTGACCTCGGCGTCGGGGAGCTCGTCCTGCACGGCGCTCTGCACTGCCGCGATGGAATCGGCGGAGTCTGCCTGCACGTACACGGTCGACACGACATCACCCACGCCCGCGAGCTCCTGCGCGACGTCCAGCGGAAGGTACACGTCGGCCGCGGTGTCGGCCGAGGATGACGACGAGACGATCCCGATGATCTCCATGTCGGCGCCGCCCACCTCGATGGTGTCGCCGACGGCGAGCTCCTCGGTGGTGGCGTAGGTCGCATCCACGACCGCGATGTCCTCGCCCGCGTCCGCGGACGTCAGGGCGGTGCCATCGTCGAGGGTGACCGCCGAGAGCGGCCCGACGCCGAGGGCATCGAGATCGACGCCCAGCACGCTGAACGAGTTCACATCGAACGAACCTCCACCGAAGCCACCGCCCTGGGCATCGTCCGCCGGCGCCCCGCCCCCGGGCATCTGGCCGCCCTCGGCCGCGCTCGAATCGTCGGTGGGACGCTCGGGCAGCTCGCCGGAGAAGGTCGAGTTCGTCAGGCTCAGCGCGCCGGCCGCGGCCGCGACACCGTCCACGCCGGCGACCGTGTCGACCGTCGTCCCCTCGAGAGTCGAGCGCATGCGCTCGGTCTGCAGCCGCGACTGGCTGAGCGAGGTCGTGCCGTCGTCGTCGGTCGAGCCGCCCTCCTCGTCGAACTCGAAGCTCGGTCCGCCGCCGCCCTCACCAGGCTCGGCCGCGGCGCCGGTGACGGTCAGGTCGGTGCCGACGCCGTACACCGACTCCAGCGCCTGGGCCTGCGCGTCGCGCACGCCCGCCGACAGCGAGTTCACGATGATCACGAGCGCGATCGCGAGCGCGAGGCCCGCCGCGACGATGACCGTCTGCTTCGTGCGACCGGCCAGTTCCCGCCGCAGATAGGTCCAGTACATGGGTCTCCTCCTGACCGGCCCGGATCGGCCCGTCTCCGCGAGAAGGCTAGGAATCGCGGTCAAGCGCGGCACATGAGCACGCTATGAATCCCTGATGATCGCTCGCGCCCGCTTTCACAGCAGGCGCATAGGCTACGCCATAGGAAAGGCATAGGAACGGGTACACAATGGGTCCATGACCGCAGCCAACACCGCCCCCGACCTCAAGCGCCTGGACGGGAACCCACCCCGGGTCCTCGTCGTCGACGACGAGCAGATGCTCACCGACCTGCTGTCGATGGCCCTGCGCATGGAGGGGTGGCAGGTGCGCACCGCGGCCTCGGGATTCGAAGCGCTGCAGGCGGCCCGCGAATTCGCGCCCGACGCGCTCGTCCTCGACATCATGATGCCCGACCTCGACGGCATGGCCGTGCTGCAGCGCCTGCGGCAGGCCGGCGACGACGTCCCCGTGCTCTTCCTCACCGCCAAGGACTCCGTGGGCGACCGCGTGGCCGGCCTCACCGCCGGCGGCGACGACTACGTCACCAAGCCCTTCAGCCTCGAGGAGGTCGTCGCGCGGCTGCGGGGCCTCATGCGCCGCGCGGGCACCGCGCAGGTCGCCGGAGCCGAGCCGATCCTGCGCGTGGGCGACCTGTCGCTGAACGAGGACAGCCACGAGGTCGAGCGCGGCGGCGACCAGATCGAGCTGACCGCGACCGAGTTCGAGTTGCTGAGATTCCTCCTGCGCAACCAGCGCCGTGTGGTCTCGAAGGCCCAGATCCTCGACCGCGTCTGGAACTACGACTTCGGCGGGCGCTCGAGCGTCGTCGAACTCTACATCTCATACCTGCGCAAGAAGATCGACGCCGGCCGCGAGCCGCTCATCCACACCGTGCGCGGCGTCGGCTACATGATCAAGGCACCTCAGTGACCGAGTCCCCCGGCACGGGCCCCACGGCGACCCGGACACCCCGGCCGTCGCGGTGGAGTCTGCAGTCCCGGCTCATGGTGACCGTCATCGGCATGGTCGCCCTGATCCTCGCGCTGGTCGCGATCGCCACCAGCGCGCTGCTGGGCAACATCCTCGACACGAACCTCAACGCACGCCTCGTCGCCGCGGGCAACTCGCTGCGCGGCGGGCCGACGGCCGCCGACGTGCTCGACGCGGGACGCCAGCCCCAGGGATTCCTGTTCGTCATGCAGAACAGCGAGGGACTCTCCGGCGCGTACGTCGCCAGCGACGGAGTCGTCGTCGCGCTCACCGACGGACAGCTCGAGGACCTCGTCGCCCAGATCGAGCACCCGGGGAGTGCGACCGTCGACGTCGACGATCTCGGGCGCTACCGCGTCATCGTCGACAGCTCGCCCGGCGGCAACGCCGCGCTCGTCGGGCTGCCCACGAGCGATGTCAGCTCGACGCTCGGCCAGATCCTCACCACGGTCGCGCTGGTGACCGCCGGCGGGCTTCTGCTGCTCGGGATCGCGATCGCGATCGTGATCCGCGCGAGCCTGCGGCCTCTGCGGGCCGTCGCCGACACCGCCACGCGCGTCGCCGCCGTGCCAATGGTCGAGGGTGACGTCACGATCAGCGAGCGCGTGCCCGGCGCCTACACCGACGACCGCACCGAGATCGGCCAGGTGGGTTCGGCCCTGAACACGCTGCTCGACCATGTCGACGAGTCCCTGTCGGCCCGGCAGCGCAACGAGGAGCTCATGCGGCGTTTCGTCGCCGACGCGAGCCACGAGCTGCGCACCCCGCTCGCGTCGATCCGCGGCTACTCCGAGCTGTCGCTGCGCGCCCTCCGGCGCGGCGCCACTCCCGAGGTCGCCGAGACCACCGAGTCGGCGCTCGAGCGCATTCAGACCCAGTCCCTGCGGATGACGACCCTCGTGGAGGATCTGCTGCTGCTGGCGCGCCTGGACGAGGGGCAGGAGCTCGTCTTCGGCAGCGTCGACCTCACGGCACTCGCGGTGGAGTCCGTCGCCGACGCGCAGGTGGCCGGTCCCGGACACCGGTGGCTGATCGACGTGGAGGATCGCCCCGTCGTCGTCGCCGGCGACACCGCGCGCCTGCACCAGGTCGTGGCGAACCTTCTGGCGAACGCCCGCACGCACACCCCCGAGGGGACGAGCGTGACCGTGAGCGTGCGCCACGAACGGGACGACGCGGTGATCGCCGTCCACGACGACGGCCCGGGCATCGACGACGCCATCAAGGACGACCTGTTCGTGCGCTTCACGAGAGCCGACCGCTCGCGCGCCCGCAAGACGGGCGGCACCGGCCTCGGGCTCTCGATCGCGCGCGCGATCGTCGAGGCCCACGGCGGCACGATCGTCGCCGAGAGCGGACCGGGCGACACCACCTTCACCGTGCGGCTGCCGGCCGCGCGACCGGACGATCCCGCACCGGCCGATGACGTACCCGTCACCGCCGTGCTCGAGCCCGAGGCGGTCGCGCCCGAACGCGAGCACGGGAAGAGCGCTCAGTAGCCCGAGAACGCGTCCGTCGTGATGGAGCGCGCCCGCTCGAGCGCCGGGGAGAGCTCGGCGATGAGTCCGGGAGGCCCCGAGATGTACGCGTGGCGGGCCGCGATGTCGGGGACGACCTGCAGCAGGCCGTCCGCGTCCAGCCGCACGCCCCGCGCCCACTGCCAGTGCGGGGGAAGAGCCTGCGGCTCGGTGCGGGTGAACACGACCACCCGGATGCCGGACGCCTCGATCTCGTCGCGGTAGACCAGCTCCTCGGGTTCGGAGGCGACGTAGACGAGGACGATGTCCCGGTCCTCGCCCGCGAGCCGGGCGTGACGCAGCTGCGACACGAACGGCGTGACGCCGATGCCGGCGGCGACCATGAGCACCGGCGCTCCCGCCCGCGTGGGCAGCAGGAAGTCGCCCCACACGCCCGTGACAGCCAGCGCGGTGCCCTCGGTGACCTGCGCTAGCGCCTTCTTGTACGAACTGAGAGGCGCTCTGCTCGTCGATTCGCGGAACGCCACCGAGACCAGCGGCAGGTCCTCGGGCGCCGAGGCGATGCTGAACTCCCGCCGGGTGCCGCGCGCGTCGGGGTGCCGATGCGGCACATCGAGCTCGAGGTACTGCCCGGGCGTGAAGGCGAAGCGGCGACGGGCCCGGAAGGTCAGGCGGCGCACGGTCGGGGACAGCTCGTCGCGCTCCACCAGGGTCAGCCGCACCGCCGTGCGGACCGCGAACGCGAAGGCGACCAGGTTTCCGATCAGCAGCGCCCGCTCCTGCCCGAGGCTGATCGCCCCGACCGGGATCGGCCAGCCCGCGAGCACGCCGACGACCGCGGCCACCGTCAGCTGCTGCCAGCGGCGAGGCGGCAGGGTCAGGGGCTCCGAGAGCATGAACGCGCCGAGGAACAGGAACGGCCCCGACCACAGCAGGGGCCAGAGGATGTCGGCGAGGCCGATCTCGACGCCCGCGGCCTGGTACTGCGCCGAGGTCCGCAGCACGCCCACGCCGATCGCGATCACCACGAACACCGCGACCACGCGGATCTTCTCGGTGCGCCACAGCACCGCCAGGCCGAGCACGATGACCGGAGCGGCCATCGCGGGGGTTCCCACCCACCATGACGAGCCGCCGAGCGCCGGGAACACCGCGCCCAGCAGCGTCAGGACGGTGGCGCCGACGGCCGCCGGGTTGAAGATGTGGCGGCCGCGCCACGCGAGCACGTACTTCGACAGCGACGCCACGGCGGCGCCGATGGCGATCCCCGCCAGGGCGAGCGGGTCCAGCGACGGGCGCAGCACGAACAGCAGGATCGACGCGGTGATGATCGACGACTCGATGTGCAGGTTCAGGTGCAGGACGCGGTGCGCCGCGACGTCCACGGCGACGCACACCGCCGCGAGGACCGCGGCGGTCGCGACGAGCTCGAGGGGGCCGGGGGCCACCAGATCGAACAGCGACAGCACGAACGCGATGACGGTGAGCGATGTCAGCGACAGGAAGACGAGCCGGTACATCGACACGCGGCCGAGCAGGCCGAACACGCGGGTCCAGGCGGCCGTCAGCGAACTCAGCACGCGTACTCCGGGGCGAGGGCGAGGGCAGCGGTCACCCGTCCACGCTATCGCGCCGTGAACAGCTCGGCATCGCAGCCGGGCGACCACTCGACGCGCCCGTCGGTCAGCATGCGCACCCACGCGACACCCCAGCGGGCCGCCAGGCCGGGGCCGCCGTCGAAGAACAGCGCCGTGGCCGCCGCGTCGGCATGCATGGCGTCCGGCGCCAAGGCCCACGTCGCCGCGATCGTCCGCACCGGCTCCCCCGTGCGCGCATCGAGGACGTGGTGCAGCCCCGCGCCCCACGCACGCCGGTTGACCGCCGATGCGCACAGCGCGGCATCCGTCACCGTCCACACCCCGATCGCGCGGCGCGGATCGTACGGGTGCTCCAGTCCGATCCGCTCGGAGCCGCCGCGCACCGCGATGTCGCCGCTGGCGTCGACGGTCGCGGCGCCCCGCTCGGGCGGGAGTGCCGCGAGCACGAGATCGACCAGGCGCCCCTTGCCGAGCGCGCCGACGTCGATCAGCGCGGGCGGATCGACCTCGAGCATTCCGCCGACGATCCGGACCGAGGCCTGCGGGGGCGCGGCGCGCGCGCCGCGATCGACGAGGGAGAGGGATCGGTCGTATCCGCGCGACTCGAGCGACTCCCCCACGAGCGGGTCCACCGCGCCGTGGGTCGCGGCACCGAGTTCGGCGTACGCGGCGAGCATCGCTTCGGCGTCGCGGGGCGCGGGGACCCCGGCCGCGCCGCGGGCCAGCGCCGACACGGCCGAATCCTCGCGGAACCGCGACCATGCGCGATCGAAGTCCGTCACGAGCGTCGTGACGCGCGCGCGGTCATCGGCCGTCAGCGGGACCGCCGTGTCGATCGACCACGGCACGCCGATCGCATCGAACCGCCAGGCCCCGCCGGCCACGGCTCAGCTCGCCGCTTCGGCCTTGATCGCGTCGATGGCCTCGTTGAACCCCTGGCTGGTCAGCGACGAGCCGGCCACGCGCGACACCGAGATCTCATCGATGTCCTGGCCGACGACCTCGGCGGAGATCCCGCCGATGAACTCGCCCTGATAGCGCTCCGTCTCGGCGGTCTGCGGGTCACCGCTGACCTCGACGGCCGTGATCACGTCCGCCTCGAGGGTGACCGTGACCGACACCGACTCCACCGTCTCGGGGGTCAGGTACGTCCCCTCGGCGGTGTACGTGCCGTCGGCGTACGCGCCGCTGCCGGCGTCGGCGGCATCGGTCGTCGCGCCGTCCGAGGTCGTGCCGCCCGACGTGCCGGCGTCGGGCTCGGCGGCCGTCTCGGTGCCGGCGCCGCAGCCGGCGAGCAGGAGGACGCCGGCCGCGCCGGCGATCGCGGCGCCCAGGCGGACGGGTCGCGGAGACAGGGTGAGCGGGGACATCGTGCTCCTCGGCTGGGTCGCGGGCTCTGACCCCCAACGCTAGCGGGGACGCGGGCAGTCCACGCGCGCCCGGGCCTATGAATCCGCCGCGAACCGGCGCCGAACCCACTTCATGCCCTCGATCACGAGGAACACGCCGACCGACAGCACGACGGGAGCCAGCCACGAGGCCGGGGCCAGAGGCCGCGACCCGAACAGGTCGTTCATGAACGGCAGGTAGGTGTAGCCCAGCTGCAGCACGATCAGGGCGAGCGCGGACCACCACACCACGGGATTGCCGGTGAGCACGTCGCGCGTGAGGCTCGACCGATCGAGGAAGCGGCTGTTGAACAGGAACGCGAGCTGCCCGAGGGCGAGCATCGTGATGGCCTCGGTGCGCGCGTAGTCAAGCGTGGCCCCGTACGCCAGGGCGCCGTAGAAGACCCCGAGGCTCGCCCCGCCGATGACGACGGACACCAGCAGCACGAATCCCAGCTCGCCGCCCGAGATGATCGAACGCCTCGGCGCGCGCGGCGGTCGGCGCATGATGCCGCGTTCGACGGGCTCATACGCCAGCGCGAGGGTCAGCGTGATCGCCACGACCATGTTGATCCACAGCACCTGGACCGGCGTCAGCGGCAGCGCGAGCCCGAACACGACCGCGAAGAGGATCACGAGGGACTGCGCGCCGTTGGTCGGGAGGATGAAGACGATCGACTTGCGCAGATTGTCGTAGATGCGCCGGCCCTCGCGGATGGCCGAGCGGATGGTGGCGAAGTTGTCGTCGGCGAGGACGATCTCGGCGGCCTCCTTCGTCGCCTCCGTGCCCTTGATGCCCATCGCGACACCCACGTCCGCGCGCGTGAGCGCCGGGGCGTCGTTGACGCCGTCACCGGTCATCGCCACGACCTCGTCGTGCGACTGCAGCGCGCGGACGATGCGGATCTTGTGCTCGGGGCTCGTGCGCGCGTAGACGTCGACGTCGCGCACGAGCGCCTGCAGCTGGTCCTGGCTGAGCGCCTCGAGCTCCGACCCGGTGAGGACGCGCGGCTCGTCGTCGGCGACGATGCCCATCTCCCGCGCGATCGCCACCGCGGTGCCCGCGTGGTCGCCCGTGATCATCTTCACCCGGACGCCCGCGGTATGGCAGTCGTCGATCGCCGTGATCGCCTCGGGCCTGGGCGGGTCCACGATGCCCCAGACGCCGAGGAACTCCAGGTCGTCGACGTCGTCCATGTCCACGGCGGCGGTCCCGGGCCCGACCTGGCGGCGGGCGGCGGCGAGCACGCGCAGACCCTCGCCGGAGAGCTCGTCGACGATCCGCATCCACCGGTCCGGGTCGACCGCCTCGGGGCCGTCGTCGCCGCGCTGCGACGTGCTGCGCGCGAGCAGGCGGTCGGGGGCGCCCTTGACGAGCACGGCGCGCGCGCCGTCGGCGCTCGCATTGAGGGTCGCCATGAACTTGTGCTCGGAGTCGAACGGCAGCACCGCGACGCGGCGGCTCCCGTCCGACGAGACGCCGCCCTTGGCGGCGACGACCTTGAGGGCGCCCTCCGTCGGCTCGCCGACGAGACGGTGGTGCTCGCCCTCGAGCACGATGTGCGCGTCGTTGCAGAGCGTCCCGACCGCGAGCACCGCGGCGACGTCCGGCCCGGGGACGGCGCCGTCCGTGCCGGTGATCGCACCGGACGGCGCGTAGCCGAGGCCGGTGACCTCGTAGCCGCCGAGCGGGGTGACGATGCGGCGGACGGTCATCTCGTTCTTCGTCAGCGTGCCGGTCTTGTCCGAGCACACCGTCGTCACCGCGCCCAGGGTCTCGACGGCCGTCAGCTTGCGGGTGATGGCCTTGCGGCGCGCCATCTGCTGCACGCCGATCGCGAGGGTGATCGTGACCAGCGCCGGCAGCCCCTCGGGGATGGCCGCGACGGCGAAGCCGATCGCCGCGGAAACGAGGTCGTCGAACGGCATCGCATGGATGAACCGGCCGACCGCCATCATGAGCACGGCCATGCCGAGGATCACGAGCGTGAGCACCTTGGCGAACGCGTCCAGCTGGCGCGTGAGCGGCGTCGCGAGCGACCCCGCTCCCGAGACGAGCGACTGGATGCGCCCGATCTCGGTGAACGCCCCCGTGGCGGTGACGATGCCGCGCGCCTGGCCCGACGCGACGATCGTCCCGGAGAAGGCCATCGAGCGGCGATCGCCGACGCCCGCGTCGACCTCGACCGCCTCGACGTCCTTGGCGGACGGCACCGACTCCCCCGTCAGCGCCGCCTCGTCGATGCGCAGCCGGTGCGCTTCGAACAGGCGCACATCCGCGGGGACCTTGTCGCCGGGGGCCAGTCGGACGACGTCGCCCGGCACGAGCTCGTCGGCCGGGACCGACCGCCACGCGCCGTCGCGTCGCACGGACGCGTCGGGCGAGAGCATGTCACGGATGCCGGCGAGCGCGCGCTCCGCTCGCCCCTCCTGCAGGAAGCCCACGAGCGCGTTGATGACCGTCACCCCGATGATGACCCAGAAGTCCAGCCAGTCCGCCATCAGCGCCTTGATCGCCGCGGCGGCGAGCAGGATGTAGATGAGCGTGTCGTTGAAGTGGGCGAGGAACCGCAGCACGGCGGGCCTGCGCGGCGCCTCGGGAAGCTGGTTGGGACCGGCGATCGCGATGCGGCGCCCGGCCTCGGCGGTGGTCAGGCCTGCGAGATCGGTGTCGAGTGCGCCGGCGACGTCGACGGCGGGGGTGGCGTGGGGTCGTGCGACGGTCAGTTCGGCTTCGGTGATCTGCTCGGGCATCCCGCTCCCTCGGTCGGCGGCGCTAGGCGGCGCCGTCGAACATGCTCGTGACCGATCCGTCCTGGAACACCTCGTGGATGGCCCGGGCCAGCAGCGGCGCGATCGGCAGCACCGTCAGCGACGGGAACCGCTTCTCGTCGGGCAGCGGGACCGAGTCGGTGACGACGACGTCGTCGATCGCCTCGCTCTGCAGGCGGTCGGTGGCCGGTGCGCTGAAGACGGCGTGCGTGGCGGCCACGATGACCTTCTGCGCGCCGTTGGCCTTGAGCGCTTCGGCGGCCTTGACGATGGTGCCGCCGGTGTCGATCATGTCGTCCACGAGCAGGCACACGCGGCCCTCGACCTCGCCGACGATCTCGTTGACGGTGACCTGGTTGGCGACGTTCGGGTCCCGCCGCTTGTGGATGATCGCCAGCGGTGCCCCGAGGCTGTCCGACCACGTGTCGGCGACCCGCACGCGGCCGGTGTCGGGCGAGACGACCGTCAGCTTCTCGCGGTCGGCGTCCGACAGCGTGCGCTCGAAGTACTCCAGCAGCACGGGCTTCGCGAACAGGTGGTCGACGGGGCCGTCGAAGAAGCCCTGGATCTGCGCCGCGTGGAGGTCGACGCTCATGACGCGGTCTGCGCCCGCCGTCTTCAGCAGGTCGGCGACCAGGCGCGCGCTGATCGGCTCGCGGCCGCGGCCCTTCTTGTCCTGACGCGAGTACGGGAAGTACGGGGCCACGACCGTGATGCGCTTGGCCGACGCGCGCTTGGCGGCGTCGAGCATGATCAGCAGCTCCATGATCCACTCGTTCACCGGCGGGCCGAACGTCTGGACCAGGAACATGTCGCAGCCGCGGATGGACACCTGGAAGCGCGTCAGGATCTCGCCGGAGGCGAAGGTGCGGTACTCGGTCGGCACGAGCTGCGTGCCGAGCTCCGCGGCGACCTCGGCCGCCAGCCCCGGGTGCGAGCGACCGGCAGCGACGACGAGTCGCTTCTTGGTCTTCGCGACGAGCCCGGGGGCGATGTCGTTCGCCTGGTCGAGATCAACCTTCTTGTTCTTGCGCGCCATCGTCCGCCTTCTGTGCGGACCGGGCCGCAGCGGCCGCCTGCGCCGCCGGAGTGCCCGGTCTGTTCTTCTCGACCCATCCCTCGACGTTGCGCTGGGGGGCCACGGTCAGTGCCAGGGCACCGGCGGGGACATCCTTGCGGATGACCGCCCCCGCCCCGGTCTTCGCGCCGTCTCCGATCCTAACGGGAGCGACGAAGACGTTGTGGGATCCGGAATGCACCTCGTCGCCGATCTCGGTGCGGTGCTTGGTCAGATCGTCGTAGTTGGCGGTGATGGCGCCGGCGCCGAGGTTCACGCCGCGGCCGATGTCGGTGTCGCCGACGTACGACAGGTGGGGGACCTTGCTGCCCGCGCCGATCGTGGAGTTCTTCGTCTCCACGAACGTGCCGATCTTGCCGTCCGCGCCCAGCCGGGTTCCCGCGCGCAGGTACGACCACGGACCGACCGTGGCGCCCGCGCCGATGACGGCGAGCGTGGCGTCGGTGCGCTTGACCGTGGCGCCCTCGCCGACCTCGCAGTCGACCAGGGTCGTGTCGGGGCCGATCACGGCGCCGGTCGCGACGGCCGTGGCGCCGAGGACGTGGGTGTTCGGCAGCACGGTGACATCGGGCGCGAGGGTGGCGTCGACGTCGATCCACGTCGTGGCGGGATCGACGATCGTCGCCCCCGCCAGCTGCCAGGCCCGCACCGTGCGCGCGTTGAGGATCCGCCCCGCCTCCGACAGCTGGACGCGGTCGTTCACGCCCAGCGCCGCGGCGGCGTCGGGGGCGCGCTCCGCCGCCACCGCCCGGCCGGCGGTCCGCAGCAGCCCGATGACGTCGGTGAGGTACTTCTCGCCCTGGGCGTTGTCGGTGCCGACCCGGACGAGCTGCTCGCGCAGCTCCGGGGCGCGGAAGACGTACACACCCGCGTTGATCTCGCCGATCGCGGCCTCGTCGGCGGTGGCGTCCTTCTGCTCCACGATGCGCGCGACGGCACCGCCGGCGTCCCGCACGACACGCCCGTAGCCCGTCGCGTCGTCGAGGACCGCGCTCAGCAGCGTCGCCGCGGCGTCCGCTGCGCGGTGCTGCGCCACCAGCGCCGAGAGCGTGTCGGCCTCCAGCAGCGGCACATCGCCGCTGAGGACCAGGATGTCGCCGCTGAAGTCGCCGATCGCCTCGAGGGCGACCTCGACCGCGCGGCCGGTCCCGGGGATGTCGTCCTGGTCAACCACGACCGCGCCGGGCGCCGCGGCGGCGATGGCGGCGGCCACCCGATCGCGCTCATGCCGGACGACGGCGACGACGCGCGCGGGCGCCAGCGCGTCCGCCGTGCCGAGCACGTGGCCGACGAGCTCGCGACCGCCGATGCGGTGGAGCACCTTCGGCAGCGAGGACTTCATCCGCGTGCCGGCGCCTGCGGCGAGGACGATGACGGCGAGGCCGGTGTCGGTGGTGTCGCTCATGCTCCGCCGCCAGGATTCGAACCTGGACCTCACAGCTCCAAAGGCTGTCGTGCTGCCGTTACACCACGGCGGACCGCGGCGCCGGACGGGGCGCCGCGGATCAAGTCTGCCAGGCCCGGACGCCCGTCATGGGCCGGTGCTCCCAGCATCCGCCCACCCGCGCCCGATAATGGACGGTGTGGAGCAGCAGTCGGACGAAGTCGACCGGATCGTGCAGGCGTGGGTCGCGCAGCGACCCGATCTGGACTTCTCGCCCCTCGAAGTGCTGTCGAGGGTCGACCGGCTCTCGCGCCATCTCGACCGCGCTCGCCGCGACGCGTTCCGCCGCAGCGAGCTCGAGCCGTGGGAGTGGGACGTGCTGTCGGCCCTGCGCCGCGCCGGCGAGCCGTTCCAGCTCAGTCCGAAGCAGCTGCTGACGCAGACGCTCGTCTCGTCCGGCACGATGACCAATCGGATCGACCGGCTCGTCGGGCGCCGGCTGGTGCGTCGCGAAGCGGACCCCGCGGACGGCCGCAGCGTCCTGGTCACCCTGACCGACGACGGACGCACGCGGGTGGATGCCGCCATCACCCGGCTCGTCGACGCCGAGGCCGTGCTGCTGGAGGGGCTGTCGCGGGCCGACCGCGAGCGGATCGCCGGCCTGCTGCGCAAGCTCAGCCTGGGTTTCGACGCCATGCCCCAGACGCCCGCGACGGTGCCGCCGGCGTCGTGAGCGGGGCGCGGCGACCCGCATCCGACGCGGGTGTCAGCCCATGCGCTCGGTGAGCTCGAACCACGACTCCTCCACCTCGTCGCGCTCTGCTTCGAGCCCGGTGATGCGGGTCATCTCGGCGCCGAGGCCGACGTAGTCGGACTGGTCGTGGTCGGCCAGCGCCGTGCGGGCCCGGTCGATCTGCGCCTGCAGCTTCTCGAGCCGGCGCTCCAGCGCGGCGAGCTCCTTCTGCGCGGCCCGCAGCTCGGCGCCGCTGAGACCCGGGGCCGGCTCGGCGGAGCTCGAAGCGGATGCCGGGGTCCGAGGCTCCTCGTCCTCCTCGCGTGCGCGCAGGCGCAGGTACTCGTCGACACCGCCGGGGAGGTGCCGCAGCCGGCCGCCGAGGATCGCGTACTGCTGGTCGGTGACCCTCTCGATGAAGTACCGGTCGTGCGAGACCACCAGGAGCGTCCCCGGCCACGAGTCCAGCAGGTCCTCGATCGCGGCGAGCATGTCGGTGTCGAGGTCGTTGGTGGGCTCGTCGAGGATCAGCACGTTCGGCTGCTCGAGGAGGATCAGCAGCAGCTGCAGACGGCGCTTCTGCCCGCCGGAGAGGTCCTTGACCGGCGTGGACAGCTGGGCGCTCGAGAAGCCCATGCGCTCGAGGAGCTGGCCGGGGGTCAGCTCCTGCGCCTTCGAACCGGCCCCGAAGGTGTAGGTCGTCCGGAGCCCCCCGATGACGACGCGCACGGGATCGTCCAGGTGCTCCTCGAGCTCGTCGAGGCGCTGCGTCAGCGAGGCGACCTTGACCGTCTTGCCGCGCTTGACGCGACCCCCGGTGGGCTGGACCGTCCCCGCGACCAGGCCCAGGAGCGTCGACTTGCCCGCGCCGTTGACGCCCAGCAGTCCGGTGCGCTCCCCCGGGGCGATGCGCCATTCGACCTCGCGCAGGATGTCGCGGTCGCCGTAGGAGACCGAGGCGTCGAGAAGATCCACGACGTCCTTGCCCAGCCGCGTCACCGCCAGCGACTGCAGCGCCACGCGGTCGCGGATCTCGGGGACGTCCGAGATGAGCGCGTTCGCGGCGTCGATGCGGAACTTCGGCTTGGACGTGCGCGCGGGCGCGCCGCGGCGCAGCCAGGCGAGCTCCTTGCGGGCGAGGTTCTGACGCCGCGCCTCGATCGCCGCCGCCTGACGATCGCGTTCGACGCGCTGCAGGATGTACGCCGCGTACCCGCCCTCGAACGGCTCCACGATGCGGTCGTGGACCTCCCACGTGGTGTTGCACACCTCGTCGAGGAACCAGCGGTCGTGCGTGACGACGAGGAGCCCGCCGGCGTTCGCCGCCCACCGGCGCTTGAGGTGCGACGCGAGCCACGCGATCGCCTCGACGTCGAGGTGGTTGGTCGGCTCGTCGAGGAACAGCACGTCGTGGTCGCCGCTGAGCAGCCCTGCCAGCGCCACGCGCCGGCGCTGCCCGCCCGACAGATCCCGCACCGGAGCATCCCACGCGATGCCGCCGAGGAGCCCGGCGATGACGTCTCGCGTGCGCGGATCGCCCGCCCACTCGTGCTCCGGCCGGTCGCCCACGACGATCTCGGCGACCGTGTGGGCGTCGTCGAGGACGTCGGCCTGATCCAGCACGCCGACGCGCACCCCGCCGCGGACCGTCACGCGGCCCGCGTCCGGGGCGAGACGCCCGGCCAGCATCGCCAGCAGGCTCGACTTGCCGTCGCCGTTGCGTCCGACGACGCCGATGCGGTCGCCCTCGTCGATTCCGAGCGAGACGCCGTCGAAGACGACGCGGGTCGGGAACTCCAGGTGCAGGGCCTCGGCCCCGAGAAGATGTGCCATCGGTTCCAGGCTAGGCGAGGCGATCGGCCGGTCGTGCGCCGGGACCAGGGACGACTTGACGTCGGTATACCCCCAGGGGTATTCTTGATCCCGATCAGATCATACCCTGCAGGGTATCAGGAAGGACACGATGCGCATCATCATCGTTGGCGGCGTCGCCGCCGGAATGAGTGCAGCCGCCCGCGCGCGCCGACACGACGAGAACGCCGAGATCATCGTCCTCGAGCGCGGTCCGGAGGTCTCCTTCGCCAACTGCGGACTCCCCTACCACGTCAGCGGAGAGATCGCCGACGCCGACTCCCTGCTCGTCCAGACCCCGGAGTCGCTGCGCGCCGCGCTGAACCTCGACGTGCGCATCCACCACGAGGTCACCGCCATCGACACCGCGGCGCGCACTGTGAGCGTCTCCTCCCCCGCAGGCGACGCCGAGCTCTCCTATGACGCCCTCGTGCTCGCACCCGGCGCCTCCGCCCTCGTCCCGCCGCTGCCGGGCATCGACTCGCCGCGCGTGCGGACGCTGCGCACGGTCGGCGACGCCGTCGCCCTGCGCGAGCGCGTCACCGCCGGCGCACGCCGGGCCGTCGTCCTCGGCGCGGGCTTCATCGGGCTCGAGGCCGCCGAGGCGCTGCGCCACGCGGGGCTCGACGTCGCGGTCGTCGAACTCGCCCCCCACGTCCTCCCGCCGCTCGAGCAGGAGCTCGCGACCCTCGTGACCGAGGAGCTGCAGGCCCTCGGCATCCGGGTGATCGACGGGATCGGCGCCGCATCCGTCGACCACGCCGACGACGCCGACACCGTGGTGCTGACCGACGGCACCCGCCTTCCCGCCGACATCATCGTCATGTCCGTGGGCGTCCGCCCCGACACCGCCTTCATCGCCGCCGCCGGCATCGAGACCGCGCGCGGCGCCATCGTCGTCGACGACCGCGGCCGCACCTCCGCCGACGCCGTGTGGGCCGCGGGCGACGCGACCGCGTCGGTCGACGCGATCACCGGCGCCGTCCGCCCCGTCGCACTGGCGGGCCCCGCCAACCGCGCCGGGCGCCTCATCGCCGACGACATCTTCGGCATGGACGCCGCCCGCCGCATCACGCAGCCGCTCGGGACCGCGATCGTGCGCGTCGGCGACCTGACCGCGGCGATGACCGGCGCCAACCGCATGGCGCTCGACGCCGCCGGCATCGAATACCGCACGCTGCACCTGCACCCGAACCAGCACGCGGGGTACTTCCCCGGCGCATCGGCCATCCACCTCGTCGTGCACATCGCGGCCGAGGACGGACGCCTCCTGGGTGCGCAGGGCGTCGGCACCGATGGCGTCGACAAGCGCATCGACGTGATCGCCACGGCGATGCGCGCCGGATTCGCCGCGACCGACCTCATCGACCTCGACCTGGCGTACTCGCCGCCCTACGGCAACGCCAAGGACGCGGTGAACCTCGTCGGCATGGTCGCCGAGAACGTCATGAACGGCCGCCTGTCGCTGTGGTACGCCGCCGAGGCCGAGACGATCGGCGAGACCGCGCTGATCCTCGACGTGCGCACGCCCGCCGAGTTCGCCACCGGCCACCTGCCCGGGGCCCTCAACATCGCGCACACCGAGCTGCGCGAGCGGATCGACGAGGTGCGCGAGGCCGCCGCGGGCCGCCCCGTGCGGGTGCTGTGCGCCGCCGGCGTCCGCGCGAACATCGCGCACCGCATCCTCGTCGGGAACGGCTTCGACTCCGCCTCCCTGTCGGGCGGCATCCAGACCCTGCGGCACTGGTTCGGTGCCGACATCGAACGCGTGCTGACCAGCGAAGGAGCCTACGCATGATGATGAACACCGGCACTCCCGAAGAGCAGGCCGCGGCGACGAAGAAGATCGTCAACCGCCTCCGTCGCGCGCAGGGCCAGCTGGCCGGCGTGATCACCGCCGTCGAGAACGGCGGATCGTGCCGCGACGTCGTCACCCAGCTCGCCGCGGTCACCAGCGCCCTGGACCGCGCGGGCTTCGCGATCATCTCGACCGCCATGCGCGACTGCGTCGTCGACCCCGAGGGGACGAAGTCGGCGGAGGGCCTGACCCAGGAGGATCTCGAGAAGCTCTTCCTCTCGCTCGCCTGAGCAACCCCACCACCACCCACCACATCTCGAAGGAGAACACCATGTGCCAGCGAATCACCTGCAACGTCTGCGGCAAGCCCACGTGGGCGGGCTGCGGCCAGCACGTCGAGCTCGCCCTCGCGGGCGTCGCCGAGAAGGACCGCTGCCAGGGCCACTGACCCGCGGCCTGCGCGACACGAAGCCCCCGTATCCGACGCCGGACACGGGGGCTTCGTCGATCAGGTTCAGATCAGCCCGTTCTCCTGCAGCCACTGCGTCGCGATGTCGGCCGAGGACATCTGGTCCTGCGTGCTCTGCACGTTCATCGCCACGAGCCCCTCGGGGGTCAGCGCCGCACTGATCGGGTCGATCACGTCGGCGATCTCGGCGGCGATCTCGGCGCCCGCCAGCGGGACGACGTTCGACGCGAGGAAGAGACCCTCGGGGTCGGCGAGGACCACGAGGTCCTCGGTCTGGATGCGGGGATCCGCGGTGTAGATGTTCGCGACCTGCACGGTGCCGGCAACGAGGTCCTCGAACGTCGTGTCGCCGGTCGCCGAGAACTCCACGTCGACGCCGTAGACCTCCGACAGGCCGGTGGGACCGTACGGGCGCTCGGCCAGCTCGGGGGCGCCCCCGAGCGTCAGGGTGCCGTCCACGTTCGCCAGGTCGCCGATCTCGACGAGGTCCCACTCCTGGGCGAAGGCGGACGTGACGGTGTACGAGTCCTGGTCGGTCGCCGACGCCTGGTCGAGGACGGTCAGGCCCTCGGGCAGCGCATCGGGCAGCGCGGCGTAGACGTCGTCGGCGGTGCGCGCAGGCGTCTCGGGGTCGAAGTACTGCAGCAGGTTGCCGGTGTACTCGGGCATCAGATCGACCTCGCCGGACTCGAGCGCCGGGATGTAGGCGTCGCGCTGGCCGATCTGGAACTGACGTTCCACCTCGAACCCGGCGCCCTCGAGGGCCTGGGCGTAGATCTCGGCGATGATCTCGTTCGAGTAGTACGCCTGCGAGCCGACGACGATCGTCTCCGCCGACGACGTCTCGCCGTCGTCGGCGGAGCCGGAGTCCAGCGGATCGCTCGAGGAGCAGCCCGCGAGGGTCAAGGACGCCGCGGCCGCGAGCGCGGCGGCGGCCAGGAAGCGGGGTCGGTGCGCTGTCATCATGCTGCGATTCTCTCTTCTGTGGTGGTGGTGCGGTCGGTATTGCGGGACGACGGGGTTCGGCGGCCGCTCGGGGCGGAGGCGCGCAGCGCGCGCGGGACCGCCGCGTGCTGCGCCCACGCCAGGAGGGCATCCAGCACGAGCGCCAGCACCGCGACGAGGATCGCGCCTCCGAGCACCTGGTCGAAGCGTCCGAGCGGGATGCCCTGGATGATCGGGAAGCCGAGACCGCCGAGATTGACGTAGGCGGCGATCGTGACGGTCGCCACGACCTGCAGCACAGACGAGCGCAGGCCGCCGATCAGGAGCGGCAGCCCCAGCGGGACCTCGACCTTGAACAGGATCTGCCACTCGGTCATGCCCATCGCGCGGGCGGCGTCGATCACGCGGCGGTCGATGGCCTCGAAACCGGTGTAGGCGCCGGCCAGCAGGGACGGGATCGCCAGGATCACGAACGTGACCACCGCGGCCTCGGGGCGGTGCAGGACGCCGAAGACGAGCACCAGGAGCACCAGGAGGCCGAACGACGGGATCGCGCGCGCGGCACCTGCCACGGCCACGGCGACTTCGCGGCCCCGACCGGTGTGCCCGATCAGCCATCCGGCGGGAACGGCGATCACGGCGGCGATCAGGACCGACACCGCGGTGTACCACAGCTGCTGCGCCAGCAGCACCGGGAGCGCGTACTGCCCCTCGAGGCGGTCCGGCGAGAAGATCCACGCGATGGCGTCCAGGAAGAGGTTCATGCGGCCGCCTCAACTGCCGCCTGGCGGCGGCCGGACCGCGACGGGACGCCGGAGACGACCGACCGCCGCGTCCAGGGCATGATGACGCGTCCGGCAAGGACCAGGAGGCCGTCGATGACGAGGGCGAGGACCATGACCGCGACGACGCCCGCGAGCACCTCGGGGATGATGCGGCGCTGGAGTCCGTTCGTGAACAGGTAGCCGAGGTTCGTCACGCCCACCAGGATGCCGACGGTCGCCAGCGAGATCGTGCTGACCGCCGTCACGCGCAGGCCGGCCAGGATCACCGGACCCGCCAGCGGCAGCTCGACCTGGAAGAAGCGGCGCGCCCCGGAGAAGCCCACCGCGGTGGCCGAGCGACGCACGTCCTCGTCGACGGAGTCGAGGCCGTCGGTGACCGAGCGGACCATGATCGCCACCGCGTAGATCGTCAGCGCGACGATCAGGTTCGTCTCGCTCAGGGCGCTGTAGGCGAAGACCGTCGGCAGCAGGATGAGCAGCGCCAGCGACGGGATCGTGTACAGCAGGCCCGTGATCGTGATCACCCAGCCTCGGAGCAGGCGATAGCGCCACGCGACCCAGCCCAGCGGCAGCGACGCGATCAGGCCCAGGGCGATCGCGATGGCGCTCTGACGCAGGTGGACCACGGTCAGCTCTCCGATGAGCCCGAGGTTGTCCAGCACCCAGCTCACGTCGGCGGATCCCCGTCGACAAGGGCGCCCTGCGCGCGCCCTTCGGCATCGACCACGACCGTGCCGGTCGGGGTGCGCCGCAGGGTCAGAGCGCGCTTGCCGCGCTCGGCGCCGATGAACGTCGAGACGAAGTCGTTCGCGGGGTCGGCGATGATGTCGTCGGGCGCCCCGATCTGCGCGATGTGCGCCTGGCGCTCGAGGATGACGACCTGGTCGCCGAGCAGGAAAGCCTCATCGATGTCGTGCGTGACGAACACGATCGTCTTGCCGATCTCGCGTTGCAGGCGCAGCAGCTCCTGCTGCAGCTCCGACCGGACGATCGGGTCCACCGCGCCGAATGGCTCGTCCATCAGGAGGATGTTCGGGTCGGCGGCGAGACCGCGAGCGACGCCGACGCGCTGCTGCTGGCCGCCCGAGAGCTGCCCCGGGTAGCGGTTCGCCATCGCGCGGTCCAGCCCCACTGTGTCCATCAGCTCGAGGGCGCGGGTCCGGGCCGCGCGCCGCGTCTGGCCGCTGAGCACCGGCACGGCGGCGATGTTGTCGACGACGGAGAAGTGCGGCAGCAGCCCGGAGTTCTGCATCACGTAGCCGATCGAGCGGCGCAGCCGCACCGGGTCGCGCCCCGCGACGTCCTCGCCGTCGATCTCGACCCGGCCGGACGAGGGGTCCACCATGCGGTTGACCATGCGCAGCAGCGTGGTCTTGCCCGATCCGGACGACCCCACCAGCACGGTCGTGCGATGCGGCGGCATCACCACGCTGAACCCGTCGACGGCGACGGTGCCGTCCGGGAACGTCTTGGACACCTCGACGAACTCGATCACGCGCTCTCCTCGTCGGCTCCCACTCGCCTGTCTCGGGTCATCCACGCTATCGGACACCGGGGACGCAGGGCCGATCCGCACCCGGGCGTTGCCGGACCGTCACATCTGCCGTAGTGTTCCGCAGCGCACACGGCGGTGACGCCCACGCAGCGTCAGTACCAGAAGCTCAGGCGCGGCTCGCGATGCCATCCGAAGACCCGTGATGCGGCCGTGACGTCCGAGCAGCGGAGGCGGCCGGCCGCGGCGAGGACGGCGACCGACACACCGCCGAGATGGATCGCGGCGAGCTCCGAGATCCCCAGGGCCAGGGTCACGGCTCCCTCAGGCGCGGCGCCCCGGCGCACGCTCCCGCGACCGCCCGGATCGGCCTCGAGCACGTAGTCGCCGCCGGCGATCCCGAGGGGATCGTCCACGGCGAGCGCGACGGTGCCGGCTGCGCCGTAGGCGCGCGCCTCGAGCGCGCGCGGCACGTCCAGCACGCGCACGTAGTGGTGGTCCGAGACGGTGACGGTGGCGGCGCGCTGATCGGAGATCATCCACAGCAGAGGCTCGTCGACGGCCAGCTCCGTCGCCGTGACCTCGCCGATCAGATCCAGCTCGACCACGTAGCGCCACAGCGCCGCGTAGGCATCGTCCGTCGCGGCGACGAGGTATCGCACGGCCGCCGACGAAGCCGCGTAGTCGTCCGCGTTCTCGCGCACGGTGTACATCGCCACGCCCTGGACGTCGCCGGCGGCGTCCTGGTAGCGGATCGCGCGCACGCGCCCGGGGTCCTTGGCGTCGGGGCGCGTGCCGGCGAGCGTGTCCCACAGCGCGGCGGGCACCCGCACCTCGCCCGCCGTGCGCAGCCGCACGCGCTCGTGGACGGCTTCGGCGAGCTCGCGCGCGTCCGACCGCGGGATGAAGTCGACACGCCCGTCCGGCGTCGGGCCGGTCCACGTCGCCCGCTTGGTGTCGAGGCGCCACGACGCGCTCGCCGCCGCGGGCGCGAAGCCGAACCGCCCGTAGATCGTCGACTCGCTCACGGTGAGCGATGCCACGGGGACGCCGCGTCCGGCGGCCTCGCGCAGCTCGCCCTCGAGCATCGCGCGCGCGATGCCGCGGCGACGGTGGGTCGGCGCGACCGTGACCGCCGAGATCGCGCACGAGGGCACCGTGCGATCCCCCGGGACGGTCAGGGGCGTGATCCAGGATCCGATCGTGCCGACGGGGACCTCGGGCATGGCGCCCGTGACGTCGTAGACCCCCGAAACGCGGCGGTGGCCGGCGCGCTCGCGCGCCGCGTCGATCTGCGCCTCCGTGCGCTCGTCGTCCAGGAATCCGCGCGAGGCCGCCTGCAGCCACGCCGCGTAGGCGGCGCGGTCATCGGGATCCACTCGTCTGAGCTCGAGGTCGCGTGCGGCGAGCGCGGCCTGCGTCGGCGGGTCGGGCGGCGCGTCCAGCCATGCGCGCGCCAGCGGGTCGTCGGCGGCTTTCGAGGTCGTCATGCGGGACTCTCCTGTCTCCGGGTGCCCGGTCAGCGGGCGAGGACGCGCGCGCCCGCGACGGGACCGTGCACGTGCAGGGCGACGTGGCCGGCGGCCGAGAGCGTCACCTGAAGATCGAGCGCCGCAGCCGCGTCCGCCGCCAGCAGGGCGACGGTGGGCCCCGAACCCGACACGAGGCCGACGAGCGCACCCGCCTTCGCACCGGCGTCGAGGATGTCGCCCAGGTCGGGCCTGAGGCTCAGGGCCGCCGGCTGGAGGTCGTTGCGCGTGCGCGCGGCGAGGGCTGCCGGGTCGCCTGCCCGCAGCGCCTGCAGGACCTCCGGGTCGACGGCGGGGACCGCACGCGCCGGGACGATGTCGGGACGGGCGCGCAGGCTGTCGAGATGGCCGTACACCTCGGGGGTCGACAGCCCGACGTCGCTGGTGACCAGCACCCACTCGAACCGCCCCTGGGCCAGCGCGGGGCTCAGCTGGTCGCCGCGGCCGGTGCCGATGGCGGTGCCGCCCATGAGCGCGAACGGGACGTCGGCGCCGAGCCGGGCCGCGAGCCGCAGCAGCTCGGCGGAGCCCAGCTGCCCGCCCCACAGGGCGTCGCACGCGACGAGCGCGGCGGCGGCGTCCGCCGATCCGCCGCCCATGCCGCCGGCGACGGGCACATGCTTGACGATGTCGAGGTGCACGCCCCCGTCGTATCCGATGCGCTGGGCGACCAGGCGCGCGGCCCGCAGCGCCAGGTTGCGGTCGTCGGCCGGCACGAGCGAGACGTCGACGGTGCCTGACACCGCGAGCGTGAAGTCGTCGGCGGGCTCGGCCCACACGTCCTCGTAGAGCGACACGGCCTGATAGGCCGAGGCGACGTCGTGGTAGCCGTCCTCCTGAACGTCCCCGACCTCGAAGAAGACGTTGAGCTTCCCCGGCGCCCGCACGTGGACGCGCTCGGAGGCGACGGGCAGGGTCACAGCGTCGCCGAATCCGCCCACAGATCGACGTCGATGCCGTCGGACAGGCCGTCGATCTGCTCGATCTCCTCGGTGGTGAAGGCGGGGCCGTCGAGGGCGGCCAGGTTCTCGTCCAGCTGCTCCGGGCGCGACGCGCCGATGAGCGCGGAGGCCACCACGGGCTCGCGCAGCACCCACTGGATGGCCATCTGCGCGAGCGACTGGCCGCGCTCGGTCGCGATGACGTTCAGCGCCCGCAGCGTCGCCCTGCCCTTGTCGCTGAGCTCGGCGTCCGGCAGCGACCGGCGCTTCTGGGCGCGCTCGGCGGGCCCGTCACCGAGGTACTTGCCGGTCAGCAGTCCCTGCGCGAGCGGCGTGAACGCGATCGCGCCCATCCCCTCCTTGTCGAGCACGCCGGTCAGCCCGTCCTCGATCCAGCGGTTGAGGATCGAGTAGGCCGGCTGGTGGATCACCAGGGGGGTCCCGAGGGATCGGGCCACGGCGGCGGCGATCGCGGTGCGCTCGGCGCTGTACGACGAGATCCCGACGTACAGGGCCTTGCCCTGGCGCACGAGCGTGTCCAGCGCCCCGACCGTCTCCTCGATGGGGGTCACCGGGTCGACCCGGTGGGAGTAGAAGATGTCGACGTAGTCCAGCCCCATGCGACCCAGCGACTGGTCGGCGCTGGCGAGGATGTACTTGCGCGACCCGAGGTCGCCGTAGGGACCCGGCCACATGTCCCACCCGGCCTTCGACGAGATGATGAGCTCGTCCCGGTAGGGCGCGAAGTCCTCGCGCATCATGCGGCCGAAGTTCGTCTCGGCTGAGCCGTAGGGCGGGCCGTAGTTGTTGGCGAGGTCGAAGTGGTTGATGCCGCTGTCGAAGGCGTGGCGCAGCAGCGCCCGCTGGTTGTCGAACGGGATGTTGTCGCCGAAGTTCCACCACAGGCCCAGCGAGATCGGCGGCAGGTACAGCCCCGAGGTGCCCACCTGGCGATAGCCGGTCGTCGCGTATCGCTCGGGTGCCGCCGTGTAGGGACGGTGGATGTCGGCC
Source organism: Microbacter sp. GSS18 (assembly GCA_029319145.1). Taxonomy (NCBI): domain Bacteria; kingdom Pseudomonadati; phylum Bacteroidota; class Bacteroidia; order Bacteroidales; family Porphyromonadaceae; genus Microbacter; species Microbacter sp. GSS18. The sequence continues at coordinate 479,561 of CP119753.1, read as the reverse complement.
AGGTCGGAGCGGAAGCGCGGAGCATCGGTCATGCACCGAGGCTATCGTCCGGGAAACGTCGCCGTAATAGAGCGCGCCTAGTGTGTGGCCACCGGCCACGTGCGCCCCCGGCCGGGGAGGAGGATGCCATGCCCGCGCTGTCTGCGCTCCCGCCGCTGCCGTCGCCGGCCACACGACTGCTCGATCGCGAGGACATCGTGCTCGAGCGCGGAATGATGCACCTCGTGCACGACTCGACGACCCCGGCCGACGCGCGCATCGCGGATCTGCTGCTGGTCGCCGCCGCGCTCGAGGAGGCGGGGATCGAGCCGCTGCTGATCCGGCAGAACCGGACGCTCCCGGCGCTCGTGGTCGACCTGGCCGCCGCCGAGGCCGCGATGACGGCGATCGCCGCCGTGGCAGCGCGCGAGCCGCTGTACGCCAAGACGAAGAACCGGCCGGCGGTGCTCGCGCAGGACACTCGCGCGCCGGCAGCCGAGCCGACGACGATCCGCTTCTTCCGACCGCGGATCACGGCGTCGGGCGGACGGCGGTACGGCGCCTCCGTCGGCGCCCGTGTGGAGTTCTGGCGCTTCGGCGACGAGACCGTCGACGCCCCCGCGGCCAACGCGCTGCTGCGCAAGGTCACGCCGGCGGAGGACGTCGCCTTCGACCGCGTCGAGCGGTACGGCCGCTCGTGGCGCACGGTCGCGGGCATGTTCGACCCGCAGCCCGACGAGTTCACCGGCGAGGTCGACCTCGTCTTCTCGTGGGTCGACGGCTCGTCGAGCGACTTCCAGCGCCAGCGCGCCGCGCAGATGGCCGAGTACGTGGTGGGTGAGGGCGACGAGGGACCCGCCCGCTACCGGCACGTCGACGAGCTGCGCTACGCCCTGCGCAGCGTCCACATGCACGCGCCGTGGGTGAGGCGGATCTTCATCGCGACCGACTCCCCCGCACCGGCGTGGCTGGCCGAGCACCCGAAGGTGACGATCGTGCGCAGCGAGGAGTTCTTCGCCGACCCGAGCGTGCTGCCGACCCACAACTCGCACGCGGTCGAGGCTCAGCTGCACCGCATCCCCGGCATCGCCGAGCACTTCCTGTATTCCAACGACGACATGTTCTTCGGCCGCGCCGTCGAGCCCGAGCTGTTCTTCTCGTCGGCGGGTGTGACGAAGTTCGTCGAGTGCGGCGTGCGGATCGGCCCCGGAGCGCCCGACGTGCACCGCAGCGGACACGACAACGGCCTGCGCGTGAACAGGGCCCTGCTGCGCGAGCGCTTCGGACGCACGATCGTGCGCGACCTGGAGCACTGCGCCACGCCCCTGCGGCGCAGCGTCATGGCCGAGCTCGAGGAGACCTTCGCGGAGGACTTCGCGCGCACCGCGGCATCGCGCTTCCGCAGCGCCACCGACATCTCGGTGACCAACAGCCTGTACCACTACTACGCGCTCATGACCGGTCGCGCCGTCTCGACGCGGCGCCCCCGCGTCGAGTACGTCCAGACCACGCTCGCGAACTCGCTGCGGCGCATGGACCGGCTCGCGGAGCGCACCGACGTGGACATGTTCTGCCTGAACGACGGCGGCAGCAGCGAAGTCCCCGAGGAGCTGCGCGTGCCGGCGCTGCGCGCCGCGCTGGAGCGGATGTTCCCCGTGCGCGCCCCGTGGGAGAAGACCGAGATCAGCGAAGAAGAGCGCGCGGCTCGATCGGCGCATCCCGCCGGGCGGGGCTGATCGGGGCGATCCCGGCGTCCCGCAGGCGTCGCCGGGCCTCGTCGGGGTCGATGTACTCGAGCGTCTGAGGCGCGTCGACGGGCACGACCGAGTGCACGACGGTGTCGTCGTACAGGTGCACGAGGTTGAACGCCTGCGCGCCGTCCTGCGGGCGCGTGCCACCCGTCGGGACCGTGAGGTCCTGCGCGTAGCAGGTCGACGAGGCGACGGAGACGGGGATGCCCGCGAACGTCGCGAAGGTCGAATAGTGCAGGTGGCCGGCGATGATGGCGCGCACGTCGGTGCCGCGCAGCACGCGCGCGAGACTCCGCTGGTCGCGGAGCTCGACGGTGGCGGCCAGCGGCAGCACGCTCGGCACCGGCGGGTGGTGCATCGCCAGGATCGTGCCGAGCGGCGCGGGGGTCGCCAGCTCGTCGGCGAGCCACTCCAGCTGCTCGTCGCGCAGCTGTCCGTGGTGCGCGCCGGGGACGGTCGAGTCGAGCGTGATCAGGCGCAGCCCGTCCAGCTCGAAGGCGCGGTCGACCGGACGCATGTCGGCCGAGGCGTCGTCGAGCAGCGCGGCGCGGAACGCCGCCCGGTCGTCGTGGTTGCCCATGACCCAGAAGACGCGCGTGCCGAGTCGCTCGACGAACGGCTCGACGAGCCCCCGCAGGTCGGCGTACGCGCGCTCCTCGCCGAGATCGGCGAGGTCGCCGGTGAAGACCACGGCGTCGGGACGGATGCCGGTCCCCTCGATCGCCCGCAGCGCCCGCTCCAGGCGCTCTGCGCCGTCGACGAGGTCGAACAGGCGCGAGTCCGCGCGCAGGTGGGTGTCGCTGATGTGCAGCAGCACGCGCTCGGGGTCGGGGTACTCGGCGGTCCGCATCCGATCTTCTCCTCCGCCCCGCGGATGGAACGAGGCTCCGGGGAATGTTACAGGCATGTTTCGTACCTGCGGGCCACCGCCGCGTGAACACTCGGCGAATTCGCCGTGCCGGAGGTGCCGGCGGCGTCGGCCGGCGGCGTCAGCCGGCGGCCAGGGCGATGCGCACGAAGTCCTCGATCGCCAGCTCTTCGCCGCGCGCGGTGGGGGCGACCCCCGCCCGCTCGAGCAGCTCGGACGCCTGCGCTGCGCTGCCGCCCAGCCTCGACGCGAGCGCCTGACGGAGCATCTTGCGCCGCTGCTGGAACGCGGCGTCGACGATCGCGAACGTGCGACGCCGGAGCTCCTCGTCGCCGCGGGGCTCGTCGTCGCGCTCGAACGCGACCAGCACGCTGTCGACGTTGGGGACCGGCCAGAAGACCTGGCGGGACACCGAGCCCGCCAGCCGCCACGGGCCGTACCACGCGGCCTTGACGCTGGGAGCCCCGTACACCTTCGATCCCGGCGGCGCCGCGAGGCGCTCGCCCACCTCGGACTGCACCATCACGACGCCACGCCGGAGTCCGGGGAACGTCTCGAGGAAGTGCAGCAGCACCGGAACGCTGACGTTGTAGGGAAGATTCGCCACGAGCACGCTCGGGTCCCCCGGCAGGTCGGTCACCCGCAGGGCGTCGGCGTCGACCACGGTCAGCGCGCCGGCGGACACGCCGTGGGCGGCGGCGGTGGCGGGCAGCCGCTCGGCGAGGCGGTGGTCGATCTCGACCGCGGTCACGCTCGCTCCGGTCTCGAGGATCGCCAGCGTCAGCGAGCCCAGGCCCGGACCGACTTCGACGACCCGCTCGCCGTCGCGCACGTCCGCCACGTGCACGATCTTGCGCACCGTGTTCGCGTCGACGACGAAGTTCTGCCCCAGCTTCTTGGTCGGGGTGACGTCGAGCTCGGCGGCGAGGGAGCGGATCTCGGCGGCACCGAGGAGAGACACGGACATGCGTTCACCCTACCCAGCGGCGGGTGCCGTCCCCGGGCGCGACGGGCGTCACACCGGCTCGAACGGTCCGTAGACCTCGAGCGTGTTCGCCGCGATCTGCGCCGCCAGCGCCTCGGCGTCCATCCCGAGCTCCGCCGCCATGAACCGCACGGTGACCGGGATGAGGTACGGCGCGTTCGGACGGCCCCGGTGCGGCGTGGGCGTGAGGAACGGGGCGTCGGTCTCGACGAGGATCCGCTCGCGCGGCGTCACGGCGAGGGCGTCGCGCAGGTTCTGCGCGTTCTTGAACGTCACATTGCCGGCGAACGACAGGTAGTAGCCGCGATCGGCGGCGATGCGCGCCATCTCCTCGTCGCCCGAGAAGCAGTGGAACACCGTGCGGTCGGGCGCTCCGACCCGCTCGAGCGTCTCGAGGACGGCATCGTGGGCGTCGCGGTCATGGATCTGCATCGCGATCCCGTGCTTCTTCGCCAGTGCGATGTGCGCCTCGAAGCTCGTGAACTGCGCGGGGAGCCCCGCCTCGTCGGTGCGGAAGAAGTCCAGCCCCGTCTCGCCGATCGCCCGCACGCGCGGCTGCGCGGCGAGCTCGTCGACGACGGCGATCGCCTCGTCGAGGCGCCCGGCATCGGCGTAGGCGGGGGCTTCGTTCGGGTGGATCGCGACGGCCGCGAGGACGCGCGGGTGCGACGCCGCCGCCCACGCCGACCAGCGGCTGGACTCGATGTCGCCGCCGGCCTGCACGACGCCGATGACGCCGACCTCACCGGCGCGCGCCAGCTGCTCGTCGAGCGTGAGACCGCCGTCCGGTCCATCGGCGATCTCGAGGTGGGCGTGGTTGTCGTAGGTCGGGATGCCGAGGGGTTCGGGCGCCGCCGGGTAGCTGACGTCGCGCGAACCCTTCTCGCGCTCGCGCACGTACTGGCTCGGGTCGGGCTGGCTCATGCGTTGTTCCTCTCCGGCGGCATCCGTCGTCCCCGGCATCCGTGTCCCCATTCTGGTCGCCTGGCGCCGGCTCGAGCGACCAGAAGTGGGACACGCTCCATCCGGCTCGGGCCGGCACCGGGGGCCGTGTCCCGAATCTGGTCGCGCCGGCGGCTCGCATGCGGCCAGAAGTGGGACACGGATGCCCCGGCGCGCGGCGACGTCAGGCGTGCTGCTCGACGCGCGGGAACAGCGGCGAGAGCCCGTTCACGCTCGTGCCGGGCGTGAGCACGCCCCACGCGCCCGCCTCGCGGATCGGCTGGTCCTGCAGCCGGCCGAGCATCTCGGCCGCACCGAGCGCGACCCACAGCTTCTCGGTCGCCGCCGGCATCACCGGCGACAGGAGCGTCGCGAGGGCGCGCAGACCCTCGGCGCACGTGTAGAGCACCGTCCCCAGGCGCGACCGCTGGGCGTCGTCCTTCGCGAGCGCCCACGGCTCGTTGTCGGTGATGTAGCCGTTGAGCTCGTCCACGATCGTCCAGATCGCCGAGATCGCCTCGTCGATGCGGAACCGGTCGATCGCGGCGTCCGCCGCCGCGGCGGCATCCGCCACGGTCCTCTGGATCCCGAGGTCCGCCTCGGTGTACCCGTCCGGCGGCGGGACGATGCCTTCGTAGTACCGCTCGATCATCGCGACGGTGCGCGATGCGAGGTTGCCGAAGCCGTTGGCGAGCTCGGCCTGGTACCGCGCCGACAGGTCCTCCCACGAGAACGAGCCGTCCTGGCCGAAGGCGATGGCCGACAGGAAGTAGAAGCGGTACGCGTCGGAGCCGAACACGTCGGTGATCTCGGCGGGCGCGATGCCGGTGAGCTTCGACTTCGACATCTTCTCGCCGCCGACCAGCAGCCAGCCGTGCGCGAACACGCCGCGCGGCACCTCGACACCGGCGGCCATCAGCATGGCCGGCCAGATCACCGCGTGGAAGCGCAGGATGTCCTTGCCGACGATGTGGTACGCCGGCCAGCGCCGCGCGAACTGCTCGGGATCGGTGCCGAAGCCGACGGCCGTGGCGTAGTTCAGCAGCGCGTCCACCCACACGTAGATGACGTGCGACTCGTCCCACGGCACCTTGATGCCCCAGTCGAACGTCGAGCGCGAGATCGACAGGTCCTTCAGTCCGCTCTTGACGAAGGAGACGACCTCGTTGCGGGCCGACTCGGGGCGGATGAAGTCCGGTACGGTCCTGTACAGCTCCAGCAGCCGGTCCTGGAACTCGCTGAGCTTGAAGAAGTAGTTCTTCTCCTGCAGCAGCTCCAGCGGCTTGGAGTGGATCGCGCACACCTTCAGGCCCTCGAACGCGCCGGTGCCGTCGAGGATCTCGGCCTCGGTCTTGAACTCCTCGCAGCCCACGCAGTACAGGGCCTCGAACTCGCCGGCGTAGATGTAGCCGCGGTCGTAGATCGCCTGCACGAACTCGCGCACGCGCTCCTCGTGGCGCGGCTGGGTGGTGCGGATGAAGTCGTCGTTGGCGACGTCGAGGGTCTCCAGCAGCGGATACCAGGACTCGGCGACGAGCCGGTCGACCCACTCCTGCGGCGTCGCGCCGTTGGCGGCGGCGGCGCGCATCATCTTCTGGCCGTGCTCGTCGGTGCCCGTGAGCATCCAGGTGTCGTCGCCGGCCTGGCGGTGCCAGCGGGCGAGCGCGTCCACCGCCACGGTCGTGTAGCCGTGGCCGATGTGCGGCACGTCGCTCGGGTAGTAGATCGGCGTCGTGGCATAGAAGGATCGGCCGGAGGTCACCAGAAGAGTCTAGTTCGCCCCTGCGCGTCCCCCCGACGCCTGTGACGATCGGGCCCGCGGACCGGCGCCGGAACAGGCCCGTCGTCACATTACGACGACCCGCGAGCGGCCAGCGTCGCCTGGTACAGCTCGCGCGACGAGTGCCCCGTCGCACGCGACACCTCGGACGCAGCCTCCTTGAGCCGCGTACCGGCGGCGACGAGCTCGGCGACCTGGGCCACGGCGTCGGCGAAGACGACAGCCCGACGCTCGGCCCCGGCGACGACCACGACGATCTCGCCGCGCACTCCGCGATCGGCCCACGCGGCCAGGTCCGCCAGCGGCCCCCGCACGATCTCTTCGTGGAGCTTGGTGAGCTCGCGGCACACCGCCGCGCGGCGATCCGCGCCGAACGCGCCGGCCATGTCGGCCAGGCTCTGGGCGAGACGCGACGGCGCCTCGAAGAACACCAGGGTTCGCGGCTCGGCCGCCAGCTCCGCCAGCTGCGTCCGCCGCTCCCCCGCCTTGCGCGGCAGGAACCCCTCGAACGCGAAGCGGTCCGTCGCCAGCCCCGACACCGCGAGCGCCGTGATGACGGCGGACGGCCCCGGCAGGGCCGTCACCGGCACGTCCGCCGCGGCGGCCGCCGCCACGACGGCGAATCCCGGGTCGCTCACGGTCGGCATCCCGGCGTCGCTCAGCAGCAGCACGTCCTCGGTGCGGGCGGTCTCGACCAGGTCGGCGGCGCGCTCCTTCTCGTTGTGGTCGTGGAGGGCGATCAGCCGCGGCCGGTTCTCGATGCCGAGCGCGGCCAGCAGCCGCTGCGTCGTGCGGGTGTCCTCGGCGGCGACCACGGTCGCGGCCTGGAGCGCCTCGACCAGGCGCCGGGAGGCGTCGCCCAGATTGCCGATGGGAGTGGCCGCGAGGATCAGCACCCCGCCAGCCTAGACCGGGCCCGCGCCGGCCGCGCCTTAGGCTGTTCGGGTGACGACGACCGCCGAGCCGCTGCTGCCCGCGCGTCGATCGCTGCTGGACCGCTGGCACGACCTGCTGGCCTCGGATCCCCGCGTGCAGCTGCTCTACGACCGGCTCGCCCCTGTGCTCGTGGTGCTGCTGGCGGCCGCCCTGCGCTTTTGGAACCTCGCGAATCCGCACGACGCGATGAACCAGTTCGACGAGACCTACTACGTCAAGGACGGCTGGACGCTCACGCAGCTCGGCTACGAGGGGTCGTGGCCCGACGGGAACGACGCGTTCCTCGCCGGCGACGCGAACTCGTTCTCGTCCGATCCCGGGTTCGTCATCCATCCGCCGCTGGGCAAGTGGCTGATCGGCCTCGGCATGCTCGCCCTCGGCCCCGAGACCGGCTGGGGCTGGCGGTTCACCACGGCGCTGGCCGGCACGGCATCCGTCCTCGTGCTCATGCTGATCGCGCGGCGGATGACCGGATCCACCACGGTCGCCGTCCTCGCCGGATTCTTCCTCGCGATCGACGGGCTCTCGATCGCGATGAGCCGCCTGGCGCTGCTGGACGGCACGCTGACGTTCTTCGTGCTGCTGGCGGTGCTGTTCGTCGTGATCGACCGCCAGCGCACGATGGAGCGCATCGCGACGACCGTCGGGGCGCGTTTCGAGGGAGACGTGGGCCCGGTGTGGGGCCCGATCCTGTGGAACCGGCCCTGGATCGTCGCCGCCGGGGCGGCGCTGGGGGCGGCGACGGCGGTGAAGTGGTCGGGTGTGTGGGTGCTCGCGGGCCTCGGCGTGTACCTGGTGGTCACCGACGCGCTCGCGCGCCGACACGCGGGCGTGCTGCTGTGGCCGACGGATGCCGTGCGCCAGGGCGTCGTGACGTTCGTGCTGCTCGTCCCCGTGGCCGTCGCGGTCTATGTGGCGTCGTGGACCGGGTGGCTCGTCACGGACGGCGGCTACGACCGCCACGTGGCCGACGGCGACCCCGCGACGGGGCTCTTGTCGTGGGTGCCTCTGCCTCTGCAGAGCCTGTGGCGGCATCACATCACGATGTTCAACTCCGCCTCCAACATCGTCGGGGGCCACCCGTACTCCAGCCCCGCGTGGCAGTGGCCGCTCCTGCTGCGCCCGACCGGCATGTACTACCGGTTCGTCGCCGAGGGCGAGAACGGGTGCGACGTCGCCTCGGGGTGCTCGCAGTCGATCTCGAGCATGCCCAACCCGCTGCTGTGGTGGGCGGGCGTGGCGGCGGTCCTGTACCTCGTCTACCGGTTCGTCGTGCGGCGGGACTGGCGCGACGCCCTCGTGCTCACCGCGATCGGGGTCACGTACGGGCCGTGGCTGCTGTACCCCGATCGCACGATCTTCCAGTTCTACACGGTGCTGATGATGCCGTTCATGATGCTCGCCCTCGTGTTCGCGCTGCGCGACATCGCCGGTCCGCGTGACGCCGACGACTACCGGCGGCTGACCGGGCAGCGGCTGGTGTGGGTGTTCCTGTGGGTCGTCGTGGCGCTGTCGGTGTTCTGGTATCCGCTGGTGTCGGCGATGCAGATCACGTACGACTACTGGTTCATCCACACGTGGATGCCCGGCTGGGGCGCGTGAACGATGTCCCCCGGGGGCCTCATTCCGGGGCGCGCGCGGATGCCGCGGCCTTCGCCGCCGCCGGGAGGGCGTCGATGATCGCCGACAGCGCGTCGTCGTCGTGCGCCGCCGTGAGGAACCACGCCTCGAACACGCTCGGCGGCAGCGCCACGCCCTGATCGAGCATGGCGTGGAAGAACGGCGCGTAGCGCCACGACTCCTGCGCGCGGGCGTCGTCGTAGTCGCGCACCGAGCGGTCGCGGAACGCGACCGAGAACAGGCTCCCGGCTCGCGAGATCACGTGGGCGACGCCCTCGGCGGCGAGCGCGTCGTGGAGCGCCGCCTGCAGACGGATCGACGCCGTGTCGACGTGCGCGTAGACATCCGCGTCGGCCAGCCGCAGCGTGGCCAGGCCCGCGGCGACCGCGAGCGGATTGCCGCTCAGGGTGCCGGCCTGGTACACGGGCCCGAGCGGGGCGAGCAGCTCCATGAGGTCCGTGCGCCCGCCGACTCCGGCCAGCGGCATGCCGCCGCCGATGACCTTGCCGAAGGTGACGAGGTCCGGCGCGAACGGCTGCGCGCCGTTCTGCTCGAGGCCCCACCAGCCGGCCGGGCCGACGCGGAAGCCGGTGAGCACCTCGTCGAGGATCAGCAGCGCCCCGTGCGCGTGGGCGGTGTCGGCGAGGAACCGGTTGAAGCCGGACTCGGGGACGAGGACGCCCGCGTTGGCGCCGGCGGCCTCGGTGATGATCGCGGCGATGCGGCCCTCGTGCGCGGCGAACGCGGCCTCGACGGCGGCGCGGTCGTTGTAGGGCAGCACGAGCGTGAGCGCGGCGATGTCGGCCGGGACGCCGGCCGAGCCGGGCAGCCCGAGCGTCGCCACCCCGGAGCCGGATTCGGCGAGCAGCCCGTCGGAGTGACCGTGGTAGTGGCCGGCGAACTTGATGATGACGTCGCGTCCGGTCGCGCCGCGCGCGATGCGGATCGCGGTCATGGTCGCCTCGGTTCCGGTGGAGACCAGGCGCAGCCGGTCGATGCCGCGCACACCCCCGATCGTGAGCCGGTCGACGACGAGTTCGGCGAGCTCGGTCTCACCCGGCGTCGACGCGCCGAACGACAGTCCCCGCGCCGCCGCCCGCTGCACGGCGTCGACGACCTCGGGATGAGCGTGTCCGAGCAGGGCCGGTCCCCAGGACGCGACGAGGTCGACGTACGAACGCCCGGTCACGTCGGTGATGCGGGGGCCTTCGGCCGACACGACGGACAGCGGCGTGCCGCCCACCGAGCCGAACGCGCGCACGGGCGAGTTCACGCCGCCCGGGATGACGGCGCGGGCCCGAGCCGCGGCGGTGTCGTTGGTCAGGGTCTGCGCGGGAGTGCTCATGCGCGGGAGATCCTTTCGGCGACCTCGATCGCCCAGTAGGTGAGGACGGCGTCGGCGCCGGCGCGGAAGATGCTGACGATCGATTCGTCGATCGAGCGCTCTCGGTCGATCCAGCCGTGCGCGGCGGCGGCCTCGATCATGGCGTACTCGCCGCTGATCTGGTACGCCCACACCGGCACGGGACTGGACGCGGCGGCATCCGCCAGCACGTCGAGGTAGCTCATGGCGGGCTTGACCATCACGATGTCGGCGCCCTCGGCGACGTCGAGCGCCACCTCGCGAGCACCCTCGCGGCGGTTGCCGGGGTCGAGCTGGTAGGTGCGGCGGTCGCCGTCGAGCGAGGACTGCACCGCCTCGCGGAACGGGCCGTAGAACGCCGAGGCGTACTTGGCGGCGTAGGCCAGGAGCGCGACGTCGGCGTACCCGGCGTCGTCGAGCGCGGCGCGCACGACGCCGGTCTGGCCGTCCATCATGCCGGACAGGCCCAGCAGGTGGGAGCCGGATGCCGCCTGCGCGAGCGCCATGTCGGCGTAGCGCTCGAGGCTCGCGTCGTTGTCGACGCGTCCGTGCGCGTCGAGCACGCCGCAGTGACCGTGGTCGGTGAACTCGTCCAGGCACAGGTCGGTCTGGATCACGAGGGCGTCGCCGACCTCGGCGGCGGCGACCTCGGTGGCGACGTTGAGGATGCCGTCGGCGGCGGTCGCCCCCGAGCCCGTGGCGTCCTTGTGCTCGGGCACGCCGAAGATCATCACGCCCGACAGCCCGGCGTCGGCGGCGCGGTGAAGCTCCGCCTTGAGGGAGTCCAGGGAGTGCTGCACGATGCCGGGCATCGACGAGATCGGCACCGGCGCGTCGGCGCCTTCGCGCACGAACACCGGGAGCACGAGCTTGGCGGGGTCGATGCGGGTCTCGGACACCAGGCGCCGCCACGCAGGGCTCTGGCGCAGACGCCGGGGACGGACGGCGGGGAACGACTCGGACATCAGTCCTCCTGTGATGCGGGCTGTGCGCCCAGCGGCGCGAGATCGGCGGCGCCGAGCCCCAGCAGTTCGGCGGCGACGCGCTCGGCCAGCTCGTCCTCGACGCCGGCGTCGAGGACGGTCGCGTGCGAGCTGGTCAGGTGCGCCGATCCGTCGAGGCGGTAGACGCGGGCGGTGAGGAAGAGCATGTCGTCCTCGACGAAGGCGCGTGCGCCCACGGGCGCGGCGCATCCGGCCTCGAGCCGCGCGAGCACACCGCGCTCGGCGGCCGCCGCACGGCGCGTCGGGCGGTGGTCGATGCGCGCCGCGAGCTTCTCGTCGCCGGAGCGCGTCTCGATCGCGAGGGCGCCCTGCGCGGGGGCGGTCGGCCACGCGTCGAGGTCGAACAGCTCGGTGACCGCGGACGATCGCCCGACGCGCTCGAGGCCGGCGGCGGCGAGCACGACGGCGTCCAGGCGCCGCTCGGGCTCGTCGGAGCCGACGCGTCCCAGGCGCGTGTCGACGTTGCCGCGGATGTCGACGAGCTCGATGTCGGGCCGGCGCGCGGCCACCTGCGCACGACGGCGCGGCGACCCGGTTCCGACGCGGGCTCCCTCGGGGAGCCGATCGAGCGTCAGGCCGTCCCGCGCGCACAGCGCGTCGCGCGCGTCGGCGCGGCGCGGCACCGCGGCGACCGACAGTCCCGCGATCGGCGCCGTCGGCAGGTCCTTGTACGAGTGGACGACGGCATCCACCTCGCCTGCGAGCAGCGCCTCGCGCAGCGCCGCGGCGAAGACCCCCGCCCCGCCGAGCGAGGCGAGCGACTGCGTGCTCACGTCGCCCTCGGACTGGATGACGATCAGCTCGCCGCCCAGCGCGTCGGCGATCGTGCCGGCCTGCGCGAGCGCCAGGGCGCTGCCGCGCGTGCCGATGCGCAGGCGTCCGCTCACGCGAGCACCTCGGCGACGTCGGCCGCGGCGATGAGGCGGCCGGTGAAGAACGGGATCTCCTCGCGCACGTGGCGGCGGGCGTCCGTGGCGCGCAGGTGCCGCATCATGTCGACGAGGTCGACGACGTCGTCGGACTCCATCGGCAGCAGCCACTCGTAGTCGCCGAGCGCGAAGCTGGCCACGGTGTTGGCCTGCACCTGCGGGAAGTCGCGGCCGAGCAGGCCGTGCTCGCGCAGCATCGCGCCGCGCTCGGCGTCGGGCAGCAGGTACCACTCGTAGCTGCGCACGAAGGGATACACCGTCAGCCACTGCTTGGGCGCGAGCCCGCGCGCGTAGGCGGGAACGTGGTCGCGCGCGAACTCGGCGGTGCGGTGCACGCCCATCGCGTTCCACGTCGGCAGCAGCACGCCGAGCTCGCGGGAGCGGCGCAGGGCGCGCAGGTCGGCCTGGAGACCGTCGGCGGTGTGGCCGGTGAGCCACAGCATGACGTCGGCGTCGGCGCGCAGCCCCGACACGTCGTAGACACCGCGCACGCTGTCGACACCGTCGACGACGTCGGCGAGCAGGGGGGCGTCCGCGTCGGCGGAGACGGGGTGCGGGTCGCGGCGGAACACCGCGAACAGCGTGTAGTGCAGCGTCTCGGCGGGAGCGTCGGTCTCGGGGGTCACGGTTCTATCCTCCCTGCCCGGCCGCGGCCGGGCGAATGTGTGTCGTCTCGAGAAGGCGCGCCGCGACCGCCTCGGCGTGCGCGACGACGGCGGCCAGGCCCGTGCCGGAGGCGGTCTCCCCGACGACCGGGGTCGGTCCCTCGGGCGCGCGCTCGCCGCGCCGCCACGTGATCGCGGTGGCGTCCTCGACCTCGACGATCGGGGCTCCGAGCAGGATGCCGACGTCATGCGTCGCGATCGCCGGCGCATCGTCGGGCACGCCGTCGTACGACAGCCGCACCGCGTGGCGGCCGTCGAAGGCCTCGGCGACCCACGACCACTTCGCGGTGAGATGCGTCAGCGCCCGGGCCCGCACGCCGGGTGCGTCGGGGGCGATCAGCAGGCCCGTCCCGCGCGGTGCGCGGTCGAGCGCCGGCGCGTCGAGCACCAGGGTCACGAGCGTCAGCGCCCGGTGCCCCGGGTCCGCCGCCGGATCCGGCATCGCCCGCACGACCTCGCCCGGCATGCGGCGGCCGTCGACGACGAGCGCATCGGGCTCGACGGCGTCGACCCGCGCTCCGGTGACGATCTCGACGCCGCGCGCTGCCGCGTCCGCGGCCAGCGCCGTCGGCAGGCGGTGCATGCCGCCGCGGATGCCCGCGACCTGGCTGCCCGCCGGCGCCGCCGCGCGCAGATCCGCGATAGCCGCCGCCAGGGAGCCGTGCTCGCGCACGCGCTCGCGCAGCGCCGGGTGCGCGGTCTCGACCGGGATGGCGTCGGGCTCACGCGAGTGCACGCCGCGCACGACCGGGCCCACGAGCCCGTCGACGACGCCGGAGCCCATGCGGGCGCGCACGAGGTCGCCGAGGGTCTCGGCATCCGCTCCGACCGACGCGGGCAGCATGGCGTCCAGCTGGGCGCGCAGCGCCGCACGGCGGCCGATGACGCGCACGACGTCGGCGGCGCGCGGATCGGCCGGGATGCCGAGCAGACCCGCCGCCGGCAGCGGCACGGCGGTGCCGTCGGCGCGGTGCAGCCACGCCGCAGACGGGTTCGGCGTCACGACGTCGCCGGCCAGCCCGAGCTCGTCGAGCAGACCCGCCACGATGCCGCCGCGCGTCGCGAACGACTCCGCCGCCGCGTCCAGCTCGACCCCGCCGACGCGGATCGGCACGACCTGACCGCCGACGCGGTCGGCCGCCTCGAAGACGCGCACGCGGCGTCCGCCCACGGCCAGCCGCCGCGCGACCACGAGAGCGCCGACGCCGCCGCCGGCGACGAGGACGTCAGAGCTCATGCACGAGCTCCACGATGCGGGTCAGGACGTCGGGGTCGGTCTCGGGCGGCACGCCGTGGCCCAGGTTGACGATATGGGCGGGCGCCTCGGCACCGCGCTGCACGACGTCGCGCACGTGGCGCTCCACGAGCGCGAAGGGCGCGCCGAGGAACGCGGCGTCGATGTTGCCCTGCAGCGGCACCGAGCCGCCCAGACGACGGTTGGCCTCGTCCAGCGGGAGCCGCCAGTCGACGCCCACGACGTCGGCGCCGAGCCCGGGGAGCACGTCGAGCATCTCGCCCATGCCGAGGCCGAAGTGGATCCGGGGCACCTCGAGGCCGCGAAGAGCCTGGAAGGCGCGCTTGGAGTGCGGCGACACGCGGCGCACGTAGTCGTCGCGCGAGAGGGATCCCGCCCACGAGTCGAACAGCTGCACGACACTGGCGCCGGCGAGCACCTGCGCGCGCAGGAACTCGCCGGTGACGTCGGCGGCCCAGTTCAGCAGCGCCGACCACGCGTGCGGGTCGGTGCGCATGAGCGCGCGCGTGCGCAGCTGGTCCTTGGACGGTCCGCCCTCGACGAGGTAGCTGGCGAGCGTGTAGGGCGCGCCGCCGAATCCGATCAGCGGTGTGCCGCCGAGCTCGTCGACCACGATCGCCGCCGCCGCCGCGATCGGGGCGAGGGCCTCGGGCTCGAGCGGACGCAGGCGCAGGATGTCGGATGCCGAGCGCACCGGCTCGGCGATCACCGGGCCGCGGCCCGGGACGATCGTGACGTCGACGCCGGCGAGGAGCACGGGGACGACGATGTCGCTGAAGAACACCGCGGCGTCGACGCCGTGCCGGCGCACCGGCTGCAGCGTGATCTCGGCCGCGAGCTCGGGGTCGAGGCACGCATCGAGCATCTCGACGCCGGCGCGGCTGGCCCGGTACTCGGGCAGAGAGCGGCCGGCCTGCCGCATGAACCACACCGGGAGGGTGCCCGGGCGGTCCGCACGGGCGGCGCGCACCAGAGGCGCGCTCGCGGTGCGGCCGTCGATCAGCGGGTGGGCGGCGGGGAGGGATGTGACGACGGATGACACCCGACAAGGGTACGTGGCTTGTCTCCGTGCGGCGCACGGCTGCGCCCGGTAGAATCCCCCGGTGCTCTTCTGTCTGTCGGCGAACCATCGGAACACGGCCTTCGATCTGCTCGATCGCCTGTCCCGTGTCGCCGACGAGTCAGCCGCCGCGGCGATCACCGGCAACGACCAGGTCCGCGGCGCCGTCGTGCTCGCCACGTGCAACCGCTTCGAGGCGTATCTCGACGTCGACGACGCCGCGGCCGAGACCGGAAGCCTCCGGGACGCGGTGCTGGCGGCGCTGCCGGACCTCACCGAAGCGGATGCGGACGGCCTGCGCGCGGGCGTCGCCACCCTCACCGGCGATGCCGTCGTGCGGCACCTGTTCGCCGTCAGCTCGGGCCTGGAGTCGATGGTGCTCGGCGAGGACCAGATCACCGGTCAGGTCCAGCGCTCGCTGCTGTCGGCCCGCGAGGCGGGCACCGCGACGCCGTCGCTCGAGCAGGTGTTCCAGCGCGCCGCGCACGCCACGCGCGAGGTGCGCGCCCAGGGCGATCTCGGCGCGGCCGGGCGCTCGCTCGCGCGCGTCGCCCTCGACATGGTCGAGACGCGTCTGACCGACTGGTCGGCCACGCGCGTCCTCGTCGTCGGCACCGGGCAGTACGCCGCGACCACCGTCGCCGCGCTGCGGTCGCGCGGCGCCGACGACATCACGGTGTTCTCGGCATCCGGTCGCGCGCCGCAGTTCGCCGCGCGCTATGCCCTCGAGGCGCGCCACGACCTGCCCGCAGCCATCGCCGAAGCCGACGTCGTCATCACGTGCACCGCCACGGACGCCGTCGGCGCCGAGCACGTCACCGCCGGCCGCGCCCGCATGATCGTCGACCTCGGCCTGCCTCGCAACGTCGATCCCGCCGTGGGCGACATCGACGGCGTCGATCTGCTCGACCTCGAGCTCATCGGGCGCCACGCCGTCCTGCCCGAGCTCGCCGAGTCGGGGGCGCACGAGGTCGTCGGCTCGCATGCGCTGCGCTTCACGTCGGAGCGCGATGCGGCGCCCGCCGTCGTCGCGGTGAGGGCGCACATCCAGGAGGCCGTCGACGCCGAGCTCGCGCGACTGCG
Organism: Microbacter sp. GSS18; assembly: GCA_029319145.1. Taxonomy (NCBI): domain Bacteria; kingdom Pseudomonadati; phylum Bacteroidota; class Bacteroidia; order Bacteroidales; family Porphyromonadaceae; genus Microbacter; species Microbacter sp. GSS18. The sequence goes on along the minus strand of CP119753.1, from coordinate 463,341 downwards.
CCCCGAGGATCCTGCGACCCCGGCGATCGCAGCGTCGCTGCGGCATCTGGCGGGCGTGCTGTCGCACACACCGTCGGTGCGGGCCCGCGAGCACGCCGCGGCCGGTCGGCTCGAGGAGTTCGAGGCCGCCCTCGCAACGGTGTTCGGCGTGCAGGTCGCGCCCGCCGTCGCCGACGAACGCGACGAGCGCGCCGCCGGCTGAGGCCGGCCCGGAGGATCCGGACCGGCCCGGGTCTCAGTTGACCTCGGCCGGGTCCGCGCTCACGCGTCCCGAGTCGTCGCCCGGGTCCATCGCGTCGATCGCCGCGACCTCGGCGTCGGTGAGCGCGAAGTCGAACACGTCGAGGTTCTCGGCGAGGCGCTCGCGGCGCACCGACTTCGGGAACAGCACGAAGCCGTGCTGCAGGTGCCAGCGGATGACGACCTGCGCGGGCGTCCTCCCGTGCGCGGCGGCCGCGGCGGCGACCGGTTCGGCGCCGAAGAGGTCGTACTTGCCCTGGCCGAGCGGCCCCCACGATTCGATCACGACGCCGTTCGCCGCGGCCCAGTCGGTGATGGCGCGCTGCGGGTGCGCGGGGTGCAGCTCGATCTGGTTGACGGCCGGCACGACGCCGGTCGCCTCGACGATCTTCTCGAGGTGCGGCACGAGGTGGTTTGAGACGCCGATCGAGCGGGCCTTTCCGGCGTCACGGATCTCGATCATCTTCTGCCATGCGTGCACGTAGTTCTCGCGCGCCGGCGTCGGCCAGTGCACGAGGTACAGGTCGACGTGCTCCAGGCCGAGCTTCGCCAGGCTCTCGGCGATCGCCGCGTGCGGCTCCTCGCCGTCGTGGCGGTCGTTCCACAGCTTCGTCGTGATGAACAGCTCGTCGCGCGGGATGCCGGAGGCCGCGATCGCGGCCCCCACGCCCTCCTCGTTGCCGTAGATCGCGGCGGTGTCGATGTGACGGTAGCCGAGCTCGAGCGCCTCGCTCACCGTCCGCTCGGTGTCTGCCGGCGGCACCTTGAAGACGCCGTAGCCGAGCTGGGGGATGGTGTGTCCGTCGTTGAGGGAGACGTGGGGAATGCTCATGCCACCACCCTAGGAGCGGCGGCCGGGAGCCGGCTCCGGGGATGCCGGTTTACGATGGAGGGCTGTGTCTGCGCCCACTCCCGTCCTCGCCTACCCGCCCGAGCTGCCCGTCAGCGCCGCGCGGGACGAGATCGCGCGCGCCATCGCGGACCATCAGGTCGTCATCGTCGCCGGGGCCACCGGCTCGGGCAAGACCACGCAGCTGCCGAAGATCTGCCTCGAACTCGGCCGCACGAGGATCGCGCACACGCAGCCGCGACGCATCGCCGCGCGCAGCATCGCCGAGCGCGTCGCGGAAGAGCTGCAGGTGCCCCTCGGCTCCACCGTCGGCTACAGGGTGCGCTTCACCGACAAGGTGTCGGAGGACACCGCCATCGCGCTCATGACCGACGGCATCCTCCTCAACGAGATCCACCGCGACCGGCTGCTGCGTCGCTACGACACGATCATCGTCGACGAGGCCCACGAGCGATCGCTGAACGTGGACTTCCTGCTCGGCTACCTCCGCCGGATCCTGCCCAAGCGGCCGGATCTGAAGGTGATCATCACCAGCGCCACGATCGACCCCGAGAGCTTCGCCCGGCACTTCGCGCTGCCGACGCGGCGCGGCGGCGAACCCGAGCCCGCGCCGATCATCGAGGTGTCCGGACGCACCTACCCGGTCGAGATCCGCTACCGGCCGCCCGCCGGCACCGAGGGCGCGGCGGATGCCCGGTCCGACGGATCGGGGGACGACGTCGACGCGCTGCTGGCGGCGCTGCGGGAGCTCGATCGCGAGCCCGCGGGGGATGTGCTGGTGTTCCTCCCGGGCGAAGCCGAGATCCGGGATGCGATGGATGCCGTCCGCGGCATGTACGCCAAGGACGCCGCACCCACAGAGGTGCTGCCGCTGTACGGCCGGCTGTCGGCCGCCGAGCAGCACCGCGTGTTCGAGCGCTCCCGCGTCGCCGGCGTGCGCCGGCGCGTGATCCTGGCGACGAACGTCGCCGAGACGAGCCTGACGGTGCCCGGCATCCGCTACGTCGTCGACGCCGGCACCGCGCGCATCTCGCGATGGTCGGCGCGCAGCAAGATCCAGCGGCTGCCGATCGAGGCCATCTCGCAGGCATCGGCCCAGCAGCGGTCCGGTCGCGCCGGCCGCACGGCCCCGGGGATCGCGATCCGGCTGTATGCCGAAGACGACTTCACCGCGCGCGACGAATTCACCGAGCCCGAGATCCTGCGGACCTCGCTCGCCTCGGTGATCCTGCAGATGCTCGCCCTCGGCTTCGGCGACATCTCGGCCTTCCCCTTCCTCACTCCCCCGGACTCGCGCGGCGTGCGGGCGGCGTTCGACCTGCTCCTCGAGCTCGGCGCGGTCTCGGATGCCCGCACGGGCGGCCGCGGCGAGCGCCGCGAGACGACGGACGACCGCCGCGGGCCCCGTCTCACGGCCATCGGCCGCGACATCGCGCGCCTGCCGATCGACCCCCGCTTCGCGCGCATGCTCATCGAGGCGCAGCGCAGCGGGGTCCTGCGCGAGATGCTGGCGATCGTGGCGGGACTGTCGATCCAGGACGTCCGCGAGCGCCCCGAGGAGCGCCGCGAGGAGGCGGACCGGCTCCACGCGCGCTTCACGGACCCCACCAGCGACTTCCTGAGCCTGCTGAACCTGTGGAACCACCTGCAGGAGAAGCAGGCCGAGCTCGGCTCCAGCGCCTTCCGCCGCATGTGCCGCTCCGAGCACCTCAACTACGTGCGCGTGCGGGAGTGGTCCGACGTCCATCGGCAGCTGAGCACGCTCATGCGCACGTCGAAGGACACCCGCACCCGCAGCGCCTCCGTCGACGCGGCCGATCCGGATGCCGTGCACCGGGCGATCCTGTCGGGGCTGCTGTCGCACATCGGCATCCTGGACGAGCGCACGACGTCGTCGCGCGGGGACAACCGGTCGCCGCGGCGCGACGACCGCCGCGGCGCGGAGTACCTCGGCGCGCGGGGCACGCGCTTCGCGATCTTCCCGGGCTCGGGCCTGAAGAAGAAGCGCCCGCAGGCCGTCATGGCCGCCGAGCTGGTGGAGACCAGCCGCCTGTTCGCCCGAACGGTCGCGGCCATCGACCCCGAGTGGGCGGAGTCGCTGGCCGGCGATCTGGTCAAGCGCAGCATGAGCGAGCCGCACTGGTCGAAGTCGGCGGGGGCGGCATCCGCCTACGAGAAGCTCACGCTGTTCGGCGTCGACATCGTCCCCCGCCGGCGCGTGCAGCTGGCGCGCTTCGACCGGCCGCTCGCGCGCGAGCTGTTCCTGCGCCACGCGCTGGTCGAGGGCGAGTGGGAGTCGGCCCACCTCGACAAGCGGCTCACGGCGTTCGAGCGGCGCAATCTGGAGCTGCGCCGCCGCCTCGAGAAGGTCGAGGAGCGGGAGCGGCGCCGTGACATCCTCGTCGGCGACGAAGCGGTGTACGCCTTCTACGACGCCCGCATCCCGCGCGAGGTGTTCGACGTCCGCTCGTTCGAGACGTGGTGGCGCGACACGATCGGGCGCACGCCGCGTCTGCTCGACATGACCGAGGCGGACCTCGTCGACGAGGCGTCGCGCGGCGATGAGCGGGACTTCCCGGCGCGCTGGCAGCAGGGCGACCAGGTGCTGTCCCTCGCGTACCGGTTCGAGCCGGGAGCCGCCGACGACGGCGTCACCGCGGTCGTGCCGCTGCCGCTGCTGGCCCAGCTGCGGCCCGACGGCTTCGACTGGCAGGTGCCCGGCATGCGCGCCGAGCTCATCGCCGCCCTCATCCGGTCGCTGCCCAAGGCGATCCGGCGCACGGTCGTGCCCGCCGCGGACTGGGCCGCGCGCTTCTCGGACGAACTGCACGGCGCGGGCCCCGAGTCCCACGACGGGCTCCCACCGGTGGCCCTGACCGACGCCCTGGCTGCGCGCATCCAGCGGGTCGCCAACCAGCCCGTGACGGCCGCCGACTTCGACCTCGACCGCGTGCCGGGCCACTTGCGGCTGTCGTTCCGCGCCGTCGACGCGCGCGGTCGCGCCGTCGGCTCGGACCGCGACCTCGCGGCCCTGCAGGCGCGGCTGGCCGACCGCGCCCGCCAGTCGGTCGCGAGCTCCATCGAGCGCGCCGCGACCCGCCCGTCCGGGCCCCGCGCGCCCTCGCCCCGCGATCCCGCCTCGGCGGGCACGCCCGCCGGAGACGGCTTCGCCGAGCGGTCGGGGCTCACCGCGTGGTCCTTCGGCGACCTGCCCGAGGTGGTCGACACGAAGGTCGCCGGCGGTGTCGTGCGGGGCTACCCCGCCCTCGTCGACGAGGGCGCGTCGATCGCGCTGCGCCTGGAGTCCACGCCCGAGGCCGCCGCCGCGGCCACGGGCGGCGGCGTGCGCCGGCTCATGCTGCTCGCCGTGCCCTCGCCGGCGCCCTACGTCCTCGAGCACCTCACCAGCGCGGAGAAGCTCGCGCTCGCGGCGTCGCCGTACCCGTCGGCGAAGGCGCTCATCGAGGACTGCCGTGTCGCCGTCGCCGATGCCGTGCGCGACCGGACGGCACCCGGCGACATCCGCTCGGCGCAGGAGTTCGCCGCGGTCCGCGACGCCTTCTCGCAGGCGGTCGTCGACGAGCTGTTCCAGACCGTGTCGCTGACCGCGCGCATCCTCACGCTCGCCCGCGAGGTCGAGCGTGCCATGCGCGACGCGAATTCGCTGACCCTGCTCGGCGCCCTCGGCGACGTCAAGGCGCAGCTGTCGGGTCTCGTCTTCCCGGGATTCGCCTCGCGCACCGGCCCGGCGCAGCTGGCCCACCTGCCCCGCTACCTGCAGGCGGCCGCCGACCGCGTGCGGGCGCTGCCGGACAATCCGGGGCGCGACCGCCAGCGCATGAGCGAGTTCGAGCGGGCGGCCGCCGCGTACGCGGACGCCGGCGGCACGATCCCGCCCGCCGCCGACGCGCCGGCGGCACTCGTGCGAACGCGCTGGCTGCTCGAGGAGTATCGCGTGAGCCTGTTCGCACAGCAGCGCGGCACCGCCGAGCCGGTCTCGCTGCAGCGCATCCAGAAGTCGCTGCGGGAATAGCTGCGACGGCGCCCATGGTTCGACCCGACATGCCCCACGCGATCGTCTACACCGAGTTCGGCAGCCCCGACGTGCTGCGCCTGTCCGACATCGACCCCGTCGCACCGGATGCGGGCGAGGTCGCGATCCGGGTCGAGGCGGCGGGGGTGAACCCCATCGACGCCAAGCTGCGCGCCGGGATGCGTCCGTCCGGTCCGATCCGCACGCCGCGACGCGTGGGCGCCGACGGCGCGGGCGTCGTCACGGCGGTCGGCGACGGCGTGGAGGGTCTGCGCGCCGGCGAGCCGGTGGTGTTCTTCGGAGCCGCCGGGGCGTACGCCGACGAGATCACGCTGGCCGCCGACCGCGTCGTGCCCCGACCGGCGTCGGTGAGCGCCGAGGACGGCGCCGGCGTCGGCATCCCGGCCGGCACCGCCTATCAGGTGCTGCGCTCGCTCGCCGTCGGCGACGGCGACACGCTGCTCCTGCACGGCGGCTCCGGGGCCGTCGGGCAGGCCGCCGTCCAGTTCGCCGTGATGTGGGGCGCTCGGGTCATCGCGACGAGCTCGCCGGCCCGTGCCGACAGCGTCGCCGCCCTCGGCGCCGAGCCCGTGGCCTACGGCGACGGCCTGGCCGACCGCGTGCGCGCTCTCGCGCCCGGCGGCGTGACCGTCGCCCTCGACGCCGCGGGGACCGACGAGGCCCTCGCGGTCTCGCGCGATCTCGTGATCGACCCGGCGCGCGCCGCGACGATCGTCCGAGGGCGAGACGCCGCCGGCTACGGCCTGCGCGCCTTCGGAGGTGGCAGCCCCGATCCGCTGTCGCAGCGCGCGCTGGCGTGGCGCGTCGAGGCGGTCCCCGTCACGCTGGCCCTGCTGGCGGCAGGCGGCTTCACGGTCGAGCACGGACCGTCGCTGCCGCTGGCGTCCGCCGCCGAGGCCCACCGCCTCGTCGAGGCGGGCACCGCGGGCAAGATCACCCTGCGCCCGGCATGAGGGGCCGGTGCGTCCGGCGGTGACAGCCGGCGGCGCTCAGTCGGGCTCGACGCGACCCGACGGCGTCGGGCCCGTCGCCACGGCGCGCCCGCGCGTGTTCGACCACTGACTCCACGAGCCCGCGTACACCGTGACGTCGACCCCGGCAAGCGCACCGGCGAGCGCCGTGTGCGCGGCCGTGACACCCGATCCGCAGTAGGCCGCGACGGCGGCGCCCGGCAGGGCGCCGGCCGCCGCGAACGACGCCGCGATCACGGCCGGATCGCGGAACAGCCCGCCGTCCAGGTGGAGCGTCGTGGGCAGGTTCACGGCGCCGGGGATATGCCCGGCGCGCGGATCCATCGGCTCGGTGTCGCCGCGGTACCGCTCGGCGGCGCGGACGTCCAGCAGCACGCCCTCATCCGGCCACGCGGCCGCGGCGTCGATGCCGATCGATCCGTCGGAGATGTCGCGCAGTCGGACATCCCCCGGCCGCTGACGCACATCGCCGGTCTCGACGGGCAGGCCCGCCGCCGTCCACGCGCGCAGGCCGCCGTCGAGCACCCGCACATCGGCGACGCCCGACCGCGACAGGAGCCACCACGCGCGTGCCGCGGCCACCGACCGCACGTCGTCGTAGGCGACCACGATGTCGCCGTCGTTCACCCCCCAGCGCTGGGCCGCCGCCTCGAGATCGGCGCGCTCCGGCAGCGGGTGGCGCCCGTCCTGCGGCTCGCCCCGCCGCGACAGCTCGCGATCCAGATCGACGTACACGGCCCCCGGCAGATGGCCGGAGACGTAGTCGGGACGACCCTCGGGACGATCCAGACGCCACCGCACGTCCAGCAGCCGCACCGGCGCCCCGGCGGCGAGCAGGGCTTCGAGTTCTGACGGGGCGATCAGCAGAGACATCCCTCCATCGTGCACGCTGATGACGGGCCGGGCGCAACAGTTCGACACACGGTGCGGGCGCCTCGGCCGCCCCTGGCGAGAATGGGATCATGCCCGACTCCGGTCCCCCGCGCGCGTTCGCGACCACCCAGGTGCAGGCGGGTCACGCCCCGACCGCACCGCACAGCCCGGCGGTGCCGGCGATCTATCAGTCGAACGCGTTCGAGTTCCCATCGCTGAGCGACGCGCGCGATCGCTTCGCGCTGCGGCAGGAGGGCGACATCTACAGCCGTGCGGCCAATCCCACCGTCGCGGTGTTCGAGGAGCGCATGGCGGCGCTCGAGGGCGGTGTCGCGGCGGCGGGCGTGGCGTCGGGCCAGGCGGCCGTCGCCCTCGCTCTGCTCGCGCTCGCACGCGCGGGCGACCACATCGTGGCGGCCTCGCAGCTGTACGGCGGCACCGTGGACCTGCTCGGCGACACATTCGCCGGCTGGGGCATCGACGTCACCTTCGTGGACCAGGACGACCCGGAGGCATGGTCGGGCGCGGCCCGGCCCGAGACGAAGGCGTTCTTCGCAGAGTCCGTCACCAATCCCCTCGCGCAGGTGCTCGACACCCGGGCCGTCGCCGACCGCGCACACGCCGCCGGCGTCCCGCTGGTCATCGACAACACCGTGGCGACGCCGTATCTGCAGCGCGTGAAGGACCACGGCGCCGACATCGCCGTGCACTCGGCGACGAAGTTCGTCGGTGGCCACGGCTCGGCCCTCGGCGGCGCGGTGGTGGACCTCGGCACGTTCGACTTCGCCGCGGATCCCGCCAGGTGGCCGCAGCTGTCCGAGCCCTACGCGCGCGTGCCCGGCGGGGGGCTCCTGGAGCGCTTCGGGTCCAAGGCCTACATCACGCTGGTCAAGACCAAGTACTCCCACGACCTCGGCCCGTCGCTGTCCGCCCTCGGCGCCTTCCAGCTGCTGCAGGGGCTCGAGACGCTCGATCTGCGCATGGCCCGCCACAGCGCCTCGGCCGCCGCCGTCGCCGCCTTCCTCGACGCCGATCCCCGCGTCGCGCGCGTGCACCACCCGAGCCTGCCCACGAGCCCGTGGCACGCGAACGCGGAGCGCTACCTGCCGCGCGGCGGCGCGTCGGTCTTCTCGTTCGACCTGCCCGCGACCGCCGATCCCGAGAGCGACTTCGCGCGCGCGGAGCGGTTCATCGCGGCTCTGAACGTCGTGCGCCTGGTCGCCAACATCGGCGACGCCCGCAGTCTCATCGCCCACCCCGCCTCCATGACGCACAGCCACATGACACCCGAGCAGCTCGCCGATTCCGGCATCGCGTGGACGACGCTGCGCCTGTCGATCGGCCTCGAGGACCCCGCCGACCTCATCGCCGACCTCGACGCCGCCCTGGGCGTGCTCTGAGCGGCGTCGGCCCCGAGCGGCTCAGCTGGCCTCGATGAAGGCGCGGTAGAAGGCGATGCCGCGCAGCCACGACCCCACCCGGATCCGCTCGTCGTGGGCGTGCAGCGCATCGCGCTCGGCCCGCGTGAGATGGAACGGCGTGAAGCGGTAGACGCTGGCGCAGATGCCGGCGAACCAGCGGCTGTCGCTGGCGCCGAGCTGGAGGTAGGGCAGGGTCGCGATGTCCTCGCCCAGGGCGCCCGCCACGGCGGTCGCGACCCTCCGCCATGCCGCGCCGCGCCACGGCGAGACCGGCGACGGATCGGATGCGCGGTGAACCCCGACCTCGATGGCGTCGTCGGCGATGACGCGCCGCACGCGCCGCACCGCGGCGTCGACGGTGTCGCCGGTGAGGAGGCGGATGTTCACCGCCGCCGTCGCCGTCGCCGCCAGGACATTCTCGCCGGGTGCTCCCGACAGTCGCGTGGCCACCGCGGTCGTGCGCACCGAGGCGTTCGTCTCGGGTCCGAGCGCGGCGAGCGCCCGAGCGACGAGGGGGCCGGTGACCGACAGGTGCTCGAAGACCCAGCGCAGCGGCTGAGGTGCGTGCGGCGCCACGCTGGCGAGCATCGCGCGCACCGCGGGCGAGATGCGCACGGGGAACGGCCGCCGCTGCAGCCGGTCGATCGCGCGGGCCAGTCGCGCCGTGGCCGGCATCGGCGGCGGTGTCGAGGCATGACCGCCGCTCTCGCGCGCGGTGAGGACGAGTGTCATGATCCCGCGCTCGGCGACACCCACCATCGCGGTGGGGATCGATACCCCGGGGATCACCCCGTCCACGACCGCGCCTCCCTCGTCGAGCACGACGGCCGGCTCCACGCCGCGCTCCCGCAGCGTCTCGGCGATCGTCCGGGCGCCCCCGCCCGCGGTCTCCTCGTTGTGTCCGAACGCGAGGTAGACGTCGTGCGCAGGTGCGAATCCGTCGCTCGCGAGCTCCTCGACGGCCTCGAGGATCGCCACGAGCGACCCCTTGTCGTCGATCGCGCCGCGCGCGTGGATCTCGGCGTCCTCGCCTTCTCCGGTCACCTCGGCCCCGAACGGCGGATGCCGCCAGTCCTCCTCGACCACCGGGACGACGTCCATGTGCGCCATCAGGACCGTGGGGCGCCCGGCGGCCGCGCCGGGCCAGCGATACAGCAGCGAGTGCCCGTCGACGACCTCGCGCTCCAGCGTCGCGTGCAGGACGGGGTAGAGGCGCTCGAGCGCCCGGTGGAACTCGTCGAACCGCGCCCACTCCACCCGCGCCTCATCGGCGTGGGAGACGGTCGGGATGCGCAGCAGCTCGCGCAGGCGCTCGACGGAAGAGGTCATCCTTCGAGCCTAGCCGCGGCGCGCGCAGGCCCCGGTCCGCTCCCGCGGTCGCTACGCTCGAAGGGTGACCGGACTCAGATGGGGCATCCTCGCCACCGGCGGCATCGCACACATGTTCACGCGCGACCTGCGCACCGCCGGACTCGACATCGCCGCCGTCGGCTCGCGTCGCGAAGAAGCCTCCCGCGCCTTCGCCGACGAGTTCGGCATGCCCCGCGCCCACGGCTCGTACGACGCGCTCGTGGCCGATCCCGACGTCGACATCCTCTACGTCGCGACGCCGCACCCGATGCACGCCGAGAACGCCCTGCTCGCCCTCGACGCCGGCAAGCACGTGCTCGTGGAGAAGCCCTTCACGCTCACCGGCGCCGAGGCCGAACGCATCCGTGACGCCGCGCGATCGCGCGGACTGCTGGCGATGGAGGCGATGTGGACGCGGTACCTGCCGCATATGCGGCGCATCCGCGAGATCGTCGCGTCCGGCGCGCTGGGCGAGGTGCGCGCGGTGTTCGCCGACCACACGCAGCGGATCTCGAGCGACCCCGCGCATCGGCTCAACAGCCTCGCCCTCGGCGGCGGCGCGCTGCTGGACCTCGGGGTGTACCCGATCTCGTTCGCGTGGGACATCCTCGGCGCGCCCGAGACGATCACCGCCCGCGCGCGCCTGGGTGAGACGGGTGCCGACGCCGAGGTGGCCACGATCCTCACCCATGCCGGCGGAGCAGTGTCGACCTCGCTGTCGTCGTCGCGGGCCGCGGGGCCCAACACCGCACACATCGTCGGCACCGAGGCCCGCATCGACATCGACCGCGTCTGGTACAACGCAACCTCGTTCCGGCTCACCGCTCCCGACGGCACGATCCTCGAGGAGTACCGCTCGGACATCGCCGGACGCGGCATGCAGTTCCAGGCGCTGGCCGCTGAGGAGGCCGTCGCCTCGGGCCGGTTCGACAGCGCGGAGCTGCCCCTCGACGAGACGGTGGCGATCATGGGGACCCTCGACGAGATCCGCCGGCAGATCGGCGTCGTGTACCCCGGAGAGGACTGACGTGCCCGACCTCCAGGACCCGCGTGTGGCGGTCTACCTCGACTTCGACAACATCGTCATGAGCTGGTACGACCGCGTCCACGGCAAGAGCAGCTACATGCGCGACCGGCAGAAGAAGTCCGACGAGGAGTTCGCCGATGCGCTCGCGGCGGCGCGCGTCGACGTCGGCGCGATCATCGACTACGCCGCGTCGTTCGGGACCCTCGTGCTCACCCGCGCCTACGCCGACTGGTCGTCTCCGGTGAACGCGAAGTACCGCGATCAGCTCGTGGGCCGCGCCGTCGACCTGGTGCAGCTGTTCCCCGCCGCGGCCTACGCCAAGAACGGCGCCGACATCCGCCTCGCCGTGGATGCCGTCGAGGACATGTTCCGCCTCCCCGACCTGACGCACGTCGTCATCGTCGCCGGGGATTCCGACTACGTCCCTCTCGCGCAGCGATGCAAGCGCCTGGGGCGCGTCGTCGTGGGCGTGGGCGTCGCCGGCTCCACCGCGAAGTCGCTCGCGGCGGCGTGCGATCAGTTCGACACCTACGACTCCCTGCCCGGCGTGGCGGCCCCGCCCGCCGCCGCGCCCGCCAAGGACTCCTCCTCGCGCGGATCGCGCAAGAAGACCGCCAAGGCCGACCCGGCCGCCGACCTGCTCGAGCGGGCCCTGCGGCTGGAGACCGAGCGCACCGACGACGAGTGGGTGCACGCGTCGGCCCTCAAGAGCCTGCTGCGGCGCATGGACCCCTCGTTCAGCGAGAAGTCCCTCGGCCACAAGAGCTTCACCGACTACATCGCCGCCCATCCGAAGGTCGCCGAGGTCAAGGAGGACGGCAACGTGCGGCTGATCCGCCTGGCGGCCGAGCGCCGCTGAGCGGGTCCGACTGAGCCGGAAGGCCGTCCGGTACAGTGAGCGTGTGGCACGCCGTGGAGTCCCGCCCGGCTCGCAGTCGTCTCTGCGAGAGGCCAATCGCGCCCGAGTGGTGGAGTCCCTCAAACGCCACGGGCGTCTGACGCAGGTCGAGCTCGCCGGCAGCACCGGGCTCTCCCCCGCCACGGTGTCCAACATCGTCAAGGAGCTCGCCGCCTCGGGGATCCTGCACACGTCGGTCACCTCGCGCAGCGGGCGACGCGCGACATTGGTCTCGCTCGCCCGGCAGGTGGGCCTCGTCGCTGGCGTCCATTTCAGCTCCCGGCACCTGCGCATCGCCATCGCCGACGCGACCCGCACGATCGTCAGCCAGTCGACGCTGCCGCTGGCTCTCGACCACCGCGCCGACGCCGAACTCGAGCGGCTCACGCTCCTGCTGAGCGACATGATGGAGTCGCTGGGCGGAAGCGTCGCGGATCTGCACGCGATCGGGCTCGCCGTGCCCGCACCCGTGGATCCCCACACCGGCATGGTGTCCACCGTGGGCCTGCTGCGCGGGTGGGAGGGCGTGGACATCGCCAAGAGCCTCACGCTGCGCATCGGCCGCCCGGTCTACGTCGACAGCGAGGCGAACCTCGGCGGTCTCGCGGAGGCCCGCGAGGGCGCCGCGCGCGAAGCCGCCTCCTCGGTCTTCATCCGCGCGGGCCACACCATCAGCGCGGGACTCGTCGTCGGCGGCGATCTCTTCCACGGAGTCAACGGCAAGGCCGGCCAGATCGGTCACGTCACCCTCGACGAGAACGGCCCCATCTGCCGCTGCAGCAACCGCGGCTGCCTCGAGACGTTCGCCGGCGGTCCGGCTCTGCTGTCGCTGTTCCCCCCGGGAGAGGGCATGCAGCGGCTGAGCGATCTGCTCAGCGCCGCGGAGGCCGGCGACAGCCGCTCGCGCCGCGTCATCGCCGACGCGGGCCGGCACATCGGGATCGCCGCGGCGAGCCTGTGCAACCTTCTCGATCCCGCCCTGATCGTCATGGGCGGCGAGCTGGCGCAGGCGGGCGAGATCCTCATGGCCCCCATGCGGCACTCCCTCGAGCGCACGGCCCTGCCCTCGACCGCGGGGCTTCCCGAGATCGTGGCGACGAGCTTCGGCGAGTGGGCGGAGGTGCGCGGTGCGATCGCCGTCGCCCTCGACCATGTCAGCGTCGACGCCGGCGCCGTGCCCATCACGGCGTGATGACGCGGTCCTGGCGAAGCCCGGGCCGTGTGGCGGCACGCGTCGGCCTGGCGATCACTGCGGTGCTCGCGGTGACCGGCCTCGCCGGCTGCGGCGCCGGGAGCGACGACGGCGATGAAGGCACGATCGCCCTCCTGCTCCCCGACGTCAAGACCGCCCGCTACGAGACGTTCGACCGGCCGCTGTTCGAGGCGCGGGTCGCCGAGCTGGGCGACTTCGCGGTGCTGTACTCGAACGCGGATCAGGACGCCGCCGAGCAGCAGCGTCAGGCGGAGTCTGCCCTGGCCGCCGGCACGGACGTGCTCGTGCTCGACCCGGTCGACGGTCGCGCATCGATCAGCATCGTCGCCATGGCCAATGCCCAGGGGGTTCCCGTGATCGCCTACGACCGCCTGGTCCAGGGCGGCGAGCTGGCGTACTACGTTTCGTTCGACAACGAGAAGGTGGGCGTTCTGCAGGCCGAGGAATTCGTCGCCGCCGTCGAGACCGAATACGGCGAGGGCGCCGGCGTCCTCATGGTCAACGGCTCGCCCACCGACGGCAATGCGGCCCTGTTCCGCTCCGGCGCGCACAGCGTCATCGACGCGAGCGGTCTGCGCATCCTCGCCGAGTACAGCACGCCGGACTGGAGCCCGGACAAGGCGCAGGACTGGGTGGCGGGACAGATCGCGCAGTTCGGCGACGACATCTCGGGGGTATACGCCGCGAACGACGGCACCGCCAGCGGTGCCGTCGCCGCGCTGAAGGCGGCCAACGCGTCCCCGTGGCCGGTCATCACGGGCCAGGACGCCGAGCTGACCGCGATCCAGCGAATCCTGACCGGCGACCAGCACATGACCGTCTACAAGGCGATCGGACGGCAGGCCGAGCGCGCCGCCGATGTCGCCGTCGCGCTCATCCGGGGCGAGGAGGTGACCGCGCCGCTCGAGGTCGACGGGACCCCGACGACGCTTCTCGAGCCGGTCGCCGTGACGATCGACAACATCATGGAGACCGTCGTGGCCGACGGCTTCTGGAGCGTCGACGACATCTGCACGGACGAGTATGCACAGGCGTGCGCGGCGGCGGGAGTCGGCTGATAACGTTGTGCGCCCCGACGGCGCACGCCGATCGCCGGGCGCCGGAACCGGCTCGGGAGGGCGGGAAGGATGACGATGGAGTCGCCAGCGGGCCTGCGGGGTCGACGGACGCGCGAACCCGTGCTGTCGATGCGAGGCATCTCGAAGCGCTTCGGCGCCGTCAGGGCGCTCAGCGACGTCGATTTCTGGGTCGACGAGGGAGAGGTCGTCGCCCTCGTCGGCGACAACGGCGCCGGCAAGTCCACCCTCGTGAAGATCCTCGCGGGCGTGCATCCGCCCGATGCCGGGGTCATCGAGTTCGACGGCGAGCGCATTCACATCGACGACCCCGCCGACGCGCAGGATCTCGGGATCGCCACCGTCTTCCAGGACCTCGCCCTGTGCGACAACCTCGATGTCGTGGGCAACCTGTGGCTGGGACAGGAGCTGCGCACCGGGGGGCGGCTCGACGAGGTCGAGATGGAGCAGCGGACGTGGATGCTGCTGCGGGAGCTGTCGGCGAAGGTCCCGTCGGTGCGCGTGCCGGTCGCGTCGCTGTCGGGCGGGCAGCGGCAGACCGTCGCCATCGCAAGAAGCCTCGTGGGCGATCCGCGCATCGTCATCCTCGACGAGCCGACGGCGGCCCTCGGCGTCGCTCAGACCGCCGAGGTGCTCAGTCTCATCGAGCGTCTGCGCGAGCGGGGTCACGGCGTGGTGCTGATCAGCCACAACATGACCGACGTCATGGCCGTCGCCGATCGCGTCGTCGTGCTCCGGCTGGGACGCAACAACGGCGTGTTCAACGTCGTCGACGTCACCAGCGAGACGCTCATCGCCGCCATCACGGGGGCCGTCGACCACGGCGCCGCCGCCCGGGCCCGCGAGCATGCCACCCCCGAGGCGCGCGCGTCCGGCGTCATCCCCCTCCCCCGCTCGGGTGAGCGCCGGTCGGGGACGCCACGGCCGAAGGACCGGTCATGACCCGCAGCACCGGGACGACCACCGCCGATCTGCCCGAGGACGCCCTGCTCTCGGCGGGCGGCGTGCGACGGACCGCCCGCGCGTTCGTGGACCGCGTGCGCGGCGGCGACCTCGGCTCGCTCCCGGTCGTGGTGGGACTCGCCCTGATCTGGACCGTCTTCCAGACGCTGAACCCGGTGTTCCTCTCGAGCACGAACCTGGTCAACCTCACCATGCAGTGCGCGGCCATCGGCACGATCGCGCTCGGCGTCGTGCTGGTGCTCCTGGTCGGCGAGATCGACCTGTCCGTCGGCTCGGTCTCGGGGCTGGCGGCGGCCGTGCTCGCGGTCTCGTTCGTCCAGCTCGGCTGGAATCCGGTGCTCGCCCTGCTCGCCGCGATCGGGTCGGGAGCCGTCGCGGGCGCCTGCTACGGCTGGCTGTACACCCGCTTCGGCGTGCCGAGCTTCGTCATCACACTCGCGGGGCTCCTGGGCTTCCTCGGCGTTCAGCTGTGGGTCCTCGGGGACACCGGGTCGATCAATCTGCCGTTCGACTCATGGTTGGTCCGGTTCGCCCAGCAGATGTTCCTGCCCGCGTGGGCGTCGTATGCGATCGCGGCGGCCACGGTCGCCGCCTACGCCTGGACGCGCACGGCGCATGCCCGCCGTCGCGCGGCCGCCAACCTGGTCAGCCGCGGGTACGGCGAGATCGCGCTGCGGACGGGCGCCCTGGCCGTCGTCCTCTTCGTGGCCGCGTGGTACCTCAACCTCTCGCGCGGCGTCGGCGTGATGTTCCTGTTCTTCCTCGCCCTCGTGGTGGGCCTCGATTTCGCGCTGACCCGGACGCGCTGGGGCCGCGCCGTGTACGCCGTCGGAGGCTCGGTCGAGGCGACCAGGCGCGCCGGCATCCGGGTCGACCGGATCTACATGTCGGTCTTCGTCATGTGCTCCACGCTCGCCGCCGTCGGCGGCGTGCTGGCGGCGTCGCGGCTGGCGGCGGCGAATCAGAGCTCCGGCGCCGCCGATACCAATCTCAACGCGATCGCGGCCGCCGTCATCGGCGGCGCGAGTCTGTTCGGCGGCCGCGGAACGGCATATTCGGCGTTCCTCGGCATCCTCGTGATCCAGTCGATCTCGTCGGGTCTGACGCTCCTCAACCTCGATTCGTCGGTGCGGTACATGGTCACGGGCGTCGTTCTGGCTCTCGCCGTCATCGTCGATTCCCTGTCGCGCCGCACGCGCACCGCGACCGGGCGGGCATGAGTCCGTGGTTTCCGGTAACAAGTCGTGAACGAATGAGCATTCTGCTTATTGTTTCGGCCTCCATTGCTCTGATCTGCTGATTCTAACCTCGGTTATCACAGGCCTGAGGCGTGATCAATCCCCTCTTCCGGCGTTGCACAAGCGTTACATTCACGTCTTGACTTCAAGATGTGAACTCGGGAGTATCGCATTTGAAGAGGCCGTAACGGAACGGCCTGACATTTCCTTCAACGACGAAAGGCGAATGATGAAGAAGTCTTCACTCCTCGCTGCGCTCGCCCTCGGCGGGGCGGCCGCAGTCATGCTCGCGGGCTGTGCCGGCGGCGGCAGCGGCGACACGCCCAGCGACGGCGGCTCCGGCGAGGCCGCCGGGCTCGCGTGTGTGATCCTCCCCGACGCGGCATCGTCCCCGCGCTGGGAGAACTTCGACCGCAAGTACCTGCAGGAAGGTCTCGAGGCCGCCGGCTTCGACACCGACATCCAGAACGCGCAGGGCGATGTCAACAAGTACGCCACGATCGCCGACCAGCAGCTCACCAAGGGCTGCGGCGTCATGCTCCTGGTCGACTACCAGGGCGCCGCCGAGGCGGTCGCCGAGAAGGCCAGCGCCGAGGGCATCCCCGTGATCGCCTACGACCGTCCCTTCGCGGGCGCCGACTACTACGTGTCCTTCGACAACGTCGAGGTCGGCCGGCTCGAGGGCCAGACCGTCCTGGACGGCCTCGACGCCGCAGGTGTCGCACCCGCCGACGCGATCGTCGTCTACATGGGCGGCGACCCGACCGACGGCAACGCGGCGATGTTCAAGCAGGGCGCCGTCGAGGTCATGGAGGGCGCCGGCATCGCTCCGGCCGCCGAGCCTCCGGGGGTGTGGGACCAGGCGAAGTCCCAGACCAACTTCGAGCAGGCGCTGACGTCCCTGGACGGCAAGGTCGACGGCGTGTGGGTCGCCAACGACACCAACGCCGCCGGCGTCATCAAGGTGCTGCAGGACAACAACCTCACCGGCGTGGCGGTCTCGGGTCAGGACGCCAACGTCGCGGGTCTGCAGAACATCCTGCTGGGCTGGCAGACCGCGACGGTCTACAAGCCGGTGGCCGACGAGGCCGCGGCCGCGGTGGACACCGCCGTCTCGCTGCTCAACGGCGAAACCGTCTCGACGGATGCCGCCCTGGACGACGGCACGCCGTACGTGCAGGTGACCCCGGTGCTCGTCGGGCCGAACGAGGTCAAGGACGTCGTTGCGGCCGGCGACGCCGCGTACGACGATGTCTGCACGGCCGACGTGATGGCTGCCTGCGACGAGTACGGCGTCACCCCGTAACACCCCGTCGCGAGGACGCCGCGCCGACCAGGCGCGGCGTCCTCCGCGCACCCGACACATATCGCAAGGAAGCGAGCATGCCAGAAGCGACCGCCACTGCAGAGCCGATCATCGAACTGGTCGGCGTCAAGAAGGCCTTCGGTCCGGTCACCGTCCTCAAGGGCGTCGACCTCCAGGTCTATCCCGGCAAGGTGACCGCCCTCGTGGGCGACAACGGAGCCGGCAAGTCCACACTCATCAAAGGTCTCGCGGGAGTGCAGCCCTACGACGCGGGCGAGGTCCGCATCGACGGACGTCACCGCGACCTGCACACCCCCCGCGATGCCGGGCACCAGGGCATCGAGGTCGTCTACCAGGACCTCGCACTGTGCGACAACCTCGACATCGTCCAGAACATGTTCCTCGGGCGCGAAGAGCTCTCGTCGGGCACGTTCGACGAGGGACGCATGGAGAAGGAGGCGTCCGACACGCTGCGCTCCCTGTCGGTGCGCACCGTGAAGTCCGTCAGGCAGAAGGTCTCGAGCCTGTCGGGCGGCCAGCGTCAGACCGTCGCCATCGCCCGCGCAGTGCTGAAGAAGGCCCGCGTGGTGATCCTCGACGAGCCCACCGCCGCGCTCGGCGTCGCCCAGACCGAGCAGGTGCTGAACCTCGTCCGGCGCCTCGCCGACTCCGGCGTCGCCGTGATCCTCATCAGCCACAACCTCGCCGACGTCTTCGCCGTCGCGGACGACATCGCGGTGCTGTACCTCGGCCAGATGGTCGCCCAGATCCCGACGTCGACCACCACGCGCGACGACGTCGTCGGATACATCACCGGGACCAAGACGCCCGAGGGCGTGGAGCACTTCGGCACCACCACGATCGTGACGGGAGACGCCTCGTGAGCACCGAGACCCGAACCAAGGCCGCTCCCGACCCCGTCGCCTCCGACCTCATCGGCAGCGGCACCGAGGGCGGACTCCTCGACCAGGTGCAGGCCTGGTGGCAGCGTGTGCGCTCCGGCGACATGGGGGCACTCCCCGCGATCGGCGGTCTGGTCGTGCTGGGCATCCTCTTCACGGTGCTGAGCCCGTACTTCCTCACCGAACGCAACTTCGCCAATCTGCTGAACCAGGCGGCGACCCTCGTCATGCTCGGCATGGCGCTGGTCTTCGTGCTGCTGCTGGGCGAGATCGACCTGTCGGCGGGCGTGACCGGCGGCGTCGCGATGGCACTCTTCGTCGTCCTCAACGCCGTCTTCGGGATCAACTGGGTCATCGCGCTCCTGATCGGCTTCGGCGTCGGCTTCGGAACCGGTGCGCTCATCGGGTTCTTCGTCGCGAGAGTGGGGATACCCTCGTTCGTGGTCACGCTGGGTCTGTTCCTGGGATACCAGGGCCTCGCGCTCCTGGTCATCGGCGAGGGCGGGCTGTACCGTCTGCAGGTGCCCGAGCTCATCGCGATCCAGAACGGCAACATGCCCGTGTGGGCCGGATGGACGATGCTCGCCGTCATGCTCGCGGTCTCGGCGGGCACGTCGTTCTGGGACCGCGCGCGGCGCACGCGAGCCGGCGTCCCCAACCGCACGATCACGCTGGTGTGGGCCAAACTCGCCGTCATCGCGGCCCTGGGCGGCACCGTCGTGTACGTCCTCAACCTCAACCGCGGCGTCGGCGTCAACACCGTCGAGGGCGTCCCGGTGATCCTGCCGATCGTGCTGGTGATCCTGTGGGTGGGCACGTTCGTGCTGGACCGCACGAAGTTCGGCCGCTACATCTACGCCATCGGCGGCAACGCCGAGGCGGCCCGCCGCTCGGGCGTCAAGGTCCGCTGGATCAAGTGGTGGGCGTTCGTCATCTGCTCGATGCTCGCGGTGCTCTCGGCGCTGTTCAGCGTCACCCGCGTGGGTTCGGTGGATGCGACGGTCGGACGCGACATCGTGCTCAGCGGCGTCGCGGCGGCCGTCGTCGGCGGCGTGAGCCTGTTCGGCGGCAAGGGGCGGCTCGTCCACGCCGCCATCGGCGCGCTCGTGATCGCCGTCATCACCAACGGTCTGGGGCTGCTGGGCCTGCCGGCGGGCATCAACCTGCTGGTGACCGGCTCGGTGCTGATCCTCGCGGCGACCGTCGACGCCCTGTCGCGGCTGCGGTCGGGCGGAGGCGTGCGGATCTGACGCACCGCGGTGCCGGGAGGGGCGCGCACGCGCTCCCCCGGCACCGCGTCACGTGCGGTCGGCCAGCACTTCCTCCACCCAAGCCGGCACCAGTGCGCCGGCCGGACCCGTGCGGGCGTCGTCGAACGGCACGAGCCCGTCGCTGGGCTCGAGGTTGAGCTCGACGGTGCGCGCTCCGAACGCCGAGGCCAGCGCGGCGTAGCCGGCGGCCGGGTACACCGAACCGGACGTGCCGATCGACACGAAGACGTCGCACGCCACGACGGCCTGTTCGATGCGGTCCAGCTCGTAGGGCAGCTCGCCGAACCACACGACGTCGGGGCGCAGGCTCGCCGCGCCGCATTCCGGACAGGGCGGCGCGCCGACGAGATCCTCCCGCCACTCCGGGCGCCGACCGCACGACGTGCACAGCGCCCGCAGGAGCTCGCCGTGCATGTGCACGAGGCGTCGGGTCCCGGCCCGCTCGTGGAGATCGTCGATGTTCTGCGTCACGATCAGCAGGTCCTCGCCGATCGCGCTCTCCAGCCGCGCGAGCGCGAGGTGCGCCGCGTTCGGACGGGTCGCCGCCACGGCGCGGCGGCGCGCGTCGTAGAACCGCTGCACCGTGTCGGGGTCGGCCTCGAACGCCTCGGGCGTCGCCACCTCCTCGACCCGGTGCCCCTCCCACAGCCCGCCGGCATCGCGGAAGGTGGCCACACCGCTCTCGGCCGAGATTCCGGCACCGGTCAGGACGACGACGCGCATACCGTCATCCTGGTGCCTGCGGCGGCATCCGTCACTCCTGTCCGGGCAGGAGCGCGCGAAGGGCGTCGATCGTGTCGGCCTCCTGCGCTGACTTGTCGGGCCGGTACCCGCGCACGCGCGCGAACCGCAGGGCCACGCCGCCGGGGTACCGCGTGGACCGCTGCACGCCGTCGATCGCGATCTCGACCACGGTCTCGGGCCGCACGTGCACGGCATGACGCGTCGCGCGGGTCTGCATGAGCGGGAAGTGCTCGGTCTGCCATGCCAGGAGCTCGTCGGTGAGGCCCTTGAAGGTCTTGCCCACCATGACGAATCCGCCCGGATCGCCGAAGCGGCCGTCGGCGTCGCGGGCGCCGAGGTGCAGGTTCGACAGCATGCCCGTGCGGCGCCCCGAGCCCCACTCCGCGGCGAGCACGACAAGGTCGAAGGTCAGCACCGGCTTCACCTTGAGCCACGCCTTCCCGCGCCGCCCGGCCGCATATGCCGACGCGGCATCCTTGACCATGACGCCCTCGTGCCCGGCGGCGAGCGCGCGTCGGGCGAAGGCTTCGGCAGCGACGGGATCGTCGGTGAGGATGCCGGGGACCAGCGCCTCCGGAGCGATGCGCTCCAGCACGGCGCGGCGCACGAGGAGTGGCTCGTCGATCAGGTCATCGCCGTCGAGGTGGAGCACGTCGAAGAACCACGGCCTGAGCGCGACCGCCGCCGCGTGCTCGGAGCCGAAGCGCGCCATCGTGTCCTGGAAGGCGCGGGGCGCGCCGGATTCGTCGAGAGCGAGCGTCTCGCCGTCGAGGATCACGTGCCGCGCGGGGAGGCCCCGCACCGCCTCGACGATCTCGGGCACCCGCACCGTGACGTCCGCGAGACTGCGCGTGTAGACCGTCACGTCGTCGTCCCGGCGGTGCACCTGGACGCGGGCGCCATCGAGCTTGACCTCGACGGAGGCCCGCCCGCCGACCGCCGAGAGCGCGTCGGTCGCCGACGACGCCGTCGAGGCGAGCATGGGCAGCACCGGCGTTCCCACCGCGAGCCCCACGGCGTCGAGGGCGTCGGGGTCGCCACCCAGCGCGATCAGCGCAGTGCCGCCCAGGTCGCCGGACAGCATCGCCGCGCGGCGCACCGTCGCGACGGGCCGCCCGGCGGCGGCCGCCACCGCGTCCAGGAGCACGCCCTCGACCGCTCCCGTCCGCAGCTCCCCCAGGATCACCCGCCGCAGCAGTCCCCACTCCCCGGCCGTCGCGCGCGCGGCCAGCCCGCGCAGCGCGTCGCGGCGCAGCGCCCCCGAGCCCGGACCGGCGGCCGCGGCCAGTGCAGTGAACGCTGCGTCGACGTCGCCGAGCGTCAGCGAGGGCGCCGCGGCATGCGTGACCTCGAGCGCATCCAGACCCCGCCAACCGACACCGAGTCGTCCCTGCCGCGGCCGCGCGAGGAGCAGGCCGACGGCCACGGGGACGTCGGCGGGCGCGAGAGCGCGCATGAACTCCGCGAGCGCCGCGACCTTCTCACGTCGCGCCGCGGTTGCGGCGACCGACTGCGTCGTCGCCAGAAGCCGGTGCAGCAGCATGGCACGATCATCGCACCGACCTCGGACGATCCGTCCGGCGCGGCCGCGCCGCGGTCGGGATACCCTCATCCCAGCACCCGACGAGAGGCCCCGGTTCGATCATGTCCACCCCGCCGAATGCCGGCCTCGTTCCGGCGGCACCCCCCGCCGTCGACGTCGCGGCCGCGGCGCGCATCGCCCGGGACGGCTGGGGCGTCCAGGGGACGCCGCGGCCGCTCGGCAGCAACCAGGATCGGAACTTCCTGCTCGAGCGGGCCGACGAGCCGCCGCTCCTGCTCAAGATCGCGAACCCGAGCACGACGGTCGCCGAGCTCGAGGCGCAGTCCGCCGCGGCCGACATGATCGCCGCGCGGGCGGGTGTCCGCGCGCCGCGCGCGCGGCGGCGGCAGCCCGGCGGCACGACCTACCCCGTCGCGCTCGAGGGCGTCGTGATGCATGCGCGGCTGCTGGAGTTCCTGCCCGGCCAGACGCTGTCCGGCTACCTGTCGCCCACCGTGATCGACACACTCGGCGCGCTGGCGGCGCGCGTCGCCGTCGCGCTGGGCGAGCTGACGCTGCCCGGGGCCGAGCGCACGCATCAGTGGGATCTGCGCCGGGCACCCGCCGTGCTCGCCGAGCTCCTCCCGGGAGTGCCCGATGCGGCGGCGCGCACACGGCTCGCGCAGGCCGCCGACGCCGCCGGACGGGCGCTGTCACCCGTCGCCGATGCGCTCGCCGTGCAGGTCATCCACGGCGACCTCACCGACGACAACGTCGTCACGTCCGACCCCCGCACGCGCGTCCCCGACGGCGTCATCGACCTGGGCGATCTCGGCCGCTCGTGGGCGGTGGCCGAGCTCGCCATAACGGTGTCGTCGCTGCTGCACCACGACGGCGTCGACCTGCCCGCGGCCATGCGCGCGGTGACGGCCTATCACCGGGAGCGGCCGCTGTCGGACGCCGAGCAGAGTGCCCTGTGGCCGCTCGTCGTCCAGCGCGGCGCCGTCCTCGTCGCGAGCGCCCACCAGGTGCTGTCCGGCGACCCGGGCAATCGGTACGCCGCGGAGAACCTCGCCCACGAGCAGGCCATCTTCGCCGAAGCCGTCTCTGTCCCGCTCGAGGTGGCGACCGCACTCGTGCGCGAGGCCGCCGGATCCGCCGCCGTCGGGCTGCCCCTTCCGGCATCCGCGGCCCTGACCGACGGGCAGCCGCACATCGTCGACCTCTCGCCCACCAGCGCTCTGCTCGACGACGGCCGGTGGCTGAGCTCCGCAGCCGAGGACGTCGCCTTCGCCTCGGCGCCGGCGGGCGCATCGGCGGCGGCGCGGTTCGCCGAGGCGCGGCTGACCCGCGCCGTCCCCGCCGATCCGGACCCGCCGCGCAACGTCGCGCTCGGCGTCGAGTTCGCGCCGGCGTCCGCCACGACGCTCCGGGCGCCGTGGGCGGGAGCCGTCACGGCGACCTCGGCCGGGCTGGTCCTCACCGGCGATGGCGTGCAGCTGCACCTCGAGGGCGTCCGCGCGCGGCACCGCGACGGGACGACGGTGGCCGCGGGCGACGCCCTGGCCGAGTCCGCGGGCCGCGTGTGGATCCAGGTGACGCGCACCGGGATCGATGCGCCGCGCTTCACGACGCGCGGCCTGGCCGCCGCGTGGCGCGCCGTCGTCGCCGACCCGTCGCCGCTCCTCCCCCGGCTCGCCCCGGCCGCTTCGCCGATCGACGCCGCGGGGCTCCTGGAGCGCCGGGACGCGGTGTTCGCCGAGGTCCAGGAGCACTACTACACCGCGCCGCCGGTCATGGTGCGCGGATGGCGCGAGCATCTGATCGACGCCGACGGGCGCGTCTACCTCGACACCCTCAACAACGTCACCGCCGTCGGCCACGCCCATCCGCGGCTGGCGGACGCCGTCGCGCGCCAGTGGCGGCTGCTGAACACGAACTCGCGGTTCCACTACCCGTCGGTCGTGGAGTTCTCGGAGCGCCTGGCCGAGCTCGTCCCCGACCCGCTCGACACCGTGTTCCTGGTCAACAGCGGGTCCGAAGCGGTCGACCTGGCGCTGCGGCTGGCCCGCACCTGGTCGGGCCGACCCGATGTCCTGGCGGTCGCCGAGGCGTACCACGGGTGGACCTACCTCACGGATGCCGTCTCGACGTCGGTCGCCGACAACCCGGCGGCGCTGCAGACCCGCCCGGCATGGGTGCACACCGTCCCCTCACCGCATCCCTTCCGCGGCGTCCACGCCGACGACCCGGATCGCTACGCGTCCGAGGCCGCGGAGAAGATCGCCCGGTTGGGCGAAGCGGGCAGGCCCGTCGGCGCGTTCGTGGCCGAGACGGCGTTCGGCAACGGCGGCGGCATGTTCCTCCCCGACGGCTATCTCGCCGAGGTCTACGACGCGGTGCGGGCGGCCGGCGGCCTCGCGGTCGCCGACGAGGTGCAGGTCGGCTACGGCCGGCTGGGCGAGTGGTTCTGGGGGTTCGAGCAGCAGGGGGTCGTGCCCGACATCGTCGCCGTGGCGAAGTCGATGGGCAGCGGCCATCCGCTGGGCGCCGTCATCACGACGCGCGAGATCGCGGCGCGGTATCGCTCGGGCGGCTACTTCTTCTCGTCCGCCGGCGGCAGCCCGGTCTCGAGCGTCGTCGGGCTGACCGTGCTCGACATCATGCGCGACGAGGACCTCGTGGGCAACGCACGGCGGGTCGGCGGCCGACTGCGCGCGAAGCTCCTGGAGCTGGGCGAGCGGCATCCGATCCTGGCGGCCGTCCACGGCGCCGGGCTCTACCTCGGCCCCGAATTCGTGCGGGATCGTGCGACGTGGGAGCCGGCCACCGACGAGACGGCGGCGATCTGCCGCCGGCTGCGCGAGCTCGGCGTCATCGCCCAGCCGACCGGCGACCACCAGAACATCCTGAAGATCAAGCCGCCCCTGTGCTTCGACGACGACAGCGCCGATGCCCTCGTCGCGGCGCTCGACCACATCCTCACCGACGGCTGGTGATCACTCCGGAGGCGGAGCCGGTCGCGCCGCCTCCAGCGCGCGAATGAGGCTCGCCGAATCGTACGGGCCGATGTGCCGAACGCCGTTGATGAAGAACGTCGGCGTGGAGTGCAGATCCATGACCTCGGCGTCCAGTCGGTCGTCCTGCACGCGCCGCAGCACGTCGGGCGAGGTCAGATCGTCGGCGAATCGGTCGAGATCCAGCCCCAGCTGCTCGGCGTACCCGAACAGATCCGTGCGCTCCAGGCGATCCTGGTTCGCGAACATCAGGCGCGCCATCTCGTAGAAGCGGCCCTGCAGGCCCGCCGCCTCGGCGGCCTGCGCCGCCTCCTGCGCGTGCGGATGCGGCTGGTCGAGGGGAAGGTGACGCCACACCCATCGCACATCCGAGCCGAAGTGGGCCAGGACCGCATCGACCGAGCCGGTCGCCCGACTGCAGAACGGGCACTCGAAGTCCCCGTACTCGACGATCTCGCACGTCGCCGCGCTCGAGCCGAAGACGTGATCGCGCTCGGGGTCGACGGGACGGGCGAGCTTCGCACCGACGGGCTGCGGCGGGCGCAGCCGGTCGCCCACCGAGATGATCGCCCAGCCGAGCAGGAACGCCATGACCGATGCGGTGAGCACGCCCACGCGGGCGAGATCCTGCAGTTCGGGGTCCTCGATCGCGATCGGGACGATGAACAGCGAGATCGTGAACCCGATGCCCGACAGAGCGGCCCCTCCGGCGACGCGGTGCATGGCGAGCCCCGGGGCGAGCTGTCCCTTGCCCGACGCGCGCACGAGCGCCGTCGCCCCCGTGATGCCGACGAACTTTCCGACCACGAGCCCCAGAATGATGCCCCACGTCAGCGGCGACGTGAACGCGTCGCGGAAGACCTCCGGCCCGAGGTGGACACCGGCGTTCGCGAGGGCGAACAGCGGGAGCACGCCGTACGCGACATAGGGCCGCCAGGCCATGTCGATGCGCTCGTTGATCGACAGCGACTGGCGGATGCTTCGCGTGAGCGCCGCGGCGTACTGCGGGTTCGGCGACTCGCGGAACGCCTGCGTGAGCGCCGCGGCCTGCTCGACGTCGGCACGACGGGGCGAGAAGACGGGGATGAGCAGCGCGACGGCGACGCCGGCGAGCGTGGGGTGGATGCCCGCGGCGAGCACCGCGACCCACAGGGCGACGCCGAGGATCGCGTACAGCAGGCCCCGGCCGACGGGGGCGAATCGCACGAGCGCGATGAGCCCCATGAGCACCGCGGCGGTCACCAGCGGCACCGGCGAGAGCACGCCGCTGTAGAAGATGCCGATGACGGCGAGGGCTCCGATGTCGTCGACGACGGCGAGCGTCAGCAGGAACGTGCGCAGCCGCTTCGGGAAGGCCGGACCGATGAGCGCGAGCGCGCCCAGCAGGAAGGCCGTGTCCATCGAGATGACGATCCCCCAGGCATCCGCCTCGCCGACCATCGCGCCCAGGGGCACGAAGAGCGCCGCGGGCACGATGAGCCCCGCGATCGCGGCGACGATCGGCACGATCGCCCGGGACCGGTCGGTGAGTTCGCCGATCGTGAGCTCGCGCTTGACCTCGAGACCCACGAGGAAGAAGAAGAACGTCATGAGCATGTCGTTGACGACTTCGTGCAGCGTCGCCTCCACGTGGAGGTCGCCGAGCGAGAGGCCGACGTGCATGTCCCAGAACTCGTGGTACGTCGCGCCCCACGGCGAGTTGGCCCACAGCAGGGCGATCGCCGTGCCCAGCAGCATCAGTCCGGCCGACAGCCGGTCCCCGGACGGGTGCTTCTTCTTGTGCGGGCGCTTCGCAGGCGCGCGCGGGACGGTGTCGGTGCTCACACGCGCGTCGGCCACGGTCCCATCATGGCGTGGAACGGCGCGGCGTGCGCACACGTGTGGATACCGGAATCACCGGCGGATGTCGGATGCGCCGTCGCCCGCGCGTCAGTCGCGGCCGCCGGGCGGACCGACGAGCAGCAGCGTGACGTACAGCGCGACCACGGCCAGGGCGATGAGGGCGCCCAGCAGCCACGGTCGCCGCAGGAACCAGCGCATCGGCCCGTCGTACCAGACGCGGTCGGCAGGATCGGCGGCTTCCTCGAGCCGCCACTGCCCTTCCAGGCGGCCGGAGCGGTGCAGCCAGATCTCGACCGGGACGGTCGCGTACGGGATCACCGCGCTCACGACGGCCACGATCGCGGGGCCCGGCTTCCAGCGCTGGTTCATCGACACCAGCACCGCCGTCGCCCCGTACGAGAGGAAGACGAAGCCGTGGATCGCGCCGCCGACGGTCACCGCGATGGCGAGGTCTGCGGTGGCGCGCAGCACGAGGCCGGCGATCAGCAGGGTCCACGAGATCGCCTCGGCGATCGCGAGGGCACGGAACAGGCTCAGGGGCGTGCGGAACACAGGTCTCCTCGGGTCGGACCGATCCAGCCTAGGCGCCCGCGGGAGCGCTGCCGAACCCGGGGCCCGGGTAGCGTGATCGCGTGGAGTTCTCGTGGGACGACCTGCGTCGCTGGCCGGATGTCGAAGCCGACGACCTGGTCGCGGTCGACGCCGCCGACCGGCTGATCCTCGACGAGTCGGCCGGGGCCCGCGCGGACGCCGGGCGTGCGGCCACCGCCGTGATCGGCGATGCGTACGGCGCGCTGGCGCTGGGAGCCGCCGCCGACACGGCCGGGGAATCGGCGCACGTGCGCGTCCACCAGGACGCGCTGACCGGCGAGCGCGCGCTGGCGGCCAATGCCGTGCGCCTCGGGCTCGCGGGCGACACCGCGTCGCTGCCGCTGTCGGGGGAGGTGGTCCGCGACGCGCGCGTGGTCCTGCTGCGCCTCCCGCGTTCGCTCGACGCGCTGCGCGACATCGCGGGCCTGATCGCCGCCCACGCCGCCCCTGACGTGCGCGTGTTCGCGGGCGGGCGCATCAAGCACATGAGCACGGCGATGAACGAGGTGCTGCGGGAGTTCTTCGGCCGCGTCGACGTGACGCACGCCCGCCAGAAGTCACGCGTGCTCGTGGCCTCGGACCCGCACGACGGCCGGGATCCGCAGCCGCGCTGCATCGAAACCGACGGCGTGGTGGTGTGCGCGTACGGCGGCGCGTTCGCGGGGGCGGCGGTCGACATCGGCACGCGCTTCCTGCTCGAGCACGTGCCGGACCGGATTCCCGACGACGCCGCTGCGATCGATCTGGCATGCGGCACCGGCGTCGTCGCGGCGACGCTGGCGCTGCGCCATCCCGGTCTGCGGCTCTACGCGTGCGACCAGTCCGCCGTCGCCGTCGCTTCAGCGCGGGCCACGGCCGCCGCGAACGGCGTCGCAGACCGGATCGAGGTGGTCCGCGACGATGGACTGGGTGCGCGCGAGGACGCATCGGCCGGTGTGATCCTGCTGAACCCGCCGTTCCACTCCGGCGCGGCCGTCCACGAGGGCATCGCGCCGCGCCTGTTCGCGGACGCGGCCCGCGTGCTTCGGCCCGGCGGTCGGCTGTGGACGGTGTGGAACTCCCACCTTCGCTACCGTCCGGTCCTCGAGCGCATCGTCGGTCCGACGCAGCAGATCGCGCGCAACGCGAAGTTCACTGTGACGGTGTCGACCAGACGCTGACCCCACGGTCGGCCGCGCCGCCCCCGCTCAGCGCGTGCGCGTGGACCACCACGCCCACGCCACGAGCACGGGCTGGAAGAACAGGCGGACGAGGCGCTTGCGGTCGGTGTCGAGCCCGAACCCGTCGCGGCGCTGGGTGTACTGCTCGATGTTGCCGGGGAAGACGGCGATGAAGAACGCGGCCAGGATCGCCCCGACGCGGCTGCGCGACGCGGGAAGCGCCACGAGGGCGCCGCCGAGCATCACCTCGACCACGCCCGAGGCGACGACCACCGCGTCCTTTCCGAGTCCGGTCTTCTCGGCCGCCCAGTCCGGGACCTGCGCCTGGAATTCGCGCCGGGCCCAGAACAGATGGCTGACGCCGGCGAAGACCATCGCGAGACCGAGCACCCATCGTGCGACATTCCTCATGCGCCCCAGCAAACCACGTCCGGGAGCACGCGGGGCCGTCGCGCACCGATAGCGTGGAGGATGTGGACGGAGCAGACGACATCGCACGCGCCCTGCAGCGGCTGACCGCCGATCCCCTCGCGGATGCGGTCGCCGGCACCGTCCTCGTGGTGTCGGTTTCGGAGCCGGCGCCGCGGGGCCGCTACCAGGAGTGCCGTCTCGAACTCGTCGCCGAGGCGCCCGGCGTCCCGCCCACCACGATCGCCACGAGCGTCGTGACGCGGCCGAAGCATTGGCCGCGTCCGGGGATGCGGCTGCCCGCGCAGATCTCGGCTTCCCGCCCGTCGATCGTCGACGTGGACTGGGATGCTCTCGCCCGCTGACGGGCCTCATGCGCCGTGACGGTTGAGATGACCGCCCGCGCGTGACACGATCGGGCCAGCGCGGCGACACGGGCGGCTCGCCGACGACTCAGGACGGAGGCGACCGGTGACGTACTCCGTCTTCGTGAGCTACCGGCGCAGCAACGCCTCCGGCGCCGCCGGGCGCATCTACGACGCCCTCACCGCCCGCTTCGGCGAGGACGCGGTCTTCATGGACGTCGACGGCATCGAGCCGGGCGCCGACTTCGAGCAGGTGCTGGACGAGACGCTGCGCGACTGCCGCGCCGTGGTGGTGGTGATCGATCCGCACTGGACCGACGTCGTCGACGCCGACGGCGCGCGGCGGCTGGACGATCCCGACGACTTCGTCCGGCTCGAGGTCGAGAGCGCACTGAAGCGCGACGTCAAGGTGCTCCCCGTGCTCGTGGACGGCGCGCGCATGCCGGCCCGCGCGGATCTGCCCGAGTCGCTCGGGGGCCTGGCCACGAGACAGGGCCTCGAGGTGACGTCGTCGCGCTTCAAGTACGACGTCGGCGTGCTCGCGGCGGCGATCGAGCCGCTGCTGCCGACGCGCAAGCGCGGTTACGCGCTGGCGGGTGCGGGAGCCGAAGGCGCGAGGCGGCGCTGGCTGCCGGCGGTCATCGCGGTGGGCGCCGTCGCTCTCGTCGCAGGCGGGGTCGCGGTCGTGCTCTCGCTGCTGCCGGGCACGGCGGACGCGCCCCTCGCGGACGTGTCGTCCGCCGGGACACCCACCCCGACCGCGGCGACGCCGACCCCGACGCCCACGCCGACCACGCTCTTCGACACCGTCGAGATCGAGGCCGAGGACGGCCGGCTCGTCGCCACGATCGCCGCCCACTCCGACCCGCAGGCGTCGGGCGGGGCCTACATCTCGGCGGCGGAGTCCGAGAGCGGCACGGCCCGGTACGAGTTCGATGTCGCCACCGCCGGCACGTACCGCATCTGGGCGCGCGTCAGCCAGCCGGAGTCGGAGGACCCGGCACGGACAGACCTGAACGACACCTACATCCTGTCTCTCGACTCCTCGGCACCCGACATCTGGGACTTCCACGAAGGCGAGTCGACGGTCTATCTCGACTGGACGTGGGAGCTGATCAGCCTGCGGTGCGACGGGGACTTCGCGCACCACAACTGCGACCCCTTCGAGGCAGAGCTCGATGCCGGACCGCACGTGCTCGTCCTCACCGCCCGCGAGGTCGATGCGCGGCTGGACGCATTGGTCGTCTCGAGCGACCCGGACTTCCGCCCCGAGGGCCGGCTGAACTGACCCGCTTGCGGGATCCCCGGCGCCCGCATCGATCGCGGACGCCGAGGAAGCCTGGCCCACGTGGGTTTCGGCTGTTGGCCGGGGGGCGTTACTCAGACGGCAGGACGCGTGGGTTGCCCGTGACGCTAGCGCGCGGGAGCGCGTTCGCGCCACGGGCGGGGCGGCGTATCAGGCGGTCGCGCACGAGAATTTACGACCGCGTAACACCGCTAGAAGTCCCAGTCCTCGTCCTCGGTGGCGACGGCCTTGCCGATGACGTACGACGAGCCGGACCCCGAGAAGAAGTCGTGGTTCTCGTCGGCGTTCGGCGACAGCGCCGACAGGATCGCCGGGCTGACGTTCGTCACGGTCGAGGGGAACATCGCCTCGTAGCCCAGATTCATGAGGGCCTTGTTGGCGTTGTAGTGGAGGAACTTCTTGACCTCCTCGGTCAGTCCCACGCCGTCGTACAGGTCCTGCGTGTACTGCACCTCGTTGTCGTAGAGCTCGTACAGCAGCGAGAACGTGTAGTCCTTGATGTCGGCGCGCTCGGCCTCCGAGACCTTCTCGAGGCCCTTCTGGAACTTGTAGCCGATGTAGTAGCCGTGCACGGCCTCGTCGCGGATGATGAGACGGATGATGTCGGCCGTGTTGGTGAGCTTCGCCTTGCTCGACCAGTACAGCGGCAGGTAGAAGCCCGAGTAGAACAGGAACGACTCGAGCAGGGTCGACGCGACCTTGCGCTTGAGGGGCTCGTCGCCGCGGTAGTACTCCATGATGATGTGAGCCTTCTTCTGAAGGTTCTCGTTCTCGACCGACCAGCGGAACGCGTCGTCGATCTCGGGCGTCGAGCACAGCGTCGAGAAGATCGACGAGTAGCTCTTGGCGTGCACCGACTCCATGAAGGCGATGTTGGTGTACACCGCCTCTTCGTGCGGAGTGATCGCATCGGGGATGAGCGACACCGCCCCGACGGTGCCCTGGATGGTGTCCAGCAGCGTCAGTCCGGTGAACACGCGCATCGTGAGCGTCTGCTCGGCGGGCGAGAGCGTGTTCCAGGACTGGATGTCGTTGGACAGCGGCACCTTCTCGGGCAGCCAGAAGTTGTTCACGAGGCGGTTCCACACCTCGAGGTCCTTGTCGTCCTGGATGCGGTTCCAGTTGATCGCCTGGACGTGGTCGATGAGCTTGAGCGGCTCGGGAGTCATTTCTTCTCCGTAGTTGGGTCCTGGTCAGCGCATCAGAGCATGCAGCTGACGCACTCCTGAAGGTTGGTTCCCTCGAGCGCCATCTGACGCAGGCGGATGTAGTAGATCGTCTTGATGCCCTTGCGCCACGCGTAGATCTGGGCGCGGTTGATATCGCGCGTCGTGGCGGTGTCCTTGAAGAACAGCGTCAGCGACAGTCCCTGGTCGACGTGCTGCGTCGCGGCGGCGTACGTGTCGATGACCTTCTCGTAGCCGATCTCGTAGGCGTCCTGGTAGTACTCCAGGTTCTCGTTCGTCATGAACGCGGCCGGGTAGTAGACGCGCCCGAGCTTGCCCTCCTTGCGGATCTCGACGCGCGAGGCGATCGGGTGGATCGAGCTGGTGGAGTTGTTGATGTACGAGATCGAACCGGTCGGCGGCACCGCCTGCAGGTTCTGGTTGTAGATGCCGTGCTCCTGGATGCTCGCCTTGAGCGCCCGCCAGTCGTCCTGCGTCGGGATGTGGATGCCCGCGAACAGCTCCTTCACCTTCTCGGTCTCGGGCTCCCACGCGCGGTCGATGTACTTGTCGAAGAACTCGCCCGACGCGTACGTCGAGTCGGCGAAGCCCTCGAACGCATGGCGGCGCTCGATCGCGAGCTTGTTCGAGGCCTGCAGCGCGTGGAAGAGCACCGAGTAGAAGTAGATGTTCGTGAAGTCGATGCCCTCTTCGGAGCCGTAGTGGACGTGCTCGCGCGCGAGGTAGCCGTGGAGGTTCATCTGGCCGAGGCCGATCGCGTGCGAGCGGTCGTTGCCGTCCTCGATCGAGCGGACCGACGAGATGTGGCTCTGGTCGCTCACCGCGGTGAGCGCGCGGATCGCGGTCTCGACGGTCTTGCCCAGGTCCTTGCCGTCCATCGCCAGCGCGATGTTCATCGAGCCCAGGTTGCACGAGATGTCCTTGCCGATGTCCGCGTACGACAGGTCCTCGTTGTACGTCGTCGGGGTGTTGACCTGGAGGATCTCGGAGCACAGGTTCGACATGTTGATCCGGCCCTTGATCGGGTTGGCCTTGTTCACCGTGTCCTCGAACATGATGTACGGGTAGCCCGACTCGAACTGGATCTCGGCGAGGGTCTGGAAGAACTCGCGCGCGTTGATCTTCGTCTTCTTGATGCGCGCGTCGTCGACCATCTCGCGGTACTTCTCGCTGATCGCGATGTCGCCGAACGGCACGCCGTACACGCGCTCGACGTCGTACGGCGAGAAGAGGTACATGTCCTCGCCGTTCTTGGCCAGCTCGAACGTGATGTCGGGCACCACGACGCCCAGCGACAGCGTCTTGATGCGGATCTTCTCGTCCGCATTCTCGCGCTTGGTGTCGAGGAACTTCATGATGTCGGGGTGGTGCGCGTTGAGGTACACCGCGCCCGCGCCCTGACGCGCGCCCAGCTGGTTGGCGTAGCTGAAGGAGTCCTCGAGGAGCTTCATGACCGGGATGATGCCGCTGGACTGGTTCTCGATCTGCTTGATCGGGGCACCGGCCTCGCGGATGTTCGACAGAAGCAGCGCGACGCCGCCGCCGCGCTTGGACAGCTGGAGCGCGGAGTTGATGCCTCGCGCGATCGACTCCATGTTGTCCTCGATGCGCAGCAGGAAGCACGAGACGAGCTCGCCGCGCTGCGCCTTGCCGGTGTTGAGGAACGTCGGGGTGGCCGGCTGGAAGCGGCCGGCGATGATCTCCTCGACGAGCTCGACCGCGAGGTCCTGGTCGCCGTCGGCGAGGCCGAGCGCGGTCATCACCACGCGGTCCTCGAAGCGCTCGAGGTAGCGCTTGCCGTCGAAGGTCTTCAGCGTGTAGCTGGTGTAGTACTTGAACGCGCCGAGGAACGTCTCGAAGCGGAACTTCTTCGCGTACGCCAGGTCGTTGAGCTTCTGGATGAACTCGAAGGGGTACTTCTCGAGCACGGCGCCCTCGTAGTACTGCTTCTCGACGAGGTAGTCCAGGCGCTCGCGGAGCGAGTGGAAGAACACCGTGTTCTGGTTCACGTGCTGCAGGAAGTACTCGCGCGCCGCCCGCTTGTCGGCGTCGAACTGGATCTTCCCGTCCGCGTCGTACAGGTTCAGCATCGCGTTGAGGGCGTGGTAATCCATCCCCTCGAATCGCGCGTCCGTCTTGAACCCGCGCTCGGTCACTGCTGATTCCACCATCGTTCCAATCCGTCGCCTACGCGATCCACGTCTTCCGGCGTGCCGAAGAGTTCGAGCCGATACAAGTGCGGCACGCGGCACTTGCGGCTGATGACGTCACCGGCGAAGCAGAAGTGCTCGCCGAAGTTGGTGTTCCCCGCCGAGATCACGCCGCGGATGAGACCGCGGTTGTGGTCGTCGTTGAGGAAGCGGATGACCTGCTTGGGCACAGCGCCCTTCTCGACTCCGCGCCCCTGGCCTCCGCCGTAGGTGGGGGTGATGAGGACATAGGGCTCGTCGACTTCGAGCCGGGGCTCCGTGGAGTGCAGCGGGATGCGCAACGCGCGCAGTCCGAGCTTGTCGACGAAGCGGGCGGTGTTCCCGGAGGTGCTGGAGAAGTAGACCAGGAGCGGAACCGCGGCCGCCCCGTCGGCAACCGCGCTGCGTCCTGCGACCGCGGTTGCCACGTGGGTCACACCAGACGAGTCGCGAGCTCGTCGATCTTGTCGGGACGGAAGCCCGACCAGTGATCCTCGTCGGTGACCACGACCGGCGCCTGCAGGTAGCCGAGCGACTTCACGCGCTCGAGTGCCGCCGGGTCCTCCGACAGGTCGTGGATCTCGTATTCGATGCCCTTCGAGTCGAGCGCGCGATACGTCGCGTTGCACTGGACACAGGCCGGCTTCGTGTAGACCGTGATCGACATATGGATCCGTCTCTCCCCTCATTACGTCCGGCAGACCCCCCGCCGGGACACCAATACTACATATGGGTACAGACATTGGGGGGCACCACAAGGGGTAGTAGTTACATCCGTGTAGTTTTCCACCGTTATCCGCAGCCTCACCACAGGTTCTCCACCACTTCATCCACAGCCGAGCGGGTCGTGGGACCCGTTCGGAATCGCGTGATCACGGCCCTTAAGCGACCGCCGCTGGAAGTTGTCCACAGATGGGGAGGCTAGAGCCGGCCACCGACATCGATTCGCCTGTGGAAAGCGCCGTCGGCGTGTCGCGCGCGCGTCGGCGGGGTGTCACGGCGCGCACCGAGGGGATCGCCGACCGGTAACGTTGATCCGTGACGGGCTATCGGGACCTTCTGCGCACGCCGGGCGTCGGACGCATCATCGCCGCGCAGCTGACGGCGCGCTTCCCCGGAGGGATGCTCAGCCTCGCGGTGCTCCTCCACATCGAGCGCGTCACCGGGTCGTACGCCGCCGCGGGGATCGTCCTGGCGGCGACGTCCATCGGCCAGGCCGTGGCGGGCCCGGTCACCAGCCGCTGGATGGGCCTGTGGGGCATGCGCAAGGTCCTGACGGTGACGCTCGTGGTGTGCGCGGCGGCGATCACCGCGATGGCGCTGGTCGAGATGGTCGTCCCCGCATACGCCGCCCTCGGCCTCATCGCGGGGCTCTCGACGCCGCCGGTGCAGTCGGCGGCCCGCACGATCTACCCCAAGCTGGTCAACTCGTCGCAGCTGACCCCGCTGTTCTCGCTGGACGCGTCGCTGCAGGAGCTGATCTGGGTCGCCGCCCCCGTGCTGGTGACGTTCGTCGGCACCCAGATCGGCACCGTCGAGGCGCTCCTGATGGTCGTGGCCGTCCTGATCGGCGGCGGAGCCTGGTTCATCCTCTCCCCCGAGGTCGGACGCGTGCGCATCCCGCGCAGCCGACGGCGGCTGGGCCGTGTGCTGCTGAAGCCACCGGTGGTGCTCGCGACGGTCGTCGGCTTCCTGCTGATCGGCGCGTGCGCCGCGGTCGAGGCCGGTGTGGTCGCGACGTTCGGCCATGGGGGCTACGAGGCCGGCGTCGTGCTGGCGCTGTTCGCCGTCGGCAGCCTCGCCGGGGGGCTCACGTTCGGGCATCTGCCCATGGGCCCGTGGGCGATGGCGCGGCGCATGGCGATCGTGGCGGCGGGCCTGGCGCTGACGATGGTGTCGCTGAACGCGTGGTGGCTGGGCGGAACGCTCCTGATCGCGGGCATCGGCATCGCGCCCGCGTTCGCCGTGATGTTCACGATGACGTCGGTGAGCGTGAAGTTCAGCGACACCGCCGAGGCGTACGGCTGGATCAACACCGGCCAACTCATCGGCGCGGCCGCGGGCTCGGCCGTCGCCGGATTCCTCATCGACGGCGTCGGCCCGAGCGGCGCCTACGTCGCCGCGACGGCGTTCTGCGTCGCCGGCGTCCTGGTCTCGATCGTGTTCGTACGCGGCTTCCCCGACCTGCGCGGTCGCGACGCCAGCCCCATCCCCGACACCGAGCCGGTCGACCTGGTCACGTGAGACCGATCGCGGCGCGTCAGGCGATGCGCCGCAGCAGCTCGCGGACCGCGAGGGCATAGGCGTCCGCCGGCTCGGGATGCTCGAACACGAGCACCTCCTCGGCCGCGGTCCCCCGCCCCAGCACGATCTCGACCTCGTGGGTGTCGGGCAGCCGCCGCAGCGCCTGGAAGCTGCCCCGCAGGAGTTCGCGCAGCTGATGCTCGTGGGGCAGCCACAGCGCATCCTCGAGCGCGACGGAGTCCAGCGCCCACTCGGTCGTGCCGTTGAAGGCGAGGATGCGGCCCGTCGAGTACTCCCGCGGCTCGATCGTCATCTCGCTCACGGTGAAGACGTCGGCTTCGAACTCGGGCTCGTCGAGCTGGAAGCGGTCGCCCGAGCGCGGGTGCCAGATCAGGCCCGCCTCCCGCAGGGCGAGCGCCAGCTCGGTCGAGATCATGACTCCATCTTGACCCGGATGCCGCCCCGCCGGGGCCGCGGAGCGCGGTCGCCCGCGGTCAGGACCCGCCGTAGACGACGTGGGTGGTCGCCGGTGTGACGTGGATGGTCACCGTGACCCAGTCGGGCACGCTGTCGGCCAGCGACGACTCGAGCGTGGACTGGTCCCCCAGCGAGCCGTCCTCGGTGAAGAGCTCGACGTTGGCGGTGCGGTTCGTCCAGGTGATGCCGTTGATGGTGTAGTCGATGTCGGCGTCGTCGAGCCAGGCCCCCGTCGCCTGGTGGATGGCATAAGTCGTGCGCGCGTAGAACAGCGTCACGACGCTGTTGGCCGCGAGCGGCAGGGCGATGAGGATCGACAGCACCGCGACGATCGAGTACGCACGTCGGCGGTTCGTCGTGGGCGAGGCGTTGGGATTGCGCGCGTAGCCGGCCATCGTGAACACGATGCTGCCGGCGATCACGAGCGCGACCACGTTGCACAGGAACAGGATGAGGGCGCCGAGGGCCTCGCTCCACGCCCCCTGGCCGGCGCATACGCCGACCACCCCGAGCGGGGGCACGAGCGAGATCGCGATGGCGACGCCGGGCAGCACGGCGCTGAGGTCCTTGCGGCTCATCGCGAACGCGCCCGCCATGCCGGTGGCGAGGGCCGCCACGAGGTCCACGATCCTCGGCGAGGTGCGTCCGGTGATCTGACCGTTGGTGGTGAGCACGGCGGGGTCGGCGACGCCGAACGACAGCACCGCGCCGATGACGACGACGACGCCCAGCCCGAACACGACCCACAGCACCGAGCGCGCGACCAGGCCCGGGTGGCCGGTGACGATGCCGGCCGCGATGCCCAGGATGGGGGTTCCCAGCGGCGCGATGATCATGGCGCCGATCACCGTCGCGGTGGAGTCGGCCAGCACGCCCGCCACCGCGATGATCCCCGACAGCACGAGCATGATCGTGAAGCCGGTGCGTTTGCTCCTCGCGTCGCCGTGCGACAGGTCGAGCAGGTCGAGCAGCCCCGGGATCGTGTACCGCTGCGAGGGCGGGATCAGCGTGCGCGTCAGCTTTGACATGCGCACATTCTCGTGACGCCGGACGCGCGCCGCCAGGACCTTGGCCCCGCGACCGTCCGCGCGCGCCGGAGCCCGCCACGGCCCGGACGGGGAGAATGGGCGTGTGACCGCATCATCGTTCGACCCCGGCGCCCACCTCCCCGAGGACCTCCTGGATCGCGTCCGCGCCCGCGCCGCCGGATACGACCGCGACAACACCTTCCCGCAGGCCGACCTCGATGAGCTTCGGTCGGCGGGCTATCTGGCGATCCTCGTTCCCGAGGAGCTCGGCGGAGCCGGCCTCACGCTGGCCCAGGCCGCGGACCTGCAGCAGCGCCTCGCTGGAGCCGCGCCCGCGACGGCCCTCGCCGTCAACATGCATCTGGTGTGGACGGGCGTGGCCAAGGTCCTCGCCGACCGCGGCATCGACACGCTGCGGTTCGTGCAGTCCGGCGCCGCCGACGGCGAGGTGTTCGCGTTCGGCATCAGCGAGGCGGGGAACGACCTCGTCCTGTTCGGCTGCGACACGGATGCCGCGCCGCGCGACGACGGCGGCTACGCGTTCACCGGCACCAAGATCTTCACGTCGCTCGCACCGGTGTGGACGCAGCTGGGCCTGCACGGCCTGGACACCACCAGCCCCGACGCCCCGCAGATGGTGTACGCGTTCGTGCCGCGCTCGGAAGACGTGCGCACGCGCGACGACTGGGACACCCTGGGCATGCGGGGCACGCAGTCGCGCACGACCGAGCTCCACGGCGCGATCGCACCGCCGGACCGGGTCGTGCGCCGCATCGCACCCGGCCCCAACCCGGATCCGATCGTGTTCGGCATCTTCAGCGTCTTCGAGATCCTGCTCGCCTCGGTCTACACCGGCATCGCTCGACGCGCGCTCGACCTCGCCGTCGAGACGGCCGGCCGCCGCACGTCCAAGCGCAGCGGCAAGGCCTACAGCCAGGATCCCGACATCCGCTGGCGCGTGGCCGACATGGCCCTCGCCTACGACGCACTGCCGCCGCAGATCACCGCACTCGCGCGCGACGTCGACGAGCGCGCCGACCACGGCCCCCGATGGTTCTCGCTGCTGAGCGGTCTGAAGCACCGCGCCGTGTCGAGCGCGAAGCTCATCGTCGACGAGGCGATGCTCGTCGCGGGCGGATCGTCGTACTTCGCCTCGAGCGAACTCAGTCGTCTGTATCGCGACGTTCTGGCCGGACAGTTCCATCCCTCCGACCCCGAGTCGGCGCACTCCACCGTCGCCACCGCGTGGCTCGGACCGATCGAGCCATGACGCGCACACCCCCGGCTCTGCTCAGCCCCGCCGACCGCGAGCGCCTGCGCGGCCTGCGCGTCATGAAGGCCGTGGCCCTCGGTGCCCTCGTGGGGATGGCGATCGTGTTCGCCGTCGCTTTCGCCTTCGAGCGCAGCGTCCCCTGGCTGGGGTATGTGCGCGCGGCCGCCGAGGGCGGCATGGTGGGCGCCCTGGCGGACTGGTTCGCCGTGACCGCGCTGTTCCGGCATCCGTTCGGCATCCCCATCCCCCACACCGCGATCATCCCGCGCCGCAAGGACGAGATCGGGCAGACGCTGGGCGAGTTCGTCGAGACCGAGTTCCTGCGTGGCGACGTCGTGCGCCGACGCCTGGAGGCGACGGCGATCGCCGCGCGTCTGGGCGAGTGGCTCGGCGAGCCCGACCACGCCGAGCGCGTCGTCACCGAGGGCTCGGCGGTCGCGGCGGGCGTGCTGCGCGCGCTCAGCGACGACGACGTCCAGGGCGTCATCGAGCAGCTCGCCCGCGAGCACCTGATCGCGCCCGAGTGGGGGCCGCCGCTGGGCGAGTGGCTCGCGCGCATCCTGGACTCGGGGGCCCACCACGAGGCGGTCGATCTGGGAGTCGACACGATCGCGGTGTGGCTCACCGCCAACCGCGCAGCCTTCGCGGGGCTCGTGTCGCGGCGGCTGCCCGCGTGGGTGCCCTCGATCGCCGCGCGGCTGGTCGACGAGACCGTCTACACCGAGGCGGTGCGCTTCGTCGCGGCGGTGCAGGCCGACCGCCGGCACCCCGCCCGCATCGCCCTCGACGGCTATCTCGAGCGTCTCGCGGCGAACCTGCAGCACGACCCGGCGACGATCGGTCGGTTCGAGGACGCCAAGGAGTCGGTGTTCGACAGCCCCCGCGTGCGCGAACTCGCCGCCGAGGCGTGGAACACCGCGAAGTCCGGGCTGCTGTCGGCGCTCGAGGACCCGGACAGCGCCCTGCGGGCGCGGGCGGCGAGCGCCGTGATCGACCTCGGCGCCCGTCTGACGACCGATGTCGCCGCGCAGCGCCGCGTGGATGCGTGGGTCGTGGACGCGGCGGTGTTCCTCGTCGAGCGGTACCGGCACGACATCGCCTCGCTCATCACCGACACCGTCGAGCGGTGGGATCCCGACGAGACGACGGAGAAGATCGAGCTCATGGTCGGCCGGGACCTGCAGTACATCCGCCTCAACGGCACGATCGTCGGCGCGCTGGCGGGCGTCGCGATCTTCTCGATCGCGCACGCGCTGCTGGTCTGAGACGCGGCCGAGACCCGGCACCCGCACCGGCGCGGTACCGTCGGATCATGACCCTTCTTCCCGTCGCGGCGGCGTCGTGATCCGCCTGGCACTGGTCCGCCATGCGAAGTCGGATTGGGGCGATCCGCACCTGGACGACCACGACCGGCCCCTCAACGAACGCGGGCGCCGGGACGCACCGCGGATGGCCCGGATGCTGGCCGACACCGGCTTCCGACCCGAGACGATCCTCTCGAGCACGGCGCTGCGTGCGCGCACCACCGCCGAGGCGTTCTCGGACGCCCTCGCGACGCCGGTGGTCGAGGCCGCCGGCCTGTACGGCGCGAGCGCGAAGACGCTGCTGGCGTATGCCGCCGAGAGCGGGCACCGGTCGGTGCTGCTGGTCGCGCACGATCCGGGGATGACGGTGCTGGCCGGTCACCTCTCGCGCGAGGGCATCGGCCGCATGCCGACCTGCGCCGTCGCGACCTTCACCTGGGATGCCGACGACTGGGCGATCGTCGACGCCGTGGATCCGCTCGACTGGACGTTCGACACCCCGCGCTGACGCGCGGGATCAGAGCCAGCCGCGGCGGACGGCAGCCACTCCCAGCTGCAGGCGCGTATCGACGTCGGCGCGGTCCATGAGATCGCGCACGCGCCGCTGCACGGTGCGCACCGACATGCCGGTGCGCAGGCCGATGGCGCGGTCGGTGAGACCTGCGTCCAGCAGCGCGAGCACCTCGCGCTCCTCCTCGTCGAGCTCGACCTCGTCGAGCGCTCCGTCGCCGGCGGCGACCAGGTGCGATGCCGAGGCCCACGTGCGCTCGAACAGGCTGAGCGCCAGGTCCACCAGGCCGCCGGCGTGCAGCAGCAGCGCGCCCGAGGACTGGTCCTCGCCCCCGGTGGCCAGCGGAACCATCGCCACGGTGCGATCGACGATGAGCATGCGCGTGGGCAGTTCGCCGGCGACCCTGACCTCGAGGCCGGACTCGATCGCCTCGCGCGCCGCGTCGATGACGCCGGGGGCCTCCAGCCGTGCGCGCTCCAGGATGTAGCGGTACCGGATGCCGCGGGCGATCGCGACCTCCTCCTCGACGTTCTCGTCGCGGTCGACCGCGACGGCGTCGCCCTTGACGAAGAGGAGCACCTCGTGGCGCGCGCCGCGCTGAAGCTGGTTGAAGCGGTGGCGCACCGCCTCGGTGCCGCGCACGACGTCGACGACATCGGCTTCGCCAGAGCCGGCATCGCGATAGAGGCGCTCGAGCAGCAGCATCTCGGACTCCGCCTGCCGCAGACGGTCCTCGTGCTGCAGGATGAGGGCGCCGAGAGCGACGTCCGGGGGCGCGGCGACCAGGCGCTCGGCGTCGACGCCGTCGCGCGCGACGAGCCCCAGCGCCGTGAGCTCGGCGATCGCGGCGCCGACATCGGTGGAGCGCAGCCCGAGATCGGCCGCGAGCCGGTCCGCCGGCGTCGCCCGATGGCGCACCAGGTGCTCGTACACCCGGTGCTCGACCACGCCGAGTCCGAGCACGTCCAGTCCCATCACGTCCTCCACTCTCTCCGGGCGCGCGGGCCGATTCCGACCGATTCCGCGACGAGAAGTAGTCATGTCGTCTTTACGTCAGCGTACCCTCGGGTGGCTTTTGGCACTGTTATGCCAGCACCACCGTCTCACCCGTCTCAACACGAAGGCCCCAGACATGTCCTCAGCTCCATCCCCGCGCCGCGCGGGCCGTCGGGCGGCCGTCTGCACGGCGGTCGCCGCCACGCTGGTCGGCACGCTGCTCGTGCCGGCACCCGCGCTGGCCGCGCAGCCGGTCGACGCCGCCGACGTCCTGGCCGGCACCACCGCCGCCGAGCGCCAGGCCCTCGCCGCCGCGATCGACCTGACCGCGCCCGACGAGGTCCGCGTCGCCGCGGGCGTCGACATCGCATCGGACTCGGCGCAGGACGTCATCGTCGTGCTGCGCCAGCCGGTCGCCGCGACCGCGCGCGCCATCGCCGCCGTCCGGGGCGAGACGCTGTCGGCGTCAGATGCGAAGCGGGCCGTGACCGCGTCGCAGGCCCGCTTCGAGAAGTTCGCCGAGGCGAAGGGCCTGGCCACGGGCATCCAGAAGCGCTTCAGCGGCTCGATCAACGCCATGGCGATGACGGTCACCGGCGCCGACGTCACGACGCTGCTGGACTCCCCCGACGTCGCCGCGGTGTGGCCTGACGAGGTCGTCGAGCTCACCGAGCCCGCCACCGGCGAGGACGCCCCGCTGACCGGCGGCGGCGTCACGTACGACGAGGTCGCCGCCCTCCACGCGGCCGGCATCACCGGCGACGGCGTCAAGGTCGGCGTCCTCGACACCGGCATCGACTACAACCACCCCGCGCTCGCGGACGTCTACGCCGGCGGCTACGACGCGGTCGACGGCGACGACGACCCGATGGAGACCACGTACGCGGACTGGAAGGCCAGCGGCCAGCCCGAGAAGTTCTCCGGCGCGACGTACTACACCAGCCACGGCACGCATGTGGCGGGGATCATCGCCGGACAGGACGAGTTCGGCGGCCCCGCGGCCTGGGGCGTCGCGCCCGAGGCCGACATCTACGGCTACCGCGTGCTCGGTCCGTACGGGTCCGGGTTCACCGAGGACATCCTCGAGGGCATGGAGCACGCGCTCGCCGACGGCATGGACGTCGTGAACATGTCGCTCGGCGGGTCGTACAACGACCACCGGTCGCCCCTGAGCATCGCGGCCGACAACCTCACGCTCGCGGGCGTGACGACCGTCATCGCCGCGGGCAACGACGGCGACGGCGGGGCCGCGACGCTGGGCTCCCCCGGCACGTCCGCCCTGGCGATCACCGTCGGCGCCAACGACAGCCCGCTCGAGCTCGCCGCGACCGAGGCGACCGTGGGCGACGCGACCGCCGACCTGCGCCTTCTCGCGCAGAAGCGCGACGACGCCTCGGTCACCGACCTCGCCGGCGCCACGTTCCCGCTCGTCGATGTGGGTGACGGTACGTGGCGCGGCTACAGCGGCAAGAACCCGCGCGACGCGATCGTCGTCATCGAGCGCGGCGCCGTCACCTTCACCGAGATGATCTCGTACGCCCGCCAGCGCGGCGCGATCGGCGCGCTCGTGGTCAACAACCGCCCCGAGGGACACATCCAGTACTACCTGGGTGAGGACGACCTGTACGTCCCCGCCTTCAGCGTCAGCGCCGCCGACGGCGCCGCGCTGCGCGAGGCGATGGCCGCGGGCGCCGCAGAGGTCGCGTTCGGCGACTTCGTCACGGCGACCACCGAAGCCGACACGCTCGCGAGCTTCAGCTCGCGGGGCCCCGCCAACGGC
Source organism: Microbacter sp. GSS18 (assembly GCA_029319145.1). Taxonomy (NCBI): domain Bacteria; kingdom Pseudomonadati; phylum Bacteroidota; class Bacteroidia; order Bacteroidales; family Porphyromonadaceae; genus Microbacter; species Microbacter sp. GSS18. The sequence goes on along the minus strand of CP119753.1, from coordinate 419,744 downwards.
ACCACCGACATCAAGCCCGAGATCACCGCCCCCGGCGTCTCGGTGATGTCGAGCGTGCCGACGTGGGAGATCGACCCGAAGGCCGACATCCCCTACGACGAGGCGTACGCGCGCATGTCGGGCACCTCCATGGCCACGCCGTTCGTGGCGGGGCTCGCGGCGCTCATGCTCGAGCACGAGCCCGCGCTCGAACCGGCCGACGTCAAGACGCGCCTGATGAACACCGCCGACGACCTGCGCGACGACTCCGGCGTCTTCGAGTCCGGCGCCGGCCAGGTCGACCCGCGCCAGGCCGTCCACGGCACCGTCGACGCCCAGGTGATGGACGAGCTGTGGGTCGCCGAGACCCGCGGGCAGAGCACGCACGTCGACGACGTCACCGGCGCGCTGTCGATGGGGATGCTCCCCACCACCGAGACCACGACGGTCACCAAGACCATCGAGATCACCAACCGGGCCAAGAGATCGGCGACCTACGCGCTGTCGGTCGACACCGAGCACGGCGCGGCGACCGGCGACTTCGTCGCATCCGGCGCCTCCGTCGACATGCCGGGAACGGTCAAGGTCTCCCCGGGCTCGACGAAGAAGGTCAAGGTCACCCTGACCGTGCCCGCCGGGACCGCCCAGGGCACGTACGGCGCCTTCGTACTCGTCGAGCACCCTGACGAGGAGGCCCTGCGCCTGCCGCTCGGCTTCCGCGTCGACGACGCCGCGATCTCGGACTTCACGATGATCAAGCCCGTGATGTCGACGGGGACCGACACCTACGACCCCGCGCTGAAGTTCTCGCTCGGCGTCGCCACGCCCTCACGCACGCTCGACCTGTTCCTCGTGGACGCCGAGTCCGGCGAGGACATCGGGTACCTCGGCGGGATCGACGCCACCCTCATGAAGGACGGCCTGCGCTACGGCCCGTTCGCGTGGTACGGCGACTACCTGCCGCTGACCGGTGACAAGGACTTCCCGATCGGCCACAAGGCGAAGACCGTCGAGCCGGGCCTGTACGCGCTGCGCGCCGTCGGCTCGGACGACGCCGGGACGACGTTCTCGTCGCCCGCCGAGCGCCTCTTCGTCGACAACACCGCTCCGGTGTTCGAGACGAGCCTGGGCGAGTCCAGCGTCAACGAGTTCGCGAACGGCCAGTCGAGCTTCGCGCTGTCGGGCACGCTCGTGGACGGCGAGGTGGACGCGATCCGCGCCGCCGGCATCGACATCTCGCAGGCCGACAACCTGGTGCAGTTCTTCTCGTTCTCGCTCACGCCCTACATGGCCGTGAACACCGACGAGAGCGGCGCCTTCGGCGCCGACGTCCCGCTCAACTGGAGCGCGGTGCAGTCGCACCGCTTCCTCGGGCTGGATGCCGCCGGCAACATCGGCGGCCGCGTCGAGTCCATGTGGTTCAAGGACAACCAGGCATACGTCCTCGGCGACGCCAGCTCCACCTCGGCGCGCGTCGGCGACACCGTCACGATGTCGTTCTCGACCAACAACGCCACGTCGTTCGGCGAGATGACGCTGCAGGCGTACTTCAACCCGCGCGACACGACCAACATCCGCGCCGTCGCACAGGACGCGTTCGCGGAGTACGGCCGGATCGCCGGTGAGATGACCATCACGCAGACGAGCGCATCGGCCTCGCGACTGGACGTGCCGATCGTCTTCGACGGCGAGAAGGAGTACACCGGCGACGACCTCCCGCTGATCGATCTCGTGTTCGACGTGCCCGAGACGGTCGCCGCCGAGACCACCGGGTTCCTCACGGTCAGCACGTACGTGAAGAACACCGACGGCCGCGGCGTGATGATGCAGCGCGCGTACGACCAGGTCTACGCGCTCGCCTCGACCAGCCAGGTCTTCGGCGGCTTCTTCGCGCAGGGCCTGCTCACCGACGCGGGCCGGCCCGACGCCGACCTCGACCACTCCGCGGTCGGCGCGGCGGCGACGATCACCGCACCCGACGGGACCGTCGTCGACATGCCCGCCGATGAGACCGGCGCGATGTGGGCGGGCGGCCTGGAGGTCTTCGCCGACGCGTGGGACATCGAGGTGTCGCTGCCCGGTCACCTGACCTGGCACGCCCCGATCACCCTCTCGACGCCGGGCCCCGACGGGCAGCCGGCCGGAGCCGTGGGGACGTTCATGGCGGAGCTGGCCGCCGGCGACGTCAACGGCGACGACGTGGTCGACATCCTCGACGCGATCGCGATCCGCGACGCGAAGGGCACCGACGACCGCGCCGGCGACATCAACGCCGACGGGACCGTCGACGCCGCCGACCTGGCGTTCGTGGAGTTGAACTTCCTCGTGCGCAACCCGACGGCCGACACGGTGCCGACGCCCCAGGTCAAGCACAAGGGCGTCACGCTGGACCAGGTGCTGGCTGCCTTCGCGGGCTGACGCGCTGCTCCTCTTCGAAGGGCTCGGGCACCACGCCCGGGCCCTTCGTCGCGCGCGGACGTGTCAGTCGACCTTCGCGACCGTCCCGCCGGTGACGGCGACCAGCTCGTCGAAGGTGAGGGGGAACACGGTGTGGGGCGTGCCGCCGGCGGCCCAGATCTCGTCGAAGCCGGCGAGGTCCTCGTCGACGATCGTCGTCAGCGGCGAGGGATGGCCCGTGGGCGCGACACCGCCGATCGCCTGCCCCGTCGCATCGCGCACCTGATCCGGCGTCGCGCGCTTGATGCTCTGCCGCCCCACGCGAGCGGCGAGCGCGGCGGTGTCCACACGATGCGCGCCGCTGGTCATCACCAGGAGCGGCTCGCCGTCGGAGAAGAACACCAGGCTGTTCGCGATCGCCCCGACGGGCACCCCGAGCGCCTCGGCGGCAAGAGCCGCCGTGGACGCGGCGTCGGGGAGCACGACGATGTCGCCGGAGATCCCGGCGGCGCGGAGCGAGTCGTGGACGAGGCGGCTGCGGGCGGGAAGATGCGCGGTCACGCGACAACGATATCGGCGGGACCTTCGCCGGTTGGCACGTCGGGATCCGCGCGAGAGTCTGGAGCACGTGAGCAGCATCCTCCGCGCCGTCGCACGTTATCCCGTGATCCCCGCCACCGTCGCCGTCGGCATCGTCGTGTTCGCCCTGCAGGCGGCCGGCATGCAGACCACGAGCATGTGGCTCGCGGTCGTGTACGTGTCGGGCTTCGTCGTGTGGACGCTGGTCGGCATGGTGCGCGACGTCCTGCGCGGACACGTCGGGCTGGACGTGCTGGCCGTCATCGCGATGGTGTCGACGCTGGCCGTCGGCGAGTACATCGCGTCGCTCATCATCGTGCTCATGCTCTCGGGAGGCGAGGCGCTGGAGGACTACGCGGGGCGGCGCGCCAAGCGAGAGCTCACGGCGCTGCTGGACCGCTCGCCGCGCATCGCCCACGTCATCGAGCACCCCGACGCGGCGAACTCCGACGGTGTGCGCGACGTCCCGGCGGACGACGTCGCGGTCGGCGATGTGCTGCTCGTGCGGCCCGCCGAGATCGTTCCGGTCGACGCCGAACTGCTGACGGAGGCGGGCACGTTCGACGAGTCGTCGATCACCGGCGAGAGCATGCCTGTCACACGGTCCGCCGGCGACGAGGTGCTCTCGGGCGCCGTCAACGGCCAGCGGGCGGTGCGCGTGCGCGCGGTGCGCCGCAGCGCCGACAGCCAGTACCAGCAGATCGTCGCCCTCGTGCGCGAGGCCGAGGAGTCCCGCGCGCCCGTGGTGCGGCTCGCGGATCGCTTCGCCGTGCCGTTCACCGCGGTATCGCTGGCGATCGCCGGCGCCGCGTGGGGGATCTCGGGCGACCCGGTGCGGTTCGCCGAGGTGCTCGTGCTCGCCACGCCCTGCCCGCTTCTCATCGCCGCCCCCGTAGCCTTCCTCGGCGGGCTGTCACGGGCCGCCAAGGCCGGCGTCATCATCAAGGGCGGGGCGGTCATCGAGCAGCTCGCGCGCGTCCGGTCCGCCGCGTTCGACAAGACCGGGACGCTCACCGCGGGCCATCCGGAACTGGTCGAGGTGCGCACCGCCGACGGCATCGCGCCCGACGAGCTGCTCGGTCTCGCGGCGGCGGCCGAGCAGTACTCCAGCCATGTGCTGGCCGAGGGCATCCGCCGCGCCGCCGCCGAGCGCGGCATCCCGGTCTCGTCGGCGACCGAGGCGCGAGAGGCGGCCACCAACGGCGTGACCGCCGTGATCGGAGGCCGCACCGTCGTGGTCGGGAAGCCCGCGTACGTCGCCGCCCTCGCCCCCGACACCCGGCGCGAGGAGCTGCAGCCCGGCCAGGCCGCCGCCTACGTCGCCGTCGACGGGCGCTATGCCGGCGCGCTCATCCTCGCCGACGACCCCCGCCCCGAGACGGCCGCGGTCGTGGCGTGGCTGCGTGAGAACGGCGTCGAACGCGTCACGATGCTCACCGGCGACGCGCGCCCGACCGCCGAAGCCGTCGCGCACGCGGTCGGCATCGACGACGTGCGCGCCGAGCTGCTGCCGGGTCAGAAGGTGGACCTCGCCGCCGGGATGACCCCGCGTCCGGTCCTGATGGTCGGCGACGGGGTCAACGACGCGCCGGTGCTGGCGGCCGCGGATGTCGGGATCGCGATGGGCGCCAAGGGCGCCACCGCGGCCGGGGACGCCGCGTCGGCCGTCATCCTGCAGGACTCGCTGGCGAAGGTGGCCGACGCCGTCTCGATCGGCCGTCACACGCTGCGGGTCGCCTTCGCGGCCATCTGGATCGGCATCGGACTGAGCATCGGACTCATGCTCGTCGCGGCGGTGGGGCTGATCCCCGCCGTCGCGGGAGCGCTGACGCAGGAGTTCGTCGACCTCGCGGCGATCCTCTACGCCCTGCGGGCACTGACCGGACCGCGCGTCGAACTCCCGCCGATCGCCGGGGCGGCCCGGACCGCCGCGGCGACGGCGAGTGCGTCGAGCTGACTCAACGCCGCTCGACCAGCGCGAGGACGTTGCCCTCCGTGTCGGAGAACCACGCAGAGCGCCCGGCTTCGAGCTCGGCGACGCCGTTCACGGTCGTCAGCTCTGCGAAGTCGAACTCCGCGAAGGTGACGCCCTTCTCGCGCAGCGCGGCCATATCGCGATCGAGATCGGGGGTTCCGAACCCGAAGACGGTGTTCTGCGCGGTTCCGGCGAAGCTCGTCTCGTAGACGAGCAGCGGGGTTCCCCCGACGTCGTAGACCACACTGCCGTCGCCGGGCTGCTCCTCGGTCTGTGCGAGCCCCAGCACGCCCTCGTAGAATCCTCGCGCGCGCGCCAGGTCCGAGGCTGCGATGATGGCCCAGCCCTGTGCTCCTTCGAACATGACTGCCTCCCTTGTCTGTCCCCCCTCCACGGCTGACGGTACTCCGCGCGAACGCGCCGCGGCAGGGGGGTCGGCGACCGCTGGGCCGGCGCCGATCGCGGACCGTGCGGGGCGCGGTGAGGCACAATGGTGAACGGAGGCCGCACAGCCGCGGCGTCCGTCGAGCGCACAGCCCACAAGGCCGGCCGAAGGAAGATCGCAATGACGCAAACCCTGCCCCTGCCCGATTTCACCCACGAGCGCGTGGAGGTGATCACGGGTCGCCGCAGCGGTCTGTTCATCACCGTCGCCCTGCACTCCTCCGTGCTCGGGTCCGCCCTCGGCGGCGCCCGCCTGTGGACGTACCCCCACTGGAGCGACGCCCTCGGCGACGCCCTGCGCCTGTCGGCGGCCATGACGCTGAAGAACGCCGCGGCGGGACTGGACGCCGGCGGCGGCAAGTCGGTCATCGCGCTCACGCCGGGCGACCTCCTGGACGCCGAGCGACGGCGCGCGGCCTTCCTCGACCTCGGCGACGCCGTGCAGAGCATGCACGGCCTGTATCGCACCGCCGAGGACGTCGGCTCGACCACCGAGGACATGCTCGTCGTGAGCGAGCGCACCGAGCACGTCGTTGGTCTCCCCGACGCCGTCGGCGGCTCGGGCGAGCCCGCCGGGCCCACGAGCCTCGGCGTCTACGAGTCGCTGCGCGCGACCCTCGAACGCACCACGGGTTCGCCCGATGTCGCGGGACGCCGCATCACGATCTCCGGTCTCGGGCAGGTCGGCAGCCGCCTCGCGGTGCGGCTCGCCGCCGAGGGTGCGCACCTGACGGTGACCGACGTGAACGCGCTCAAGCGCGACCTCGCGCTCGAGCTCGGCGCCGAATGGGCGCTGCCGGGCACCGAGCACCTGTCGCCGTCGGACGTCTTCGTCCCCGCCGGCATCGGCGGACTCCTCACCGACGCCGTCATCGACGCGCTCGACACCCGCGCGGTGTGCGGACCGGCCAACAATCCGCTCGCCGACCACGCGGGCGCGCAGCGGCTCGCCGATCGCGGCATCCTCTACGCCCCCGACTTCGTCGTCAATGCGGGCGGCGTGATCTACCTCGACCTCGAGGCCAAGCATCTCGGCACGCGCAGCGACATCATGGCGCGCGTGGGCGCGATCGGCGACACCCTGCGACGCATCTACGACGAGTCCGAGCGGCGCGGCGTCACGCCGCTCGCCGCCGCCGAGGAGCTCGCCGCCGAGCGCCTGTCGGCCGGAGAGCATCAGGGCGCGCTCGCCGGCTGAGCATCCCCGTGGACCGAGTTTCATCGACTGTGAAACTCGGTCCCAGCGTGGCATGATGGACGGCGACCGGCGGCGCTGCCGGTCGCACGACACACGATGCTGCTCAACCTGGCGCTGCAGCGCCGCGCGAGCATGGTGACGATGCCGAAGTTCGACCTGGTCGAGTTCCTGCGGCTGATCCAGACGCACCAGTGCACCTACATCTACATCTACATCGCCCCGCCGATCGCCGTGGCCCTCGCCAAGCATCCGATCGTGGACGAATTCGACATCTCGAGCGTGCGGACCCTGTTCTCGGGCGCCGCGCCGCTGGACCGGCGAGACCGCCGACGCGGCGGCTTCGCCACGCCCTGTCCTCGACGTCCCCCGCCTGCGTGCGCCGTACCGGGTGCACGCAGCCGGGGGGTTCCGGACGCCCCTTCGCGGTGCGAGAATGTCGCCGTAGCCGCCCGTCGCTGGGGCGGGCGTCGGCCTCCGGGCGACGGTGCCCGGGCTGGGGAAGTGATCATGGGTACTCGAATCCAGATATCACGGAGAGACTTCCTGCGCGTAGCGACGGTCGCGGGCGCCGGGCTGGTCCTTGTCGGGCAGATCCGCGGGCGACCTTTCCGCATCCCGGTCTCCCATATGACCGTCCCGGGCGGCACGCTCGCTCCGGGCGACATCCCCAAGTACGTCACGCCGCTGCTCATCCCGCCCGTCATGCCGCGCGCGGGGACGATCCGGATGCCGGGAGGCAAGCCGGCGGACTACTACGAGATCTCGATGCGGCAGTTCGACCAGCAGGTCCTGCCGTCCTCGCTTCCCGCGACGACGCTGTGGGGGTACGGAGCCGTGGCGGCGGAGAAGAAGAACGGGCTCCTCGTGCACAACGCACCGTCGCTCACGATCGAGGCCTCGTACGACCGCCCCGTGCGCGTGAGGTGGATCAACGACCTCGTCGACACGAACGGCGCCGCGCTCCCCCACCTGCTGCCCGTCGACCCGACGCTCCACTGGGCCAACCCCCCGGGCGGCGAAGACGACCGCGACACGCGCCCGCACTTCGAAGAGACGCCGCCCGCGTACACCGGCCCCGTCCCCATCGTGACCCACGTGCACGGGGCAATCGGGGTCGGCGACGAGAGCGACGGCTACACCGAGGCCTGGTACCTCCCGGACGCGACGACCGGCATCCCCGCCGACTACGCGACCGAGGGCACCTGGTACGGCTTCTTCAGGGGCAAGGCCGAGGCGAAATTCAACGACGGCGACTACGACTGGGGCACCGGCTACGCCGTCTTCGAGTACCCGAACCTCGGTCGCGCGTCGACCGACTGGTACCACGACCATGCGCTCGGGATGACGCGGCTGAACGTGTACGCCGGGCCGGCGGGCTTTTACATCATCCGCGGCGGACCGCACGGCGACAAGGCCGTGACCGACGGCCGCGACGGCAGCGTGGCGGTCCTGCCCGGACCCGCGCCCCGCGAGAACGACAAGTTCCCGCCGAACAAGCCGTACCGTGAGATCGCCCTCGCGATCCAGGACCGCTCGTTCAACGCCGACGGCAGCCTCTTCTACCCCGACACGCGCGCGTTCTTCGACGACATCACGGGTCCGTACATCGGCGACGCCGAAGAGGACGAGGAGGCGTTCTCGCCGATCTGGAACCCCGAGTTCTTCGGGAACACCCTCATCGTCAACGGCAACACGTGGCCGTACCTGGACGTCGAGCAGCGGCGCTACCGGTTCCGCGTCCTCAACGGCTGCCAGTCGCGCTTCCTCATCCTCGACTTCGCTCAGATCCCCGGGGTGACGGTGTGGGCGATCGGCAACGAGGGAGGGTTCCTCTCCGAACCCGTGAACCTCACCGACGACCACGGCAACCGTCTCCTGATGGGGCTCGCCGAGCGCGCCGACCTGATCGTCGACTTCACGGCCGTCCCCACCGGCGACTACGTGCTCGGCAACGTCGGCCCGGACGAGCCGTTCGGCGGAGGAGAACCGGGCGCCGACTTCGAGCCCTCGGACCCGGCGGATACCGGTCAGGTCATGCAGTTCCGCGTCGGACCCGCCACCGGATTCGACGACACGACGCCGCCCGAGCACCTCGTGCTGCCACCGCTCGCCCCGCTCCCGATTGCGACCACCACCCGCAAGCTCGCCCTGATCGAGCGGGCGGGCGAGGGCGAAACCGACATCGGGGAGACCGAAGGGCCTCTCGAGGCGCTCCTGGGCATCGTCGACGACCCGTCGGGGGAATGGCACGTGAAGAAGTGGGCCGACCAGGTCACCGAGAACCCCCAGGTCGGCGACACCGAGGTGTGGGAGCTGTACAACACGACCGGCGACGCCCACCCGATGCACATCCACGAGGTCGCCTTCGAGGTCGTGTCGCGTCAGGACGTCCTGGTCGACGAGGATGCGCACACCGTTCAGGTCGCCCCCGGCGCTCTCCCCGTCGGGCCCGAGCCGTGGGAGACGGGCGTCAAGGACACCGTGATCGCCTACCCCGGCCAGGTGACGCGGGTGAAGGCGACCTTCGATCAGCCCGGGCAGTTCGTGTGGCACTGCCACATCGTCGAGCACGAGGACAACGAGATGATGCGCCCGTTCCGGATCGGCGGGACGCAGCCGGGGCAGCCGCAGAGCGTCGACTGATCTCCCCTTCCATTATCCCGGAGGGAGGGGGGCTTGCGGCAAGACCCCAGGTGGGGTGAATAATCGCTGGTCGCGAAGCGAATCGCGCACGCCGCGGCATCGCGTGACAAGACCGGAGACGAATGACCCCCACCGTATTCGAGTTGCCCCCGGAGCAGACGGCGAAGGCGGCCCCGACCATGATCGAGGCCGATGCACGGCGGTTCGCCGCGATCGCCGACGCGCTGGACCGTCAGTCCGACGCACTCGCGGCGCGACTGGACGCCCTCCGGCGCGCGCCGGGCGGTGCGGGGCAGCACGCGCTGGAGCGCGACCTCGAGATCCATCAGCTGTCGGCGAGACTGCGGATGCTGCGCAGATTCGGACTCGACCTGTGCCTGGGGCGGATCGTGCCCGACATCGGCGAACCGCTGTACATCGGCCGGTTCGGCCTGACCGACGACGAAGGCGGGCAGCTCCTCGTCGACTGGCGAACGCCCGCGGCGGAGCCGTACTTCGCCGCGACCTACTCGAACCCGATGGGGCTGCTCAGCCGCCGCCGCTACCGCTGGAGCGGCGGGCGCGTCCGCGACTACTGGGACGAGGTCTTCACCGCCGAGGGGCTCGAGACCGACGCCGCGCTCGACGCCGAGTCCGCCTTCATCGCGAGCCTCGGGGCGAGCCGGTCGGCGCGCATGCGAGACGTGCTGAGCACCATCCAGGCCGATCAGGACGCCATCGTCCGCGCGGGCTCGGACGGCGCCCTCGTCGTCGAGGGCGGACCCGGAACCGGCAAGACGGTGGTGGCGCTCCACCGCGCCGCCTATCTTCTGTACGCCGATCCGCATCTGGCCGCAGGCCGCGGCGGAGTCCTGTTCGTGGGGCCGCACGAGCCGTACCTCGCCTATGTCGCGGACGTCCTGCCGAGTCTCGGCGAGGAGGGCGTGCGCACGTGCACCGTGCGCGACCTCGTCGCCGAGGGCCGCGGCGCGGTTCCGGAGCGGGATGCCGACACCGCTCGCCTGAAGGCGGACGCGCGCATGGTCGATGCGATCGAGCCGGCCGTCGCCCTCTACGAGGAGCCCCCCACACACGCCCTCGTGCTCGACAGCGGCTGGGGAGAGGTCGTGCTCACACCCGACGACTGGGACGAGGCGTTCGGGTCGGCCGAACCGGGCATGTCGCACAACGAAGCGCGCGACCAGGTGTGGGAACGCATCCTCGAGATCCTGCTCGACCAGGTCGACGACGACGCGCCGCTGCACCAGGTACGGCGCGCGCTCGCGCGCGACGAGGAGCTCACGCGCACCTTCACGCGCGCGTGGCCGCTCGTGGAGGCATCCGTCCTCGTCGCGGACCTGTGGGCCGTCCCGGCCTACCTGCGCCGCTGCGCCCCGTGGCTCGGCCCGGACGACGTGCAGCGGCTGCGGCGCGCCGAGGGCTCGGCGTGGACAGACGCGGATCTGCCGCTGCTGGACGCCGCGCGCCGCCGTCTGGGCGACCCCGCGGCGTCGGCCCGCCGCCGTCGCCGGGAGGCCGCGCTGGCCGCCGAGCGCGCCTACATGGGAGACGTCGTCGAGCAGCTCAGCCGGTCGGTGGCCGTGCTGCGGTGGATGGACGGCGATGATCTGCGCAACAGCCTGGTGGACGAGGCCGTCGTGCCCGATGCCGACGCCGATCCGCTCGAGGGCCCGTTCGCCCACGTGATCGTCGACGAGGCGCAGGAGCTCACCGACGCGCAATGGCGCATGCTCGTCGCACGATGCCCGTCGCGCAGCTTCACGATCGTCGGGGACCGCGCACAGGCTCGACACGGCTTCACCGAGTCCTGGCCGGCACGACTGGGACGTGTGGGGCTCTCGCACGTGCGCGAGTCGACGCTTCGGGTGAACTATCGGACACCCACCGAGATCATGGACGCCGCGGCCCCCGTCATCCGGGCGGCGATCCCCGACGCCAGCGTCCCCCGATCGATCCGCTCCGGCGGGGTGCCGGTGCGGTGCGGCGCCCGCGAGGATCGAGACGCGGTGCTCGAGGCGTGGCTGCGCGACCACCCCGACGGGCTCGCGTGCGTCATCGGGGACGACGCGTTCGCCGGACTGCCGCGCGTGCGCTCGCTCACGCCCGTGACGGCGAAGGGCCTCGAGTTCGATCTGGTCGTGCTGGTCGATCCGGACGCCTTCGGGGCGGGCGTCGGCGGCACCGTGGACAGGTACGTGTCGATGACGCGCGCGACGCAGGAGCTGGTGATCCTGACCTCCGCTGCCGACCGGAAGCACCGCTGACGGTAGGCTCGCGCCATGCATGTCCCGGATGCGACCGCCGACGGCCCCTGTGAGGAATGCGTCCGGATCATCGACGTGCCGACCTTCCTGGACGACCGCGGCGCACTGACCAGCGCGGAGGCGCGCGACGTCGGCTTCGACATCGCGCGCGTGTTCGTCGTCGCCGGAGAGCCCGGTGCCGAGCGCGGCGGGCACGCCCACGTTCGGGGGCGGCAGGTGCTGATGCTCGCGAGCGGTCGCGTCGCGGTCGACGTCGTGACCCACGGACGCGCGGCGAGCGTGACGCTGCCCGACGACGGGCGGGCTCTCGCGCTGGAGCCGGGCGTGTGGGCACGCCAGCGATACCTGGGACCGGGCAGCGCGCTGGCGGTGCTGTGCGACGGTCCGTACGACCCGACCGACTACACGCTCGACCCCGAGCCCGCGCCGTGAGCGCGACGGGAACCCGGCGCGTCGCGGTTCTCGGGGCGGGGATCACCGGCTCCTGTCTCGCCGTCGAGCTCGCGCGACGCGGCGCGGACGTGACCGTGATCGATCGGCGCCCGTCGCCGATGGCGGAGGCGAGCCGCTTCAACGAGGGCAAGATCCACTTGGGCTACCTCTACGGCGCCGACCCGACGCTGCGCACCGCGCGGCACGTCCTTCCCGGGGGGCTGGCCTTCGCGCCGATCATGTCGGACCTTCTCGACGCCGACCTCGAGCCGCACATCACGCCGGCGGACGACCTGTATCTGATCGACCGCGACTCCGTCGTCGCCGCCGACGCCGTCGGCGCCCACTTCGACGCGGTGAGCGCGCTCGTGCGGCAGCATCCGGACGCCCGTCGGTACCTCGTGGACGCGTCGGCCGCGCGCAGCGAGCGGCTCGGCCCGGCCGAGCTCGCCGCCGTCGCCTCCTCGCGCATCACGGCGGGATTCCGCGTCCCCGAGCGCTCGGTGGACACCGGCTGGATCGCCGATCGCCTCGCCGACCGCGTGCTGGCGGACGACGCCGTCGCCTTCGTCCCCGGGGTCACCGTGTCCGGCGTCGACATCGACGATGACGGCGGCAGGGCGACGGTCCGGGGCGACGGCTTCGCCGAGCGCTTCGACGTCGTCGTCAACGCGCTGTGGGGCGGCCGTCTCGCCGTCGACCAGGACGCCGGTCTCGCGTTGCCGCCGACCTGGACCCATCGTGTGCGCTGGTCGCTGTTCGCACGGACCTCGGCGCCGCTGGACACGCCGAGCGCCGTCGTCGCGATCGGCCCCTTCGGCGACGTGAAGAACTACGACGGCACATCCTTCTACCTGTCGTGGTACACGGCGGGCCTCGTCGCCCAGGGATTCGACGTGGCGCTCGCCGAGCCGGCCCTGCCGGTCGGACCGGCGCGCGACGCTTTCATCGACGAGGTGCGGGCCGGACTCGAGACGGTGCTGCCCTGGATCGGCGACGTCATCGACTCCGCCGAGGAGATCCGCGTCGGCGGCGGTCACGTGTTCGCCGAGGGCGTCGGCTCCCTCGCCGACCCCCGGTCTGGCCTGCACCGTCGCGACCGGTACGGCGTCGCGCGCCGGGGACCGTACTGGTCGGTGGACACCGGCAAGTACTCGACCGCGCCCTGGACGGCCCGCCGGCTCGCCGACGAGATCATGGAGCTGAGATGACGACGCCCGAGCCCGCCGGTGCGACGCATCCGCTCGTGACCGCGATCGTCCCCACCTACAACGGCGCCGAGACCGTCGGGCGCACGCTCGAGAGCCTCGCAGCCCAGACATGGCCCGCGCTGGAGATCCTCATCGGCGACGATGGCTCCACGGATGCCACGCCGCAGATCATCGAGGACTTCGCCGCCGAGCGGGACGATGTCCGGATCGTGCGCCGGAGCGCGAATCTGGGGTGGCTCGGCAACTCGAACGATCTGATGAGCCGCGCGACGGGGACCTTCAGCTTCTTCGCGTTCCACGACGACGTCGTCGATCCGACGTACGTCGAACGGCTCGCCGACGCGCTCATCGCCGACGAATCGGCGATCCTGTCGTTCAGCGACATGACGGTGACCGATGTCGACGGAACCGTCGAGACGCGGGCCTTCGACGAGCTGGAGGGGATGTCGTCGGCTGCCGATCGGGGCATCGTGATGGCGCGCCGCCCCTACGACTGGTGGGTGCCCAACCGCGGCCTGTTCCGCACGTCGGCCTACGAGCGGACCGGCGGCATCCACCGCAACCGCAGCGGCGAGTACTCGGCCGACTGGACGTGGCTGCTTCACCTGTCCCTGCTGGGCGGTTTCGTGCGCGTCCCCGAGGTGCTGTGCCACAAGCACTACACGAAGCGCAGCCTCAGCAAGAGCTGGCCCCACGACCCCGTGCAGCGGGCGAACCTGCTGAGGTCCGGGATCGACGAGGTGCTCGGCAGCTCCGCGTCGCCGCGGACGAAAGCCGCCGTCGCCGGACGGCTGATCGTGCGCATCCTGCGCGCGAAGGCGCGGAGGGCGCGCCGGGCGCGCTAGTGTCGCGACCGTGACCATCGCGTTCGGCGCCGTCCTGCTGCTGGCGATCCTCATCTCGGGGATCGCGCACCGGACGGTGCTCTCGACGGCGGTGCTCTTCCTCCTCGCCGGCTTCATCCTCGGCAGCGGCGTCACCGACGTGATCCCGATCTCTGCGGGCGATTCCTCGGTGAGCCTCATCGCGGAGCTCGCGCTGTTCGTGGTGCTCTTCACCGACGGCCAGCGCATCGCGGTGCGCGACCTCACGCGCGCGTGGCGTCTGCCGGGACGCGCGCTCCTGCTCGGGATGCCGCTGACGTTCGCGATCACGGCCGTCCTCGGCGTCGTGCTGCTGCAGCTGTCCTGGCCTCAGGCCCTGCTGATCGCGGCCGTGCTGGCGCCGACCGACCCCGTCCTCTCGAGCGCCATCGTGGGACGCGGCGAGATCCCCGGTCGCGTCCGGCACCTGCTCAGCGTCGAATCCGGCCTCAACGACGGCCTGGCGCTGCCGATCGTGCTGGTCTTCCTCACGATCCTCAGCGGCGAGCAGACGGACTTCGGCGTGCTCGCCCTCGAACTGGTCGGCGGCATCGTCCTGGGCATCGGCATCCCGCTGCTGGTCGCGATGCTCGTCCGCATCCGCTTCCTCCCGTCCACTCCGCTCTACGCGGCGCTGACGCCCGTGGCGATCGGATGCCTCATCTACGGCATCGCGCACCTCACCGGCGCGAACCCGTACCTCGCCGCCTTCTCGGCGGGCATGACGATCGCGAGCACGATGCCCGCGGTGCGGGACGCGTTCATCGAGTTCGGCGACTACGTGGCCGAGATCGTGAAGCTCCTGGCGCTGTTCGTCTTCGGCGCTGTCATCTCGCCCGCCGTCCTCGCGGACGTCCCGGCGCTGGGCTACGTCTACGCCGTCCTCGCGCTCGTGCTCGCGCGACCGCTCGCGGTGTGGATCGCGCTGCTGGGCAGCAAGCTCCCCTGGGAGGAGAAGGCCACCGCCGCGTGGTTCGGACCCAAGGGGTTCGCGTCGGTGCTGTACGGCCTGCTCGTGCTCGAGAGCGGCATCGTGGACGCCGAGCACCTCTTCCACATCATCGTGGTCGTGATCTCGCTGTCGATCATCGCCCACTCGTCCACCGACGTGCCCATCGCCCGCTGGTTCGCCCGCATGGAGCAGCGCGACCGCGAAGCCGAGCACGCCGACACCCGCTGACATCCAGGAGGACACGATGACCGACCGACACGTCGTCTCCGCATCGGGACGCCGACTGGGCGTCACGGTGCTCGGCGATCCCGCGGCGCCGCGCACGATCGCCCTGTTCACGCCGATGCCCGGCGCCGCGGGCTTCGACCCGGATCCGCTCGAAACCCGCCGCTCGGGCGTGCGGATCGTCACCGTGGACCGCCCCGGCTACGGCGGATCCGAGCCGATCGCGCTGGGCGAACTGGCGACCTTCGGCCGTCACGCGGACGACGTCGCCCGGCATCTGCGGCGCGCCGTCGGAGCCGGCGCGACGGTCGGCGTCGTGGGGTGGGGCGTCGGGGGGCACGCGGCCGCCGCCCTGGCGGGGCGGCATCCGGACCTCGTCGATCGCCTCGCGCTCGTCGACACCCCGGCGAGCATCCGCCCCGGCGACGTCGCGACACCGTACGACCCCGCGGACCTGTGCATCCGACCGGACGAGCCGTCGCTGTCGGTGAACGCCGGACTCGGTCGTCGCGTCGAGCGGATGCTCGCCGACGCCGCGCTCGGCCACGGCGCAGGCTTCTCGTTCGACCGCAGCGCGTTGCGCAGCCGCGACTGGGCCCAGACCCTGCGGCGGATCGACGCCGACACGGTGCTGCTGTACGGCAGCGGTCATCCGCTGGTGTCGGCAGCGGTCGACGGCGCACGCCTGCGACGGCGCATCCGCGGCGCTCGCGTGGTGCGCGTGCCCGATGCCGCCGGGCTCGCGATCGGCGCAGTGTGGCCGCGCATCCTCGACCACGTGGCGCCGGCGAGCGCCTGAGAATGCACGAGGCCCCCGGCGAACCGGGGGCCTCTTCGGTGGACCTGAGGGTGTGTGGGTTCATGACATAGGTGACGGGTGATGGGTGACACGTGAGTCGCGTCATCGGCGACAGTCACGTGCATGTCGAAGCATCGGGTCGTGGTGTTGAAGGTCGTCTCGGGCGAGCTGTCGGTCTCGGCCGCGGCCGCGGAGTACGGGATGAGCCGTCAGCATCTGCACCGTCTGCTCGTCCGCTACCGGGAGGGCGGGCTCGATGCGCTCGAGCCGCGGTCGCGGGCCCCGCTGTCCAGCCCGCATCGCACGACCGACCGGGTGCGGGAACGCATCATCGTGCTGCGGCTGAGCCTGTCGGCATCCGGGCTGGATGCCGGACCGGTCACCATCGCCTGGCACCTCACCCAGGAAGGACTGCGGGCACCATCGACCTCCACGATCCGGCGGATCCTGACCGACGCGAACCTGATCACCCCCGAACCACGCAAACGCCCCCGGTCCTCCTACATCCGGTTCGAAGCCGCGCAGCCGAACGAGACCTGGCAATCCGACTTCACACACTGGCGACTCGCGGACGGCACCGACGTCGAGATCCTGAACTGGCTCGACGACCACTCCCGCTGCCTGCTGTCCTGCACCGCGCACATCCCGGTCACCGGCGATGATGTCGTCCACACCTTCCTCACCACCATCGACGTCCACGGCATCCCCGCCTCGACCCTCACCGACAACGGCCGCGTCTACACCGCCCGCTCCGGTGGCGGCCGCAACGCGTTCGAATACGTCCTCCCCGTCCTCGGCGTCCGGCAGAAGAACGGCTCCCCGAACCACCCGCAGACCCAGGGGAAGATCGAACGCTTCCACCAGACCCTGAAACGCTGGCTCGCCCGGCAGCCCGCCCCCACCACGCTCCCCGACCTGCAGCACCAGCTCGACCGGTTCCGCGAGTACTACAACCACCACCGGCCGCACCGCGCCCTCGACGGACACACCCCCGCGACCGCCTACAACGCCACACCGAAAGCCGTTCCCGCCGGCTCCCGAAACCCGGTCCACTACCGGCTCCGCTACGACAAAGTCGGCGACGGCGGCAAGATCAGCTTCCGACGCGCCGGCCGCATGCACCACCTCGGCATCGGAACCAGCCACGCCGGCAAACGCGTCCTCGCCCTCGCCGACGACCACACCATCACCGTCGTCCACCTCGACACCGGCGAGATCATCGCGACCAACACCATCGACCCCACACGCGGCTACTGGCGCAACACACAAAAAGAGCCCGGCCGATGGCCGGGCTCTCTCACTTGATGTCTCCCATGTCGCGACTCAGATGTCATCTATGTCGCGACTCATCACATCGGTGGACCTGAGGGGAATCGAACCCCTGACCTTCTCATTGCGAACGAGACGCGCTACCAACTGCGCCACAGGCCCGTGAACCTCCGTTACATTACCACGCTCACGGAGTGGCCCCGAATCCGGGCGGTCGGCCCGGGCGCGTCACTGACCGGCGGCCCGGCGGGTGAGGAGCCGGCGCACGTGAGCCTCGATCTCGGCGTCGTCGACGTACCCCATGCGGGCGAAATCCGCCCCCTCGCGCGCGGCGCGCGCGGTGTCGATCGACGGCGGACGCTGGGCCTCGGCGCGCTGACGCATCGCCTCGTCGAGCGCCGCCTGGCGCACGGCGTCCTGCGCGGCCGTCGCGTCGAGCACGGCGGCGGCGCGCGACCCGGCCGACGCCGTGAGGGGCTTGGGCAGCTCGCGCGGCTCCCACGCGCGCTCGCCGGTGGTCAGCTCGACGTCCTGCACGGCGGTCGCGGTCGCCGGACGCGAGACGGGCTCGGCCGACGCGCGAGAGCGCACGGCCTCTCGTGCCCCGACGGCCGCCATGCGCCGCAGCAGCAGCGCCGCGACGACCACGAGGATGCCCCCGCTCCACAGCGCCAGCTGCGAGCCGGTGACGGTCAGGTCCCACACGCCCCACGCCGCGATCCCGATGCCCGCGACACCCGACAGCGTGATGGTGAAGCGCGTGCGACGTCGCGCCCGGGCGCGACGGGTCTCGGGGTGCGAGCGCACGGCGGCGCGTTCGGCACGCGCCCGCTCGAGGTCGACGCGCGCCTGCTCGAGCGCCGCGTGCTCACGCTCGGCAAGAGCCTGACGGGCGAGGCGCTGCTGCGCCATCGCGGTGCGGGCCGAGAGCTCCAGCCGCACCTCCTCGGGCGTCTCGCTCGTCTCGGCGAGGACGCGGAGCGCCTGGTTGAGGCGGACGGCGTTTCGCTCCGCCGCGTCGTACTGGCGCCGGCTGTGCACGCTCGGCAGCAGGTACACCAGCCACAGCAGCGTCGCCACGAGGACGATCACCCCGCCGCCCAGCACCTGCCCGCCCATGTGGACAACGGTAGGGGACGAGCCGGTCCTCCCCCGTCAGCCGGGCGCGTGTCGTCCTACGCGTGCAGCCGGTCGGCCGGCGGCACCGTCGCGGCATCCTGCGGCGCCCGCCCCGCCAGCCACCGCTGCAGGACACCGTCGGGCACGTCTTCGCGCACGAGCGCGAAGCAGTAGTGGTCGCGCCAATCGCCGTCGATGTGGATGTAACGGCGCCGCAGCCCCTCGTAGCGGAACCCCAGCTTGGCGACGACACGGAGGCTCGCACTGTTCTCGGGACGGATGCAGATCTCCATGCGATGCAGCCCCATCTCGGCGAAGCACAGGTCGGTCGCCATGGCCACGGCGGTCGGCGTGATCCCCCGGCCCGCGAAGCGCTCGCTGACCCAGTACCCGATCGTCGCCGACGCCAGCGAACCCCGCGCGATGCCCCACACGTTCAGCTGACCGGCGATCTCGTCGTCGTACTCCATCACGAACGGCACGCCGACGCCGTCGCGGTACTGCTGCAGCAGCCGGCGCACGCCGATGCGCATGTCGAACGACACCGGCCCGTCGGGGCTCGTCGCCTCCCACGGCCGCAGCCAGGCGCGGTTCTCGAGCAGCTCGTTCTGCAGCGTGCGCGCATCGCGCTGACGCACCAGCCGGATCGACACCGGCCCGTGCCGACGCGGAGACGTCGCGTCCACGTCGACCCCCTCGAACGGGCGGCGCTACAGGGTCGCCGCGTACTCCTTGAACCAGGGACGCAGCTCGGGACCGAGGTCCTCGCGGTCGGCCGCGAGCTGCACGATGGCCTTGATGTAGTCCACCTTATCGCCGGTGTCGTACCGGCGCCCGCGGAAGATCACGCCGTACACGCCGGGCCCCTCCGGGTCCGCCGCCTGCTCCTCCATGGCGTCGGTGAGCTGGATCTCGCCGCCCTTGCCGGGCTCGGTGTGCTCGAGCACGTCGAAGATCGAAGGGTCGAGGACGTAGCGGCCGATGATCGCCAGGTTGGAGGGCGCGTCCTCCTTCTTGGGCTTCTCGACCAGGCCCGTGATCTTCACCACGTCGTCGGAGTCGGTCGCCTCGACCGTCGCGACGCCGTACATGTGGATGTGCTCGGGGTCGACCTCCATGAGCGCGACGATCGTGGCGCCGCGCTTGTCGTACTCCGAGAGCATCTTCGTCAGCAGGTTGTCGCGCTCGTCGATCAGATCGTCGCCGAGCATCACGGCGAACGGGTGGTCGCCCACGTGGGCCCGCGAGCGCAGCACCGCGTGCCCGAGTCCCCGGGGCTCGCCCTGACGCACGAAGTGGATGTCGGCGAGGTCGCTCGAGTGCTGGACCTTCGCGAGCTTGGCGTCGTCGCCCTTGTTGCGCAGATTCTGCTCGAGCTCCGGCACGGAGTCGAAGTGGTTGGAGAGGTTGTTCTTGTTGCGCCCGATGATGATCAGCACGTCCTCGATGCCGGCGGCCGTCGCCTCCTCGACGACGTACTGGATCGCGGGCTTGTCGACGACGGGAAGCATCTCCTTCGGCATCGCCTTCGTGGCGGGGAGGAAGCGGGTTCCGAGTCCGGCTGCGGGAATGACGGCCTTGAATGGCTTGTGAGGCATGCCCGACAGTCTAACGATGGCCCGACGACGCCTAGAATCGAGGTCATGTCCGACGAGATCGCCGATGCCAAGCGGGCGCTGCGCGCCGAGCTGCGCGAAAGGCGCCAGCAGCGCTCGGAGCGCGCACGCGTCGAAGCGGCTGCCGGCATCCGCGCCCGCCTGGACCAGCTCGTCGACGAACACGGGGCCCGCGCCATCTCGTGCTTCCTGTCGACGCCGACCGAGCCCGGGACGCACGAGTTCGTCGAAGAGGCCGTGGCTCGCGGCATCCGGGTCCTCCTCCCCATCACACGGGCCGACGGCCTGCTGGACTGGGCGGTGGCCGCGCCCGGCGCCGACATCGCCGAGGGCCTGTTCGGCATTCCCGAGCCGGTGGGCGATGTGCTGGGACCCATCGCCCTCAACGACGTCGACCTGCTGATCATCCCCGCCGCCGCCGTCGCAGCCGACGGCATGCGCCTGGGCTGGGGCCGCGGCTACTTCGACAAGACGCTCGGCTCGATGGAGAACCGCCCGCCGGTGTACGCCGTCGTGTTCGACTCCGAGATCGTCGACGACGTGCCCCGCGACCTGCACGACCAGCCCGTGACCGGAGTCGTCACGCCCACTCAGACCCGAACCTTCGCGCCCGCGGCGCGCTGAAACCGAGAGAGCCCATGCCCACCTACGCATACGCCTGCAAGCAGTGCGGACACCGTTTCGACGCCGTCCAGTCCTTCGCCGAGCCCGCGCTCACCGAGTGCCCCGAATGCGGCGGCGTGCTGCGCAAGGAGTACGGGTCGATCGGCGTGACCTTCAACGGGTCGGGCTTCTACCGCACCGACTCCCGGGCCTCGAGCGGCTCCTCGGGCGGGTCGAGTGGCGGCGACTCGGGTTCTTCGCCATCATCGACCTCCGGGACGAAGGCATCGTCCACGTCATCGAGTCCGGCCTCGTCGTAACGCCAGGCCAGGGGGGAAGCACGCGAATGGTCCAGGGTTTCAAGGAGTTCATCCTCCGCGGGAACGTCATCGAGCTCGCCGTCGCGGTCGTCATCGGCGCCGCGTTCACGGGGATCGTCAATGTGATCGTGTCGGGTCTGGTCAATCCCCTCATCGGGGTGCTGTTCCAGACCGGCAGCCTCGACACCGCCCTGGTGTGGAGCGTTCCGACCCTCTCCGGCGGCACGAGCGACTTCACCTTCGGGGCGATCCTCGGGGCCGTCATCAACTTCGTGGCCGTCGCGCTCGTGGTCTACTTCGTCTTCGTCGTGCCCATGAACAAGGCCAAGGAGCGCGCCGAGGCCAAGGCGGGCGTCGACAAGCCGACCGAGGAGCCGGGGCTGCCCACCGAGCAGCAGCTGCTGGTCGAGATCCGCGACCTGCTGGCGCAGCGCCAGGACGCGCCGAAGGCCTGAGCCGAGCGGCCCCGACGTCCCGCCCCGCTCACCAGTGGGGCGGGACGTCGCGTCTGAGCCGCTCGTCGTTCGGCCCGGCGGTCTGATCCGACGCGTCAGCGCCGGCATCCGCTCCGCTCTCGTCCTCGGGCACCGGTTCGGGCTGCGTTCCGGGCGCGGGGGTGAGCTTGGCGCGGCGCGACCCCGGCACCTTCTCGACGCGCTGCCTATTCGCCGACATCGATCGGCTGCGTGTCGCCGTCGGCGGTCACCGCCTCGGCGGACACGCCCAGGAGGCCCGCGATCCGCGCGGCGACGCCCGCCGGGTCGCTGTACAGGTCGAAGGAGTGCACGCGCACGTAGTGCCACCCGAGGCGCCGCAGGATCTGGGGCCGCAGCCGCAGCGATTCGCGCAGCGACTCGCCGACCGTCTCGGGATCGCTCTCGACCACGACCGCCCTGCCTCCCGACTGCGCCACCAGCGGCAGCAGCCCGCGGTAATGCACGTCGACCGAGACGCCGAGCCGGCGCAGTTCGCGGGCGAGCGCCAGCGTGAGCGGGTCTGCCAGGTCCTCCAGCCGGGCCTCGCGCGCACGCGCCGCGAGCGAGCCGAGGATCGACATCAGGGTCGCGGCGCCGTACTCGAGGCGTCCGTCGTCGAACGCGGACGGCCGGATCGAGGACACGATCACCATCGATCGACGCGCACGCGTCATGCCGACCGTCAGGAGCCGCTCGCCGTCGGGCGTCGACAGGTCCCCGAAGTCGCTCAGCACGCGCCCGTGTCGCGTCAGCCCGTAGCCGAGCGAGAACACCACGCGGTCGCGGCTCTCGGCCACCGACTCCTCGAGGGTCAGCACCGCGAACGGCTCGGCCGTGGCGCGCGAGACGAAGTCGGCGACGTCGGAGCGGCCCGCGAACGCGGACTCGACCGCGGCACGGATGCGGTGCGCGTGGCGCTCGCTCGCCGTGACGACCATGAGCGACTCCGACCCGCGGTTGACGGCGTGCTCGACCACGAGCGTCACCACGCGGGCGACCTCGGCGTCGGGGCTCTCGACCGCCCCCGTGACGGCGTCGGGCACGCCGGTTCCGCCTTCGACGTAGTCGACGCTGAGGCTGCCGCGCCTCAGGTACGATCCCGCCCACGGCAGCGACACCAGTTCGCCGCCGTAGAAGGCCTCGTTGACGAGCTCGGCGAGGTCCTCTCCCCCGGCGCGGTAGCTGCGGGTGAGCGTCTCGACCGGCAGCAGCTCCGCGAGTCGCTCGAAGACGCTGGTGGTGTCGAACGGCACCTCGTCGTCCTGCGCGGCCCGCATGCTCGGCCGTCCGGGCGCGACGGTGAACGGCGTCGGCTTCTGGATCACCGGGTCGCCGAACGCGACGACCTGGCGCGCGCGCCGCAGGGCGGGCGCCGCCTCGGCGAGGCACACGGCCGCGGCATCGGCGATGATCACGACGTCGAACTCGGAGTCGTCCGGGATCATCGGCACGTCGTAGGGCGACGCGAGCCACACGGGCGCGAGCGTCCTCAGGAGCGTCGGCGCGACCGATGCCAGTTCGCGCGCGTCGCTCGTGCCGGCCTTCAGGGCGGACTTCAGCGCGGCGGCCTCGCCCGCTTCGTCCACGATCCCGATGCGCCACCACGTCGCCAGCTGGTTCGCCAGCAGCGGGCCGGACGCGGCCGCGTGGGCCTCGTCGACGAGACGGAAGTCGCGCTCGAGCCGGTCGACGACCGACGTGTTCGCACCCAGAAGCGCGCGGTCGCTGTGCAGCAGATGCTCCAGCACCGACTGCCACCACGCGAACTCGAGTTCGTCGCCCACGGCCTCTTCGGGCACATGGCGGACCGAGAGCTCGGTGAGCAGGTGTTCGAGGCCGAGTCCGGCGAGCTCTGTGCGCAGTGCCGCACGCTCGCGCAGGTTCGTGAACACCTCGGAGTCGGCCGCGAGCGCCGCGAGCGTGCGGACGAGCTCGGCGACGGGGAGAGCGGCGAGCCGATCGGGGCCGGAGCGACCCAGCGCGCGATCGAGCTCGGCGAGCTCCGCGTCCACGCGCTGCCACGCCACGTGCACGTCCGCGAGGCCGATCGGCACCTCGGGGGCGACGCCGGCGTCGACGAAGCGCTGCCATTCGGTGCGCTGATGCTGCACACGCAGGAGCGCCTCGTGCATGTCCGAGATGTGCACGCCCGGGCGGATGTACTCGCGCGTGAGCCGCCGCAGCCGGCGGCGATTGGCGCCCGTCATCGACGGCGCGTCGCGTCGCGGCCCGTGCGCCTGGATGAGCTCGGCGAGCGGCCGCTCGAAGACGGTGAGGCTGAAGCGGTCCAGCGAATCGCGCACACCCTGGAGGAGCGAGATGTACTCGCCCATCTCGGCGATCGTGCCGAAGGGACGCATGCGGGTCTGCGCGATGAGCTCGTACCCGCGCTCGAGCAGCGTCGGCACGGCGGAGCGGTGGAGCTTGCCGGCCAGCGCGTGGGTCGCACGGGCCTCTTCCGTCGTCGAGAAGGACACGCCGTACCACGGCGAATCGTCGGGGCCGAAGCGGAACTCGCCGAGTCGGGCCGCCTGACGCATCTTCTCGGCGGCCTCGGGCCGGCGCTCGGAGAGGGCCTGGAGCGCGGCGGCGTCGAAGCGGGCGGTCGTGGCGGGAGCGGGCGTGCGCGCGGCCAGGCGCGACAGCTCCGCCAGGACCTCCAGCATCGTGACGTCCAAGTCGGGATGGCGCGACGTGACGGCGCTGCGGTAGTCGCGCAGCACCGTGCGCAGGCGCACGAGCGCGTCGTCGATCTCGGCGACCTTCGGCGGCGTCGCCTTCTCGTTGCGCACGATCGCGCGGATCAGGTCGCGCTGCACGTGCCGCGGCGACACCGCCAGACCCGGCAGGCCGATCCCCGCCAGGCGGTGCCGGACGCCCTCGAGCGTGGACCGCCGGGCGCTGACGACCAGCACCCGCTTGCCGTCGCGCACGAGCGCCCCGACGGCGTTGATGATCGTCTGCGTGCCGCCGGTGCCGGGCAGCGTGTGCACGAGCAGGGACTGGCCGGCGGCGATGCGCGCGAGCACGTGCTCCTGCTCGGCGTCCGCATCCAGCAGCAGCGTGTCGGCGGCCGGGGGCCGGCTGTCGGCGTCGGGCGCCGCGGGCGTGTTGCGCCGGATCGCGAGGTTCTCGCGATCGCGGTGATGGCCGGCCAGCGCATTGAGCACGGGGTGGTCGAGATCGCGCGCATCGCGCGACATGGGCGCGGCGACGTCGGCGAAGCTCGACACCAGCAGCCGCGGCTTGACCGAATAGCTGTCGATGCCGGCCGTCACCGCGCGCAGCCGGTCGATCACCGGCTGCGGCTGGAAGACGCCCCGCGCGTGGGCGAGCGCGGCCAGGGCGGGAGCGTCGAGCTCGATCCCGAAGTGCACGCGGAGTGCCCGCACGAGTTCGGGGTTGACGGTGAAGGTCCCCTGCAGCATCAGCTCGAAGTCGGCGTGGTGGCGCCGGATCGCCAGCGGATGCAGCAGCACCGGCGCCGTGCACGTGGTGTCGCCGACCTGCCACGACGCCAGGCCGACGGCGAGGTGGATCGCCTCGAGCCCGCGCGTGGTGCGCAGCTCGACGTTCTTCGCGGTGATGCGCTCGGCCGCCAGTCGCGCATTCCGAAGCGCCACCTCGTCGCGGAAGAGGTTGGACAGCAGCGTCGACCGCCCCGTCAGGAAGGTCGGGAGGCTGCCGGGATGCGCGTTCGTGATCTCGATCGAGGCATCGTCGTGTTCCGAGAAGTGCAGCAGCGTCGAGCGTCCTCCGAGCATCGCCGTCTCGCGCCGGATCCGGTCGCGCTCGGCGTCGGCGACGTGCACGACGGTGGCGTCCCGCTCGGCGATGCCGAGGGTGCCGGGGGTCACCTCGGCGCCGTCCTGCACGCCGGCCACGACGCTGCCTTCTGCTCGCCACACACGTGTCAGGGTAAGCGCCGACGGGGCGCCGGGCGGGCAGGCGGGCCGAGTTTCGCACGATTGCGGACACGCCGGGTGATCAGCAGTTCCTCCCCAGGCCGTCGTCGACATCGGCTGTGCACAGTCCGGAGGCGCGGCACGCGCGACCCCGGACCGGCGTCCAGGATGGACGCATGGACCCCGCACCGCGCTTCATCACCGCCGACTCCCCCGTCGGCGACATCCTGATCGTCACCGTCGCGGACGCCGTCGTGTGGCTGCATCCGGCGCACGGGTCCCTCGAGCACGACCTCGAGCGCGTGGCCCTCCTGCTGCGCGCCAGTCCGCAGCCGGAGACGACGGATGCCGCGGCGCAGGCTGCCGAGCAGCTCGACGCCTACTTCGACGGCGCGCTGCGCATGTTCGACGTCGCGCTGGACTGGCGCTTCGTCCGAGGATTCAGCCGCGCTGCGCTCGAGGCGGTGTGCGACATCCCGTACGGGGAGACCGCCGGCTACGGCGAAGTCGCGATCCGGGCGGGAAGCCCTCGCGCCGCTCGCGCGGTCGGCACGGCGTGCGCCTCGACGCCGTTCTCGCTCGTGGTGCCGGTGCACCGGGTCGTCCGCGCCGACGGATCGCTGGGCGAGTACGGCGGGCGACCCGAGGTCAAGCAGTTCCTCATCGACCTCGAGCAGCGAGCGGATCCGGTCTTCGCGCGGTGACCCGCCGGACGCAGCCGCGGCCCGGGGACGTGTCGCCCCGGGCCGCGGCTGGACGGAGCCCCCTAGTGATGCGACGCCTTCTCGGCCCCGAAGCCGGTGAGCGAGCGCACCTCCATCTCCGCCGCCTTGCGCGGGTCCTCCCCGCGGTGGGAGATCACCGAGCCGAGCCAGCCGAGGAAGAATCCGAGCGGGATCGACACGATGCCCGGGTTGTTCAACGGCCAGATCGCGGTGCCGACGTCGCGGAACACGCTCGTGGGCGTGCCCCAGAACACCGGCGACAGCACGATGAGGATGATGGCGGAGGCGAGACCGCCGTACATGCTCCACACCGCGCCGCGCGTGGTGAACCGGCGCCAGAACAGCGAGTAGATGATCGTCGGCAGATTCGCCGAGGCCGCGACGGCGAAGGCGAGCGCGACGAGGAACGCCACGTTCTGACCTTGCACCCCGATGCCGCCGAGGATGGCGAGGACGCCGATCACGATCACGGTGCGACGGGCGACCTTGACCTCGCCGTCCGGCGGCACGTTGCCCTTCTTCCACACGTTGGCGTAGATGTCGTGGGCGAACGACGCCGCCGCCGTGATGGTGAGGCCCGCGACGACCGCGAGGATCGTGGCGAACGCGACCGCCGAGATGAAGCCCAGCAGCAGGGGTCCGCCGAGGGCGTTGGCCAGCAGCGGCGCAGCCGCGTTGACGCCGCCGGGCGCGGCGAGGATGGCATCCGCTCCCACGAGCGAACCCGCGCCGTAGCCGAGCACGAGCGTCAGCAGGTAGAACAGCCCGATGAGCCAGATCGCCCACACCACCGAGCGACGGGCCTCCTTGGCCGTCGGCACCGTGTAGAAGCGCATCAGCACGTGCGGCAGGCCCGCGGTGCCGAGCACCAGGGCGATGGCGAGCGAGATGAAGTCCCACGGGTTCGAGCCGTACTTGAGCCCGGGGGCCAGGATCGCGTCGGCGGGGTCGCTCGTCGACGCGGCCACCGCGCTCTCCAGCAGCGCGTTGAAGCTGAAGCCGTTGAGGGCCAGCACCCACACGGTCATGGCCAGCGCACCGCCGATGAGCAGGAACGCCTTGACGATCTGCACCCACGTGGTGCCCTTCATCCCGCCGATCAGCACGTAGACGATCATGAGGACGCCGACGACGGCCACGACGACCGACTGGCCGATCTGATCGTTGATGCCCAGCAGCAGGGCGACCAGGCCGCCCGCGCCGGCCATCTGCGCCAGCAGGTAGAACAGGCAGACCGCGAGGGTCGTCACGGCGGCGGCCATGCGCACCGGCCGCTCCTTGAGGCGGAACGACAGCACGTCGGCCATCGTGAACTTGCCGGTGTTGCGCATGAGCTCCGCGACCAGCAGCAGCGCGACGAGCCACGCCACCAGGAACCCGATCGAGTACAGGAACCCGTCGTACCCGTTGACCGCGATCGCGCCCACGATGCCGAGGAAGGACGCGGCCGACAGGTAGTCGCCCGAGATGGCGAACCCGTTCTGAGGCCCGGTGAAGCTGCGCCCGGCGGCGTAGTAGTCGGCGGCGGACTTGTTGTTCCGGCTGGCGCGCAGCACGATGAACAGGGTCACGGCGACGAACGCGGCGAAGATCGAGATGTTCAGGACGGGGTTGTTCTCGACCGTCTCCACGGCGGCGTCGACGGCGGCGAAGACGTCGTTCACTTCGATCCCTCCAACTGCTGCTCGAGCTCATCGCGGATCTCCTCGGCGAGCGGGTCGAGCTTCCGGTTCGCGTACGAGACGTAGCCCATCGTGATCGCGAACGTCGTCACGAACTGGCCGAGGCCCAGGAGCAGCCCGACGTTGACCAGACCCCACACGGGCTGCGCCATGAACTCCGGCGCGAACGACGAGAGCAGCACGTAGGCGAAGTACCAGACGAGGAATGCGATCGCCATGGGGAAGACGAAGCCTCGCTGCCGGCGCTTGAGTTCGATGAACCGCGGCGACGACTCCTCCGCGACGTAGTCGACCTCGCCCGGCGGGGCGGCATCGATGCGGGATTCGGACATGTGGCCTCCTTGCCAGCTGCCGGAGTGCACCCTCGCACTCTCGGGGGATTCCCGGGGCGGCACCGCCGCGCCCGATGGTATGGTCACGGTACGAAAGACGGCGACGGGGCCGTCACCCCCGGAAGTAGGTAGTGCGTGGAGACGCAGGCCGGCAACGACGAGGACGCGAAGGCGGTCGCCGACGCGGTGTCGGAGTTGGCCCGGCGCACCCGCTTCCCCCTCGCGTTCGGCGGCCTGGCCGATGGCGACGCGATCACCGTCTCGAGCGTCTACGGTGCGCGCACCCGCCATCTCGACGGACTCGTCGTGGAGGCGACCCGGGGTCTGGGCGGGCGCGCGTTCGTCGAGAAGCGACCGCGTCTGGCCGTGGACTACCGGACGTCCCGCTCCATCACACACGACTACGACCGACCTGTGCTGTCGGAGGGCATCGCCACTCTCTTCGCCGTGCCGATCGTGGTCGGGGGACGTTCGCGGGGTGTCCTCTACTGCGGCTCGTGGGGCCAGTCGACCGTGGGCGACGTCGTCGCCCGCCCTGCGTTCGCGGTCGCGCAGGAGCTCGGCACCGAGCTGCGGGTGCGCGACGAGGTCCGTCGGCGGATGGCCGCGATGCCGACGCTCGCGGCGGGAGCGCCGCTGGCGCCCGCGGTGCAGGAAGAGCTCCGCGAGAGTTTCGCCGAGCTGCGCAGCATCGCCTCCGCCGTCACCGACGCCACGGTGCGCGACCGCCTCGCCCACCTCGAGCAGCGCCTCGCGTCGCTGTCGCGCCCGCCCGGCGAAGCGCCGGCGCCCGACAGCCGCGTGAAGCTGTCGCCGCGCGAGACCGACGTCCTCGCATGCGCAGCGCTCGGGTCGACCAACGCCGAGATCGCCGCCGCGCTTCAGCTCAAAGAGGTGACGGTGAAGTCGTACCTGCAGTCGGCGATGTCGAAGCTCGACGCCTCGACCCGGCATGCCGCGGTGGCGAAGGCCCGCCGCGCCGGCATCCTTCCCTGAGGCCCGCGCCCGCTCCGCAGACCGCGGCGCAGGCGGGATCCCCAGGCCACCCATAGGCTCCGGCGACCGCACGGATAGGGGCGGTGCGTAGCCATGGATGCATGGACTCCTCGCCCCGCCCGCGCCGGCGCCGTCGTCGCGCCGTCATCCTGTCCTCGGCTCTCGCTCTGCTGCTGACCGCCGGCGGCACCGCCGCGTGGGCGGCCGACCGGTATCTCGTCGAACACGTCGAGATCTCAGACGTGTCGGCCTACGAGGCGGCGAACTCGAGCATCGAATCGGCCTCGACCGACGCGGATGCCGCGGACGACGCCGCGTCCGATGCGGGCGCGGACGCGACGGCGGATGTGGTCGTGACCGACACGAGCTACGACGACGTCTCGACATCGATCACGCTGTCGACGGTCACGTCGGGCTCGGGGGACTCCACCGTGACCTCCTACGTCGCCGACGTCGTGCTCTCTGACGCGACCGCCCTGCGCAGCGCCTTCGCGAAGGATCAGTTCGGCGAGAACATCACCGAGCTCACGAGCGAGATGGCCGAGGACAACGGCGCGATCCTGGCGATCAACGGCGACTACTACGGCTTCCGCGACACCGGGATCGTGATCCGCAACGGCGTGGTCTACCGCGACGAACCCGCGCGCGACGGGCTCGTCTTCTACGCCGACGGCACCGTGGCGGTGTACGACGAGACCGAGACCAGCGCCGACGAGCTGATCGCCGACGGCGCCTGGAACACCCTCAGCTTCGGCCCCGCGATCGTCGAGGACGGGGCCGTGATCTCCGGCATCGACGACGTCGAGATCGACACCAACTTCGGAAACCATTCGATCCAGGGCGATCAGCCCCGCACGGCCGTCGGCGTGATCGACGACAACCACCTCGTGTTCGTCGTGGTGGACGGACGCCAGACCGGGTACAGCGCGGGCGTGACGCTCCCCGAGCTCGCCGAGCTCATGGTCTCGCTGGGCGCCACGACCGCCTACAACCTCGACGGCGGAGGATCGTCGACCCTGTACTTCAACGGCGAGGTCGTCAACTCGCCCTCGAACGGCGGCGAGCGCGCCACCAGCGACATCCTGTACATCGCGGGGGCGGACTCGTGATCGTCGTCATCCCGTCCCTCGACCCGGGGGCGGCGCTGCCGCAGCTGGTGCGCGAGCTGGCGGCATCCGATCCGGACGTCGAGGTGCTCGTCGTCGACGACGGCAGCGGCCCCGCCTACGCCGACGTCTTCCGGTCGTGCCGCCACGCGGGCGCCCGCGTGCTGCGCCACGCGGCGAATCGCGGCAAGGGCGCAGCGCTGAAGACCGCCTTCGCCGACATCGTGCGAACCCGGCCCGGAGAGGACGTCGTGACCGCCGATGCCGACGGGCAGCACCGCGTGGCCGACATCCTGCGCGTCGCGGACGGGCTGCGCCAGGACGCGGCGGCCGAGACGCCGGCGATGATCCTCGGCTGCCGCGGATTCACCGGCTCCGTCCCGCTGCGCAGCCGCGTCGGCAACGCGGCGTCGCGGGGACTGTTCCGCCTGTCGGCCGGATGGCGTCTCAGCGACACGCAGACGGGACTGCGGGGGCTTCCGGCGTCCATCCTCCCGTGGCTGCTCGAGGTCCCGGGCGAGCGGTTCGAGTACGAGCAGAACGTGCTGCTGCGGGCGCACCGCGCCGGCATCGCGACGCGGGAGATGGCGGTCGAGACGGTCTACCTCGACGACAACGCGTCGAGCCATTTCCGGCCCGTCGCCGACTCGCTGCGCATCGTGCTGCCGCTCGTGCTCTTCGGCGGCTCGTCGCTGCTGGCCTTCGCCATCGACACGCTGGCGCTGCTGGCGCTCACGGCGCTCACCGGCTCGCTCGTGCTCTCGATCGTCGGGGCGCGCCTGGTCAGCGCCACCGTGAACTTCGTCGTCAACAGACGTGTGGTGTTCGGCCGGCGGGGTCGCGGACGATGGCGCCAGGCGGCGGCGTACGCCCTGCTGGCGGGGCTGCTGCTGGCCTCGAACATCGTGTGGATGCAGGCGCTCACGAGCTTCGGCGTGCCGCTGCTGGGCGCCAAGATCGCGACCGAGGCCGTGCTGTTCGTGACCAGCTACGGCGTGCAGCGCTCGCTCGTCTTCGGCCGGACGGAATTGGAATCGGCGTCAAAGACTCGTCATAGGAGCCCCATAGGCTCGCCAGCTCGAATGGAATCACACCCGCTCCAGACCGGAAGAAGCTCATGACCGCCAGCGCCCTGCTCCTCATCGCGATCGATCTGATCGCGGCCATCGTCCTCAGCCTCGGCCTCTACTACCGCCGGCACCAGCGCCGGGACCTCGTCGTCGCCTTCCTCGGCGTCAACGTCGGCGTCCTCGCCGTGGCGTCGGTGCTCGGCACGGCCGAGGTGGCGCTGGGTCTGGGCCTGGGTCTGTTCGGCGTGCTGTCGATCATCCGCCTGCGCTCGTCGGAGATCTCGCAGCGCGAGGTCGCCTACTACTTCTCCGCACTCGCGATGGGCCTGATCGCCGGCCTGCCCCAGACCGACCCGCTCCCGGCGATCGGGCTCATCGTGCTCATCCTCGCCGTCATGTGGGCCGCGGACCACCCGCGACTGCTGGCCCGGAGCCGGGACCAGCGCGTGCGCCTGGATCGCGCGATCACCGACGAGGTCGAGCTGCACGGCGAGCTCACCGCCCGCCTGGGGGCCCAGGTGACGCGCGTGACGGTCACCGACCTCGACCTGGTCAATGACACCACCACGGTCGACGTCCGCTACAAGGCCGCCGCAGGCGCCCCCGCCCGCCGGGCCACGACGGCGGGGGCGGGACGATGAGCCCCCTCGACCGCTTCTCACCGGTCACGCTCGACGACCTCGTCGCCGAAGCCGCCCTGCTGACGCGCATCGACCGCAAGTACGTGCTCAGCCGTGGCGAGCTCGAGGCACTCCTGGACGACATGGATGCCGCAACCCGCGTGCTCGACATCGACGGTTCCCGCGACTTCTCGTACGAGTCGGTCTACTTCGACACCCCCGATCTGCTGAGCTTCCACATGGCGGCCCAGCCCCGGCGTCGCCGCTTCAAGCTGCGCACGCGCAGCTACCTCGACACCGGCTCGGCGTTCCTCGAGATCAAGACGCGCGGCGCGCGCGGCGCGACCGTCAAGGAGCGCGAGGCATACGACCCCGAACGTGCCGATGAACTGACCGACCGCGCCCGCCACGAGATCGCCGAGGTCTTCCAGACGATCGGCGTCGCGTCCGAGCGCGCCGAGGAGCTCCACGCGACGCTCGTCACCCGCTATCGGCGCGCGACGCTCCTCGCGCCCGACGGCGTCGGCCGCGCCACCGTCGACACCGACCTGACGTGGCTCGACGCCGACGGCGACGGATTCTCGATCCCCGACCTCGTGATCGTCGAGACCAAGTCCGGCTCGGCACCGTCGCTGGTCGACCGGACGCTGTGGCGGCACGGCATCCGCCCCGCCACCGTCAGCAAGTACGCCACGGGGCTCGCCGCACTGAACCCCGACCTCCCCCACAACCGCTGGGCCCGGCTCCTCCGCGGCCCGTTCTCACCCGACCACCGAATCGAGGAGGCCTCATGCTCCGCCGCCGCCTGACACTGGCTGCCATCCCCTTCGCCCTTTCCGCCGTCGTCCTCGCCGGCTGCGCCGCCGTTGCGACCGACTCATCATCGGATGCCGCGTCGTCGACCACGCAGACCACGACCGAGACCACGACCGCCGCGGTGATCGACTCCGACCTCGACGCGGACGCCGTCATCGCCGCCAACGCCGACTACACCGTCGTGAACGACGACGAGTGGGCCGAGGCGGATGCCGAGGACATCACCCTCAGCGGCACGACGGCCTCGTCCTCGTCGGGCGGGGTGTCGATCGACGGCTCGACGGTCACGATCACCGCCGAGGGCGTGTACCGCCTCACCGGGTCGCTGGACGGCTCGGTCGTCGTCGACGCCGGGGACGACGCGCAGGTGGTGCTGATCCTCGACGACGCCGACATCGCCAACACCGACGGTGCCGCCATCACGGTGACCGCGGCAGACGACGTCGCGATCTCGCTCGCCGCCGGCAGCGACAACGCCGTGTCGGATGCATCCTCGTACGCCGATGACGCCGAGGCCAACGCCGCGATCTACAGCGACGCCGACCTGACGATCTCGGGCACGGGATCGCTGGAGGTGACCGCCAACGGCAACGACGGCATCACCTCGAAGGACGACCTGGTCATCCTCTCGGGCGACCTCACGGTGAACGCCGTCGACGACGGCCTGCGGGGCAAGGACTCCCTCGTGATCGAGGGCGGCACCGTCACGGTCGACGCCGGCGGCGACGCTCTCAAGAGCGATCAGGACTCGGACGCGACGCAGGGCTACATCCTGGTGCTCGACGGCGACCTGTCGCTCACCTCCGGCGACGACGGGTTCGCGGCCGAGACCGACGTCGTCGTCACCGGCGGCACCGTCGACGTCAGCGCCGGTGCCGGCACGGCGTCCGATGAGGGCGCGAAGGGCATCGTCGCGGGCGCGGTCGTCGCGCTCGACGGCGGCACGATCACGGTGGACGCCGCCGACGATGCGATCCACTCGGACGGCTCCGTCGGCATCGGCGGCGCTGCGCTGACCCTGACCACCGGCGACGACGGCGTGCACGCCGAGCAGACCCTCGAGATCCGGGACGGCGAGGTGACCGTCACCAGCTCGTACGAGGGACTCGAGGCCACCGATGTCGCGATCTCGGGCGGCACGATCGACGTCACCGCGAGCGACGACGGCATCAACGCCGCCGGCGCGAACGGCGGCGGCGAAGCCGACACGGGCGAGACGCTCGCCATCTCGGGCGGCAGCGTCACGGTCTCGTCGGGCGGCGACAGCCTCGACTCGAACGGGACCATCACGCTCAGCGGCGGCGAGGTGGCCTTCACGGGGCCGGCCGGCGGCGGCGAGACCACGATCGACTCGAACGGCGGCGTGACCGTCGAGGGCATGGCCCTCGTCACCGCGTCGCTCAGCGGCTCGGCAGGCTCGTCGATCCAGGTCACCGCGGCCGACGGCACCGTCGTGGCGGCATTCGACGCCGGCGTGTCGTTCGGCGGCGTCGTCTACGGCGGTTCGGGCCTGACCGACGGCCAGACCTACACCGTCACGGTCGACGGGACGTCGGCCGGCGCGACCGCCTCGACCACCGTGTCCACGGGCACGGGCGGACCCGGCGGCGGTGGAATGGGAGGCGGACCGGGCGGAAACCGCCCCTGACCTCGAGCACGAATTCGTCCGCAGAATGCCCGAATTGTCGCACGCCCCGGAATTTCGCCGCGGCGTGCGACAATTCCGCGTTTATGCGCGTAATGTGAATGCCATGGCCCGAAGAATCGTGCACCAGCTCGTCGACGACATCGACGGCACCGTCCTCGAAGTCGGAGAGGGCGAGACCGTGACGTTCTCGCTCGACGGCGTCGCCTACGAGATCGACGTCACCGACGCCCACGCCGGCGAGCTGCGGGACGCGCTCGCCCCCTTCATCGCCGCGGCGCGCACTGTCTCGTCCCGCGGCGCGACGCCCTCAGCCCCGCGCAAGCGGCGCCGCTCCGGACAGCAGGACTACAGCGCGATCCGCGAGTGGGCCAAGGCGAACGGCTACGATGTCTCCGAGCGCGGGCGCGTTCCGGCATCCGTCCTCGAGGCATACGAAGCCGCACACTGACATGGCGGGCGACGCGGTCATCGACATCGCGGGGCTCACCAAGAACTTCGGAAAAGTCCGCGCGCTCGACGGCTTCGATCTGACACTCGACGAGGGCGAAGTCCTCGGATTCCTCGGCCCCAATGGCGCGGGAAAATCGACGACCATCAGAATCGTGCTGGGTTTGATGCGGCGATCCGGCGGCACGGTGTCGCTTTTCGGCCGCGATCCGTTCGTGCATGCCGTCGCTCTCCATCGGCGACTCGCCTACGTCCCGGGCGATGTGGCTCTGTGGCCGCAGCTGACCGGCGGGCAGTGCATCGACCTGCTGGGGTCGTCGGGGGCACCGCTGGACGACCGGCGCCGCGCGGACCTCATCGAGCGCTTCGACCTGGATCCGACCAAGCGCATCCGCGACTACTCCAAGGGCAACCGCCAGAAGGTGGCGCTGGTGGCAGCGCTCGCGGCCGACGCGGACCTGCTGATCCTGGACGAGCCGACCTCGGGCCTGGATCCGCTGATGGAGGAGGTCTTCCGCGAGTGCGTGGGCGAGCGCGCGGCGGACGGCGCGTCGGTGCTGCTGTCCAGCCACATCCTCAGCGAGGTCGAGGCGCTGTGCGAGTCGGTGACGATCATCCGTCACGGCAAGGTCGTGCAGTCCGGGAGCGTCGCCGAACTGCGGCGGCTCTCACGCACGACGGTGCACGCCGTGACGCGCTCGCGCGTTCCCGCGCCGGAGGACGCCGCCGTCACGGACGTCCACGCCGTCGACGCCGGCGAGGGCACCGACCTGACCTTCACGGTCGAGCCCGATGCCCTCGATCGCGTGCTCCCGCCGATCCTCGCGGTCGGGGTGACGACGCTCACGGTGCGGCCGCCCAGCCTCGACGAGCTCTTCCTCAGCGCCTACGAAGGCGCCGCGTGAGCTCGCGCACACACCGCAGCGGTTTCGCAGCGGTGCTGCACGTGCAGCTGCGCACCGGGTGGAAGGCGGTCGTCATCTGGATCGTCGCCCTGCTGGGCGGGTACATCGCCACCGTCGGCGCGATCGACGGGCTCTACCCGACCGCCGAGCAGCTGGCGACGTACGACGCGACCGTCGCGAGCGACCCCGCAATGGCGGCGATCAACGGCACGCCGTACGGTGCCGACACCCTGGGCGGCGTCACGTCGAACGAGTTCGGCTTCATCTCGGCGATCGCGATCCCTCTCATGGGCCTGCTGCTGGTCGTGCGTCAGACGCGGGCTCAGGAAGAGAGCGGGATGCTCGAGCTGCTGCGCTCGCGCGGCGTGGGCGCCCGGGCACCCTGGGCGGCCGCCGCGACCGTGGCGGTCACCGCGCTCGTCGTCGTCGCCGCCGGCATGGCCCTCACCCTCATCGCATACGGCGAGGATGCCGGCGGTGCGCTGCTGTACGGCGCCTCGATCGCCGGGCTCGGCGTGGTGTTCGTCGGACTCGCGACATTCGTGGGGCAGCTGCTGCGACGTGCGGGGACCGTGACCGGGCTCGGCATCCTCGTCCTCGGCGCGGCGTACATCACGCGCGCGATCGGAGACGTGCGCGACAACGGCTGGAAGTGGCTGTCGCCGCTGGCGTGGCAGCAGGAGACCCGGCCGTTCACCGACGAGCCCCGCTTGTGGCCGCTCGCGCTCGCGGTGGCCGTGGCCGCCGTCCTCATCGCCGCAGGACTCGTGCTCGTGGGCCGACGGGACCTCGGGGCCGCCATGGTCTCGGCGCGCAGCGGCCCGGCGCGCGCGAGCGGCCTGCTGCGCACGACGCCGGGGCTCGTGCTGCGCATGCACGCACCGTCGGGTGCGGCCTGGGTCGCGGGATCGTTCGTGGTCGCCGCCGTGTTCGGCGCGTTCACCGATGACATCGCCGAGGCGATCAGCGCCAATCCCGCGATGGAGGCGTTCTTCGGCGGTGCATCGAGCGTGAACGACGCGTATGCGGCACTGACCCTGGTGCTGGTCGTCCTGATGGCGATCGGCGTCATCGGGCAGGGGCTCGGCCGCGTGCGATCCGAGGAGATCGACGGCAGGCTCGAACCGACGCTCGCGCGTTCGATCGCCCGCGCGTGGTGGCTCGCATCGCACGCGGCGGTGATGGCCGTGTTCGCCGCTGCCACGCTGCTCGCGGGGACCGCCGGACTGCAGGCGACCGCGGGCACCGAGGTCGACGGGGTCCTCGCCGCGGGCGCCGCCTACCTGCCGGCCCTGCTGGTCGTGCTCGGCCTCGCCGTGGCGCTGTTCGGCGCACTCCCCCGCTCGACCGCCGTCATCTGGATCGTGCTGGGCTACATCGCCTTCGTGGCCATCCTCGGCGACACGGTATCGCTCCCCGACTGGGCGATGACTCTTTCGCCCGTCCACGCCGTCGGCCGCGTGCCGTCCGAGGACGTCTCGGTCGCGGCGGAGTGGGTCCTCGGCGGCATCGGCGCGGCGCTGCTCGCGATCGGCTTCGTGGGATTCCGCGCGCGGAACATCCCCCGCTGACGCGCGCGCGACGCGCGAGGATGCCACACGCGGCGGCGCGAACCTCCGTATCCGGTGGGAATGGGCGCTCAGACGGCCGACGGGGTTGCGGATGCCGGCATTTCTCGGAATCGTGGCCGACTCAGTCCGAACCGGAAGGAGTATCAGCATGCTCACGCTGACCCAGACCGCCGCAGAGGCAGTGAAGAACATCGTCGCCAGCACGCCCGAGGCCGAGGACGGGGGCGTCCGCATCCGCGAGACCGACCCGGCATCCGGTTTCGAGCTCTCCATCGCGAAGGAACCGCAGCCCGAGGACACCGTCGTGGTGACCGAAGGTGCGCGCGTGTTCCTCGACGGCGGCGCCGCCCAGGCCCTCCAGGACCGTGTCCTGGATGCCGAGATGTCGCAGGACGGCTCGGTGCGCTTCGCACTCGCCGCCCAGGGCTGACGCCCGAACCAGAGTCTTCCGGGGCTCCCGCGCAATGCGCGGGAGCCCCGTGTCGTCTCTGTAGACTTGAGCGGCCAGCCTCTGTAGCTCAATGGAAGAGCAGTTCCGTCCTAAGGAAACGGTTGGGGGTTCGAGTCCCTCCAGGGGCGCCACGCGCTCGTCGTCCTGCTGTCACGGGTTCGACCCGAACCTCTTCGGCCGTGCTTCTCACCCGACGGCCCAGTAGGTTGGCGCCGTGACCTCTTCCGCCCGCGCCGCGGGCTCGCTCGCGCCCCTGTCGCTGGCAGCCGCTCTCGTGGCGTGCTCGCCGGACACCCTGGTTTGGGGCGTGGACAGGGCTCAGGTGATCGACCGGACCCGCGAGCTCATCACGGCCGCGGCATCGGGAGACGAGGACGCGTTCGCGTGCGCCGACGGCACCGCCGACTTCGGCGTCCCCGAGGACTGGCACGGCATGTCGCCCGGGGCGCCCGCGCGCATGGCTGCGCCGTCGCCGGACGGGGACGATGCGGCGTGGCGGATCGACCTCGACCTGGACGCGCACGCACGCTCCGGGCGGCTCTTCCCCGCGGCGGTGCTCTATCGTGAGACGCTGAACGGGCTGTGCGTCGCGGACATCGCGTGGTCGACGGCCGACGAGCGCTGATCACGGAGGATGCATGACGCTGGCCGAGCTGACGGCGCCGGTGCCGCTGACTCTCCCGAACGGACGCCTGAACCGCGCAGCCGTCGGCTGGGCCCGGCAGCCCGTGGTCGACACGTCGGGACTCGGGCGCGGACACGGCCGCAACAAGCGCTGGGAGTACTGGAACGTCTCGACGCCCACCCACATCCTCGCCCTGACGGTGTCGTCGATCGACTACGCCGCGGTGCACGAGGTGTGGATCTTCGACCGTGAGACCGAGCGGACGTGGAGCAAGGGGGTCACGGCCATTCCGGCGCGGGGTGTCGAGCTGCCGCCGACGCTCGGGGCCGGGTCGGCGCGCGCCCGCGCGCAAGGGCTCGAGATCGACATCGACGAGGTCGACGGCGGGACGCGGCTGCGCGCCCGCATCGACGGCGCGTCGTTCGATGTCGTCGCCGCGCTCCCCGTCGGGCACGAGCGCCTCGCGGTCGTGGTGCCGTGGAGCGACCGGCGCTTCCAGTACACCGTCAAGGACCTCGCCCGTCCGGCCTCGGGATCGGTGACCGTCGACGGTGTGACCCACGACATCCCCGCGGGTTCCTCGTGGGCGGTCCTCGACCACGGCCGAGGCCGGTGGCCGTACGACATCGCGTGGAACTGGGGCGCCGGCTCCGGTGTCGCGAACGGCCGCGTGATCGGCATCCAGGTCGGCGGGAAGTGGACCGACGGCACAGGGTCGACCGAGAACGCGATCGTCGTCGACGGGCGGCTCCACAAGATCCATGACGAACTGCGCTGGGAGTACGACCTGGCCGCGTGGCGCACGCCGTGGCGCATCAGCGGCGGCGGGCTCGACGCGACCTTCGCACCGTTCTACGACAAGGTCACACGCACGAACCTCGGGGTCGTCTCGTCGCGCACAGATCAGTGCTTCGGGCACTGGAGCGGGACGTTCCGGACCGCGGAGGGCGAGGTCGTCGCGTTCGGCGGGATCCTCGGCTGGGCCGAGGAGGTCCACAACCGCTGGTGACGCTCAGCCGATCTCGGCCAGCCGGGCCTCGGACACGCGACCGCCGACCTCGATCTGGCCACCGGGCAGGACGCGCGTGAAGATCTCGGACCCCTCGCTCTGCCGGATGCGGAGGTCGCGGCCGACGGCGGCGGTCAGGCGCATGGCACCCGAGCCGGTGGCCGCGTCCTCGCGGATCCCGAGCTCGGGGGCGAACATGCGTGCGCGGACGGAGCCGGCGTCCCGGTCGATCCACGCCCAGACGTAGTGCTTTCCGTACCCGTAGGCGTCGGGGTCGACCAGCTCGACGTCCCGCGGCGTGGCGAGCTCTTCGCACAGGAAGTCGGGCGCCCACTCGGGCCTGCCGGTGACGAACACCCGGTCCTCGTCCACGCGGACGCGGGCGATGCCCGCGGGGACCGTCACCGTGCGGATGTCGTCCCCCGACGCCCGCAGCCACGCGGCGACGCCGACGGTCGGGTGCCCCGCGAACGGAAGCTCGCGGGTCGGCGTGAAGATCCGCGCGCGGATGCCGGTGCCGGCGATCTGATCGATGAACACCGTCTCGCTGAACCCGAGATCGGCGGAGATCTCCTGCTCGCGGCCCTTGGTCGACGTCGACGCCCATACGATCCCGAGCGGATTGCCGTGCTCGCCGTCGGTGTCGACGAACACATTGACCACGTTGACCAGGACGCCCATGGGTCGATCTTGTCAGCGGGCACCCCGGCCGCCAACTCCACAAGCCGGATCCGCGATCCTTCCCGAGGCGTCGCGCACCCTCGTGGAGGCCATCGCCCGGCTACGACGGCCCGGCGATGAAGACGACGGCGAACGCGCAGTATCCGACCCACGACGCCGTCGTGAGGATCGTCGTGGCGACGATCAGCCGCCACGCGCCCACCCGCTGCGTCACGATGACGGCGACGACGAAGCTCGTCGGGCGATCGGTGCCGCTGGCGTCCGCGGTCGACTCGGACATGACCGCCCCCCTCCTCGATGCACGTGCGCATCGGCATCCGCATGGGCGAGAAGCTACTCGGTCCCGGCGGGCCCCGCCCGATTCATCCACAGGCGCCCGCTGAGAGGGATCGAGCTGCGCGCATCAGCGCAGATACGCATCGATCATGAGCGGCCCGCGGACCTCGCGGAGCACGTCCAGCAGGCGTGACAGCGCCGTGCCGTTCCAGGCGGCCAGCTGCAGGTCGTGCGGACCGAGCTTCTCGAGCCGGCCGGTGCGAAGCCGGACGACCTCCCAGTGCGCGGCGCGCAGCGCGCGGTCCTTGCGCCGGTCGGCGTCCTCGCGCTTGCCGACATGCTCGAGGCCGTGTCTCCC
Source organism: Microbacter sp. GSS18 (assembly GCA_029319145.1). NCBI lineage: Bacteria > Pseudomonadati > Bacteroidota > Bacteroidia > Bacteroidales > Porphyromonadaceae > Microbacter > Microbacter sp. GSS18. The sequence continues at coordinate 379,157 of CP119753.1, read as the reverse complement.
CGTGCTGTCGTACTCGATCGCGACGCGCAGCTCGGGCAGCAGGATGTCGGGCCACACCTCGACGTGGTCGAAGAACGGGCGTGCCACGCGCACCGCGTTCAGGCCCTCGGTCACCGCGAGCCGCGCGAACAGGTCGGCGCGCAGGCGCGCCTCGACGGCGGATGCCGGGACCGGCGCGCACGCGCTGAGGAACGGCTCCCCCACGGGCAGATCCGGGGTCTCGGCGCACACTCCGCGAGCGCGTCGTGAAGCCCGCGCGCGTCCGCTCGCCGACCGCTGCGCGGCCCGCGGCGCGGTCGTGCCGGCGGCGGGGGCGCCGACAGCGGCGGCAGCAGGGGCGGCACCGGCGGTCGAATCCTGCGGACCGAGGGCTCCGGCCGCCGGATCCTGCATGACGAACGCGCCGGTGTCCGGCATCCGCACGCGTGGCGGATTCGCGAGGGCAGCGCACTCCGGGCACCACACCGACCTCCGCCGCTCGCGCGTCGGGCGCGACCGCTGCTCGGTCGGCGTGGCGACGAACAGGTGGCCGGTGTCGCACTGCCACAGCAGCAGCACGTCGGCGGCCGGCGGGATCTGCGTGAGGGTGATGCCGGCGTTGAGGTCGGGATGGTACTGGCGGATCAGGACCGGATACGGTGCCCACGCGTCGCGGTAGGTGCCGACCTCGTACGGCACGGCGCGACCGCGCGAGAACTGGCGTCTCGCCCACCAGTCCTGCACCCGCTCCGGCATGCCGCGAACGCTACCCGGGGCCTCCCCCATCGGCTCCTGGGCAGCACCGCGGCGGGCTCGAGCACCGTTCACCGGAAATCGCGCGACTGATGCTGCACCCCCACCCGCAGATCGTCGAACCGGTCGGCGAGCAGGTTGGTGACGCCCTCGACCGAACGTTCCAGCATCCCGCGCACGATGAGCGCCGGCGCGTCCCGCACGACGCGGCGATAGCGATTCCAGACCCCGACCGAGCAGATGACGTTGACGAGCCCGTGCTCGTCCTCGAGGTTGAGGAACGTGACCCCGGATGCCGTCGCCGGCCGCTGCCGGTGCGTCACGAGCCCCGCGACCTCGACCCTGCGGCCGGTCTCGTGAGAGCGCAGCTCGCGCGAGGTGAGCACGCCCCGGGCGTCCAGGCCCGAGCGGTAGTGGGTCATGGGATGGTCGTCGGTGGAGATGCCCGTCGCCCACAGGTCGGATGCGAGCCGCTCGTAGGAGGTGGGGTCGGTGAACAGCGGCGGCTGCACCGACACGAGCGAGTCGGGCAGGAACTCCGGCCGGTCCTGCGCCGCGGCCCCCGCGAGCCAGATGCCCTCGCGCCGCGTGATGCCCAGGCACTCGAACGCCCCCGCCGTGGCGAGCGCCTCGACCTGGGCGGCCGTGACGCTCGTGCGGCGGACGAGGTCTCGCAGGTCGCGGAACTCCCCGTCCGCCTCGCGCGCGGCGACGATGCGCTGGGCCGCCACCTTCCCGACGCCCTTGACCCCCGCGAGCCCCAGCCGCACCGCGAACCGTCCGTCCCGGCGGTGCGCGGCGGACTCGTCCGGCGCGTTCACGTCGAAGGGCCCCACCGGCGGCTGGACGCGATGGGCGCAGGCTTCCATGCCCGTGGGATCGACGCCGGCGTCCGACGCGAGAACAGGAGAAACCGGCTCGAGCACCGCCTCCACTCCCGACGCGTGCAGATCCGGGCGGCGCACCTCGACGCCGTGCCGGCGCGCATCGCCGACGAGGGTCGCGGGCGAGTAGAAGCCCATGGGCTGCGCGCGCAGAAGCCCCGCGAGGAACGCGGCGGGATAGTGCAGCTTGATCCACGACGAGGCGTACACCAGCAGCGCGAACGACAGCGAGTGGGACTCGGCGAACCCGAAGTTCGCGAACGCCTGGATCTTGGCGTAGATGGCATCCGCCTCCTCGCCCACGAGGCCGTTCGAGGCCATCCCCTCGTACAGCTTCGCCTTGAGCGACTCGATGCGCTCGACACCCCGCTTGGACCCCATGGCGCGGCGCAGCAGGTCGGCGTCCTCGCCCGTGCACTCCCCCACGGCCATCGCCATCTGCATGAGCTGCTCCTGGAAGACCGGGATGCCGAGCGTGCGCTCGAGGACCGGCTTCAGCTTGGGATGCGCATAGGTCACCTTCTCGAGTCCGAGCTTGCGGCGGACGAACGGATGCACCGCACCGCCCTGGATGGGTCCTGGCCGGATGAGGGCGATCTCGATCACGAGGTCGTAGAACCGTCGCGGCTGCAGCCTCGGCAGCAGCCCCATCTGCGCGCGCGACTCGACCTGGAACACCCCGATGGAATCGGCCCGGCAGAGCATGTCGTAGACGGCCTGCTCCTCCTTCGGCAGCGTCGACAGCTCCCAGTCCTCGCCCGTCGAGGCGCGGATCATGTCGAAGCAGTACTGCAGCGCCGCCAGCATCCCGAGGCCCAGCAGGTCGAACTTCACCAGGCCCATCCACGCCGCGTCGTCCTTGTCCCACTGGATGACGGTGCGATCCTCCATGCGCGCGTGCTCGATGGGCACGACCTCGCCCACCGGCCGGTCGGTGAGCACCATGCCGCCGGAGTGGATGCCGAGGTGCCGCGGCGCCTTCAGCAGCTCGGTGGCGTACTGCAGCACGCGGTCCGGAATGTCGTGCTCCCCCGGGGTCTCGAGCTTCGCACCCCACCCCTCGACCTGCTTAGACCACGCGTCCTGCTGCCCCGGCGAGTGCCCGAGGGCCTTCGCCATGTCGCGGATGGCGTTCTTCGGCCGGTACTGGATGACGTTCGCGACCTGCGCCGCCCGCTCGCGCCCGTACGTGGCGTAGACCCACTGGATGATCTCCTCGCGGCGGTCGGAGTCGAAGTCGACGTCGATGTCGGGCTCCTCGTCTCGCAGGCTCGACAGGAACCGCTCGAACGGCAGATCGTACGCGATCGCGTCGACGGCGGTGATGTCGAGCAGATAGCAGATGGCGCTGTTCGCGGCCGACCCGCGCCCCTGGCACAGGATGCCGCGCCGGCGCGCCTCCTGCACGATGCCGTGGACGATGAGGAAGTAGCCCGGGAAGTCCTTCAGCTCGATGACCCCGAGTTCCTTCTCGATGCGCGCGCGATTCGCGGGCGTGAGGTCCGGGTACTTGCGGGGCACCGCCTCCCACACCAGGTGCCGCAGCCACGACATGGGCGTGTGGCCATCGGGCACCTCCTGCTTCGGCAGCGCGGGCTTGGCGCGGCGCAGCGGAAAGGCGAGCTCGTCGGCGAGGGTCACCGTGCGCGCAACGGCATCCGGATGCCGCGCGAACCGCTCGGCCATCTCGGCGCCCGAGCGCAGGTGGGCGCCGGCATGCGCGGGCAGCCACCCGTCGAGCTCGTCCATGCCGCGGTTCGCCCGCACGGCGGCGACGGCGGCGGCCAGCAGCTGCCGCTCGGGCACGGCGTAGTGGACGTTGTTGGTCGCCACGAGCGGCAGGCCCCGATCGCGCGCGAGGCCCGCGAGCATGTCGTTGTGGCGCGTGTCGAGCGGATCGCCGTGGTCGATGAGCTCGACGTGGACGGCATCACGACCGAACAGCGCGACGAGGCGGTCGAGCTCGCGCGCGGCGGCGCCCGCCCCCTCGGCGGCGAGCGCGCGCCGTACGGCGCCCTTGCGGCATCCGGTCGGCACCACCCAGTGATCGCGCCCCTGCGCGGCGAGCTCGTCGAGGTCGTAGACGGGCCTGCCCTTCTCGCGCCCGGCCAGCTGCGCATGCGTGAGGGCCGAGGCCAGCCGGTGGTAGCCCTCTTCGCCGCGGGCGAGCACGAGCAGGTGGGCGCCGACCGGGTCGGCCTCGCCGTTCTGCGGTGCGGGCAGCTCGAGCGACAGCTCGGCTCCGAACACGGTCTTGAGGGCCAGCGACTCTGCGGCCTCGGCGAAGCGCACGATGCCGTAGAACCCGTCGTGGTCGGTGATCGCGAGGGCGTGCAGGCCCAGTCGCTCGGCCTCTTCGGCGAGCTCCTCGGGAGAGGAGGCGCCGTCGAGGAACGAGAACGACGAATGCGCGTGCAGCTCGGCGTAGGGCACGGTGTCGGCGGGACGCTCGATCGGCGGCGGAACGTACGGACCGCGCTTGTGCGACCACGCCGGGCTGTCGCCGCCGTCGGCGCCGGCGGGCGGCCCTCCCGGTCGTCGGCGGTCGCTGAGGATCCGCTCCATCTCGGACCACGGCACTCCCGGGTTGTTGAAGCCCATCAGCCGCCCCCGCCCGTCAGGGACACTCCCTCAGTCATACGTCGCCTCCGCGGCCCATGCCCCGGCCTCGCACACCAGCAGCCACGCCGTGCCGTCGGCATCCACGACCTGGAACCGGTGGGCGCGCCGCGCCCGGGCGGGATCCCACCCGCGTTCGTTCACCGGCCACGGCCCCGCCCACGACGCGATCCCGAGGACGCGATCGCCGAGCCCCAGCTGCGCCGGCACCGCCGAGAGCGTCCCCCGCTCGTCGATGTCGACGGCGAATCCGCCCTGCGAGGTCACCTCGACGGGGCGCTGCGGCGTGAAGACCGTCGCCGGCAGCGGGTCGGGGAGGCTCCCCGGCCACGGCCTGGCACGCTCGGCGGCGAGCCCCGCGCGCCCCTTCTCGTGCCGGTCGCCCCACGGCACCAGCACCTGGCGCTCGGCGAGCCACCGGCCGCCGCCGACATCGGGGGTGAGCACGCCCCGATGCCCGAGCATCGCCTGCACGCGCGACAGCGCGTGGTGCACGCGCTCCTCGGGACCGGAGCCGAAGATCGCCGGAGCGTGGTGGGATGCGTCGTCCACCGCCTCGGGAGAGATCCGCACCAGCGCCACGGCGCTGCGCAGCCCTTCGGCCTCCTCGGCGAGCTGCCAGCGGACCCGGTCGACCACCGCCGATGCGTCGAAGGACGCCGGATGCAGCCACACGCGCTCGCTGCGCTCGCCCCGGTCGCCGGTGAGCTCGACGCGCAGCTCGGTGCACACGAGGTCGACCGCCCCCAGACCCGAGATGAACTCCTCGGCGGCGACGCGCATGCCGAACGCGACCTGGTCGGCGAGCTCGAGCGGCGGCTCGAACGCGATCTCGCGATGCAGCTCGGGCGGCGGAGTGCGCGGGCGGACCGGCTGCGAATCGCGGCCCGCGGCGAGAGCGTGCAGGCGCACGCCGCGCTCGCCGAAGCGCTCGCGCACGCGTTCCGGGTCCATGCCGGCGAACTGGCCCAGGGTCTGCACGCCCAGGCGGGCGAGCAGGCTCACGAGGTCGGCGGGCGGGACGTCCCGCGACGTCGCCACCACGCCGAGCAGGGACGACTGGCCGAGCGCCGCCACCGAGAGCGGCGCGAGGAATCCGGCGGACCCGCCGGCCGGAACCGTGAACACGGGCTCCGCCGCGCTCGTGGCGAGCATGGCAGCCTGCTCCGCCGTGAAGGGCCCGTCGGCCACCGCTGCGCGGGCGCCGGCGAGTCCGTCCTCGGCGAGCGCGGCGAGGATCGTGCGCGCGGCGCGATCCTCGCCGCCGTAGTAGCGGGCGGGTCCGCGTGCGCGCAGCGCGCACAGGCCGGGGTGGACCGGCTGCACGCCGGGTGCGAGCTGCTCGATGTGCGAGATCACGGGGGCGAACGCCCGGTGATCGCGCGCCGGGTCGGCCGGGATCACCGTCAGCAGCGGGCACCGCGCCTGCGCGTCGCGCCGTCGCTGGCCGGGACGCACCCCGTCGGCGAGCGCCGCGGGAGAGGACGCCACGACGACGTTGCGCTCGACGACGGCGAGGGGCGCGCGGGCGTCGGCCGCCGAGCCCTTCTCGCGCAGGTACGCCACGACCGGCCAGTCCGGCAGCCAGAGCACGAGACTCCGCTCGGGGGGCGCCACGGGATCGGGAGACATGTCAGCCCGCCGCCCGCGCCGCCAGCGGCACCAGGTGTGGGCGCTCGACCGGCATCACGGCGTCGGGCGCACGCGAGACGTCCCCCCGCGCGTCGGGCAGCATGACGCGCGCCCGACGGGGCGTCGGCCACCGACGGCTCGCCGAGGTCACCGTCACCGCCCGGCCCTCGAGGTAGCCGTGGCCCCGCCCGAGGCCGCGCCACTCGGGCTGGTCGACCGTCAGGACCGCCTCGGCCTGCGGCCACGGCCCGTCGACGAGGAGCACCGCACCCCGGTCCCGCAGACGCGCGGCCAGTCGCGACACCTCGCCGTCGGCCACGCGACCGCGCGGACGCACCGCGACCACGGGAAGCACGTCGGCGATCGTCGCGGTGACGGCGAGCCAGCGCCGGCCCGGCTCGGGGACGAGCACGAGCCGCGACAGGTCGACCCCCATCGCGTCGGCCGCCTCGACTCCCAGCTGGGGCATGCCCACGGCCCCGCACCATGCCCCCGATCGCGACGGCACGGCCAGCAGTCCCAGCAGCAGGGACGTCGATCCGGGCAGCGAGTATGCGGCTCCCGGCCGCAGCCCGCGTCCGGGCAGCAGCGGCGCGAGGGCGTCGTGGACCGGCAGCACGGGCTCGTCGAGTCGGCGCCCCTGGATGCGCGCGACCTGGTCGCGCAGCCGCTGCATGGTGTCACCGCGCGCACCGTCACCGCGCGCACCGCCTGCCGGCACCGTGTCATCGGACACCGCACCGGTCGAGAGCGCTTCACTCTGCACGACGACCACCACCCCGACATCGTAGAACGTATGTTCTAATGCTTCAATGTCGATTCGAACGGTACGCGTGGCCTCCGACATCGGAAACGACGGTTTCCGTGCAGGATGTTCGACAGTCTGCTAGATCAGGTCGCTCGTGGCCGAGATGCGGGCGAAGTCCCCCTCCTGCAGCTGAAGCGCCGTCGTCGCCATGAGGTCCTCGGCGGATCGCGACACCGTGCCGATGCCCGGGACCTCCGCCGACAGGTCGAACGTGCGCGTGGCGTCGATCGCCACCGTCACGTCGTAGCCGAGGTTGCCGGCCATGCGTGCGGTCGTCTCCACGCACATGTCGGTCTGGATGCCGCACAGCACGAGCTCTCGGATGCCGCGATCGCGCAGCCAGGCGTGCAGGTCCGGGTCGCCGTAGAAGGCCGAGTTGACGTGCTTGGTCACCAGCACGGCCGGCTCGATCTCGGCGACCGTGTCGACCAGGGCGTTTCCCGGCTCGCCGGGGCTCAGCCCGAAGCCGGGCTCGAGGGAATCGTGCCGGACGACGACGATCGGCTCGCCCGCTCCCGAGAACGACTCGAGAAGAGCCCGGACGTTCTGCTCGCACGCGGGGTTGGACAACCGGCCCCAGACGGACTCGTCGTCGAAGCCGCGTTGCATGTCGATCACGATGAGGGCGCGCTGCATGCCCCCATCAGATCACGCGGAGACGGTCGTCGGAGCTCACCGGGGGAAACCGTCCCCGAGACGCACCGGACCCTCAGGCGGCGAGCGCCAGATACGGCTCCCAGCGCGGATCCGCACGCTCGGTGCCCCGCACCGTCCACTGCCCGCCGCGGGGAGGCGCGGGAAGGTGGCGCAGCTCCCATCCCATCTCCTGCGGCGTGCGGTCGCCCTTGACGTTGTTGCACCGAAGACAGCACGCGACGAGGTTCTCCCACGAGTCCGCGCCGCCGCGGGAGCGTGGCAGCACATGGTCGATCGTGGCCGCCGACTTGCCGCAGTACCCGCATCGGTGGGCGTCGCGACGCAGCACGCCGCGTCGGGTCACCGGGACGTGGCGGACGCCCGGCACGCGGACGTAGCGGGTGAGGATGATGACCGCGGGGCGATCGTAGGTTCTTCTCGTCCCCCATACCGGCTCGGCCTCGACATGCTCGATGACCGTCGCCTTCTCGTTCATCACCAGCACGAGCGCGCGCTTGAACGACACGACCGCGAGTGGCTCATACCCCGCATTCAGCACCAGAGTGCGCATTCCTCATCCTCTCGAACGGCCGGGACGGCTTCCCGGTGATTCGACTCTTCGGCGCGATCGAGGAACGAGAGGGCACGAAAAAAGGCGCTGTCTACAGACAGCGCCTTGGCGCGACGGAATGACCGCAGCATCCGCTCATGCGATGCCGAAGGACGTGGCGTCCGAGCGCAACCGTGGTTCGGATGCGTGGGATGCTGCCCATTCGACGACCTCCGCTTCTCTCAAGCGTCCGTCTCAGGCTAGTGCACACAGCGACATGCGGGCGCACACGGCGGTTAACGCCGTGTTGCGTGTCGGAGAACGAAAGCGCCGGTCAGGGCGCTCAGCCGGCGTTGGTGGTCAGCCAGGCCCAGGGGTCCACCACCTGGTCGTTGATGTGGACCTCGAAGTGCAGGTGGCACGCCGTGGAGCTTCCGGTCGAGCCGACGACACCGATCTGCTGGCCGGCCGAGACGCTCTGCCCGGCCGAGACCATACGGCTGCCGTAGGTCATGTGACCGTACAGCGTCCACACCGACTGACCGTTGAGGACGTGGTCGATCACGACGGCCACGCCGTAGCCGCCGAAGCTCTCCTGCGACACGCGCACGACGCCCGACGCGGCCGCGTACAGCGGCGTGCCGCACGAGGCGAGCAGGTCGACGCCCTGGTGGTAGCCGGAGTCCCACAGACCGCGGCCCTTGGTGAAGTTGAGGATCGGCCAGCGCACGTTCCCGCTGCCGGCGCTGATGCTGACGTTGACGGGGACCGACGCGGCGGCGGCGGCCGCGGCGCGGGCGCGCTCGGCGGCGGCGGCCGCAGCGGCCTCCTTCGCCTTCTTCTCGTCGATCTCCTTCTGCGTCGTCGCGGAATAGCTCTCGCGCGACAGGTCGACCGACTCGGCGTCCGAGGCGACGACGAGCGACTGGGCATCGTCGAGCGCGATCTGCTGCAGTGTCACCGTCTCGTCGCCGGACGTGCGGAAGGCGCCGTAGGCGGGGAGGGCGACGGTGGCGATGAGGCCGCCGACCATGGTGAGGATCGCGGCGGTCCTGAGGGGATTGACCTTGCGCTTGCGCGCGGCCTTCGCCGGACGGCGCGGTGCCGTCGTGGTCGCCGGACGGGTCACCGCGGTACGCCGCGAGCGGTCACGTCGCGTCAGACCCGCCGTGTTCGCCGAGTCACCGCCCTGGGGCGTATCTCTGTCTTCAGCCAATCGATCCTCCGGCGCCTCGACGCCGGAGCGCCGGCTCGTCAGCACTCGATGTCGGGGCACGTTGTGCATTCACCGTGCAGAGGACGAGCCGGGAGGCGTTCTGCGCGGTGTCCGTACGGCAGGCTTCGCGCCATCCGGACTGTTCGAGGCTACCGGAAGGTAACGAACATGTCACGTTTCAACGCTGGCAACCCGCTGGACATCCGCTGAACGGGGTTGCCGGAGGTCAGGCGACACCCTCCACGAGGAAGATGTGGCCGGCCACCTCGACGGGCAGCTCGAGGGCGTCTTCGCGCCCGTCCATCTGCACCAGCACGTATCCCTCGCTGTAGCGGTAGTCGCCGTGCGCTCCCGGGACGACGCCCGCCGACGCGAGCTGCTGGAGCAGCTCGGGGTCGACCTGCGCGGGCTCGGCGAGCCGTCGCACGGTTCCCGTGATGGGCCCGCCGGCGTCGTTGAGCTTCTTCACCAGACCGACCACGCCCTGCTCGAACTGGTTCGCCGGGATGTCGCCGAGCTGGTCGAGGCCGGGGATGGGGTTGCCGTACGGGGACTCGGTGGGGTGACCGAGCAGCTCGACCAGCCGCCGCTCGACCTTCTCGCTCATGACGTGCTCCCAGCGGCAGGCCTCGTCGTGGACGTAGGCCCAGTCCAGGCCGATGACATCCGAGAGCAGACGCTCCGCGAGCCGGTGCTTGCGCATCACGTCGACGGCCTTCTGCCGTCCGGCGCCGGTGAGCTCCAGACGCCGGTCGTCGGTGACGACGACGAGCCCGTCGCGCTCCATGCGCCCCACCGTCTGCGACACCGTGGGGCCCGAGTGCCCGAGCCGCTCCGAGATGCGTGCACGCAGCGGAACGATGTTCTCCTCCTCGAGCTCGAGGATCGTGCGCAGGTACATCTCGGTCGTGTCGATCAGGTCGGTCATCGGGTCGTCCTCGCTTCGGAATCGAGCAAAGGACAGCCTAACCGTCCCCGGTCGCCGTGTGCCGCGCATCCGTGTCGTCACAAGGGGACCTTCGTCCGGTCGCGGCGGGCCGTTCTCCCTAGAATCGAGCCATGTCACACGTCTCGCTGCCCCGTGAACTGCTGCCCGTCGACGGACGCTTCGGCTGCGGCCCCTCGAAGGTCCGCGCCGCCCAGCTGGAGGCTCTCGTCGGGCCGGGCGCCACGATCCTGGGGACCTCGCACCGGCAGGCGCCGGTGAAGAACCTCGTGGGCCACGTCCGCTCGCGCCTGGCTGAGCTGTTCCGCCTGCCCCACGGCTACGAGATCGTCCTCGGCAACGGCGGGTCCACCGCGTTCTGGGATGCCGCGGCGTTCGGGCTCATCGAGAGGCGCAGCCAGAACCTGGTCTTCGGAGAGTTCGGCGGCAAGTTCGCCAAGGCTGCCGCCGCCCCGTGGCTCGACGCGCCCGATGTGCGCAAGGCCGAACCCGGCACGCGCGCCGTGCCCGAAGCCGTCGAGGGCGTGGATGTGTACGCCTATCCGCACAACGAGACCTCCACGGGCGTCGCCGCGCCGATCGCGCGCGTCGCCGGCGACGACGGGGCCCTGACCGTCATCGACGCCACCAGCGCTGCGGGCGGCATCGACTTCTCGGTCCACGAGACGGACGTGTACTACTTCGCGCCGCAGAAGAACCTGGGCTCGGACGGCGGCCTGTGGTTCGCGGCGGTGTCGCCGGCGGCGATCGAGCGCATCGAGCGCATCGCGGCATCCGGGCGCTACATCCCCGATTTCCTGAGCCTGAAGAACGCGCTGGACAACTCGCGCCTGAACCAGACGCTCAACACGCCCGCGATCACGACCCTGCACCTGCTGGGCTCGCAGCTGGACTGGATGATCGAGAACGGCGGACTGCAGTGGGCGGATGCCCGCACCCACGAGTCTTCGGACGCGCTGTATTCGTGGGCCACCGCGTCCGCCGCGGCGACGCCTTTCGTGGCCGACCCCGCGGACCGCTCCCCCGTGGTCGTCACGATCGACTTCGATGACAGCATCGATGCCTCGGCGATCGCGAAGAGCCTGCGCGCCAACGGCATCGTCGACACCGAGCCCTACCGCAAGCTCGGGCGCAACCAGCTGCGCATCGCGACGTTCGTCTCGATCGAGCCGGACGACGTGCGCCAGCTCATCCGCTGCATCGACTACACGCTCGAGAACATGTGAGCCCGGCGGCGCGGCGCCCCGTCAGTGCGCCGCGCCGGCCTGCACGTCGCGGATGTAGGCGCGGATCGTCGGCACCGACTCCAGCTTGTCCTTGAAGAACCCGTTGACGACGTTGACCACCCGGGTTCGGGCGCCCTCGACCTCGGACGAGCGCAGCACGGCATCCGAGGAGGACTCCAGCGTGCGCCGCAGGGCCAGCAGCGCATCGACGATCTCGATCTCGACGTCGCCCTCGAGGGCGCGGGTCACCTCGATGACCAGGTCGTCCGCCTGCGCGCGCACCTGCTCGACCGGGATCGCCGAATCCGGCCGCGTCGCGTTGTCGAGGGTCGAGATGAGCGACCACACCTGATACAGCATCGTCGCCGGCTCGTCGAACAGCTCGCGCACGAACGCCGCATCGAGGTGCCGGCCCGACAGCCGGAACAGGTTGTACATCCGCTTGGCCGCCTTGCCGTAGTTCACGTTCTTCGTGAGGTACTTGCGGACCTCGCCCTCCAGCGCTTCGACGTAGTCGTCGAGCGCGTCGTCGGAGACATGGGCGACCACCTTCACGAACGTGGGCACGGCGTCGGCGTCGAGGTAGACCTCCTGGAAGTAGGCGTCGAGGTAGCCGTCCAGCGGCACGATCTCGCCGTCGGGGCCCTCCCACGTGACGTCGATGACGTTGCTGGCGTTCGCGAGGCGCACGCGATCGGGGTCGGCGACGACCCAGTCGAGCTTGCACCATCCGGGATCCTGCGCGGCGTCCTCCCAGCGGATGACGGCGTCTGCGCCGTCGGCGGTCGTCCAGTGCAGCTCGCCGGCGGCGATCTCCTCCGGCGTCCACGAGATCGGCGTCCCCCGCTGCACCGGAGCGCCGGCGTGGCGGCCGTCACCCGGGTAGCTGCCGAGCTTTCCCTCGATGAACTGGAAGCCGTCGCCGCGGTCGAAGTCCTTCGCCTTCTCGCGCATCAGCTCACCGAGGATCCGGCACGCCTCGGCACGCGTGCCGGCGCGGATGTTCAGCCGCTCGAAGTAGTCGCAGTCCCCCGGGTACGTCTGGATCTTCGACTGCGCGGCCGATCCCGACAGCGCCAGGGCGCTCTCGGCGACGCCGTCGGGCCCGGTGACCTCGACGATGCGCCCGATCCGGCGGAAGCGCTCGAGCTCGTGCGGGCTGAAGTCGAGCATCGAGATGCGGTGGCCGAATGTGCCGGACTCGGCGTCGACGACGAGATCCTCGCCGCCGGCGGCCATCGCCGCCAGCCATCTGAGGGTCTCGCTCTCGTCGAGCTCGATGCCGCGCGCGCGGGCCGCGGCCGCCATCTCGCGCACCGCCACGATGGGGTCGAAATCGTCGGCCGGGCGCGGCACCTCAGCGTCCCGCGGCTCCTCCGGGCTCGTCATGGGTCCCCTCTCCCGCTCGTGCGCGCAGCGCCTGGAACAGCTCCGCCTGATCACGTGCGTCCTCGAGGGCATTGTGGCTGAGTTCACGTCCGCTCAGGAAGAGGGGGGCGAGACGGCGCATGCTCGTGTCGCGCCACGAGCACCCCAGCAGGCCCATCGCGTACGACTTGATGTCGAGCGGCGCGTGGCCGAACGGGTTGCGTCCGAGGTAGCGCTGGAAGTAGTCGGCGACGAACATCCAGTCGAATCCGGCGTTGAACCCGACGAACACCGCGGTCGCGCCGGCGGGCGTCACCGCATCGACCCAGTCCGCGAATCGCGCCATCGCGGCGGCCGGGTCCGTGCCCGACCGCGAGAGCTCCGCCGTGGACAGACCGCTCACCGCGAGCGCCTCGGGAACCGACCCCTCGCGGTCCGGTCGCAGCTCGATGTAGAGCCCCGATGACGGATCGTCCACCACGCACGCGCCGATCGACAGCAGCGCGTGGGCTGTCGGGCTCGGACCCGCCGTCTCGACGTCCACCGAGATGAACGTCTCGCGCGGCGCGCCGTCAGCGAGCGGGGTCACTCGCCGTCGCGGTCCTCGTCGGACGCGTCGGCGCCGAACTCACCGGACCCATCGTCGGAGTCGTCGTGATCGTCATCGGGCTGATCGTCGTCGTCGGACTCGTCGTCGTCGTCGTCGGACTCGTCGTCGTCGTCGGACTCGTCGTCATCCTCGGACTCGTCGTCATCCTCGGACCCGTCGTCATCCTCGGAGTCACCGTCGTCCTCGGAGTCATCGTCGTCCGGCTGCTGTTCGTCGAGTTCGTCGATGTCGACGCCGTCGACGTCACCCGCGTGGAGGATGGGCGAGCCGTCGGGATCGAAGTCCGACTCGTCGAGGTCGTCGACGTCCTCGAGCTCCTCGGAGTCCTCGTCCTCGTCGGCCTCCTCCTCCGCGGCCGCGGCCTCGGCGGCGGCGGCCTGCGCGGCCTGGTAGTCGGCGAGGCGCTCGGCCCACGGAACCCAGTCGGGCGCCAGCAGCGCGCCGTCGCCGGGAAGCAGCTCGGCCTCGAGCACCGTCGGCTCGGCGTCGCCGACGCGGGCCACGCTCACGGTCCAGTACCAGCCGGGGTAGCCCCCCAGCCGGTTCTCGAAGCGCAGCGAGACGATCCCTTCGTCCTCGACGCGGTAGCCGGCGGCGGGGCCGACGGATGCGGGCGTGGTGATCTCGTGCAGGGCGGCGAGGGCGAGGTCGCGCGCGTCCAGGAGCGCCGGGTCCGGCTCAGGCGTCGAGTTCATCGGCGACCTTGCGCAGCACCGCTGCGACCTTCTTCGCGTGGCCGCCGCTCGGGTACCGACCGCGGCGGAGATCGGCGCCGATGCCGTCGAGAAGCCCCACGAGGTCCTCCACGATGATGGCCATGTCATCGGCGGGCTTGCGAGCGCGCTTGGCGAGGCTGACGGGCGCCTCGAGGAAACGGACCGACAGGGCCTGCGGTCCCTTGCGGCCGTCGGCGACGCCGAACTCGACGCGGGTCCCCTGCTTGGGCGCAGCGGATCCGGCGGGGAGGGCGCTGGCGTGCAGGAACACGTCCTGGCCGTCATCGGTGGCGATGAAGCCGAAACCCTTGTCCTCGTCGTAGAACCTGACCTTGCCGGTGGGCATTGCGCGAACCTCGCATGAGAAGAGCCCGCGAACGCGGGCATGACGGTACCCGGGACCACGGCGGCCCCGACCTCCAAGACTACGGCACGCGCGGCACCGGGTACGCTGGAGCGAATGAGCACCCGAACCCCGGGCGACGACGTCCCCGTCCGCCCGATCGATCGCCTCCTGGCCTTCATGTCGCTGGGACTGCTGCTGCTGTCGATCCTGGCGTTCTTCGCGATCATGATCGGCTCCAGCACCGGCGCCGACATGTCCACCGGCATCTGGCCGGTCCTGGGCGTCCTGGTCTACATCGCGCCGGTCGTCGCGTTCATCATGCTGCTGACGGTGCTCATCATGAGCCTCGTCCGGCGGTCGCGGGCGAACCGAGGCGACTGAGTGCCCTCCGACGAGCGCGCACTCGCGACGTGGCTGGCCGCTCGCGAGGACGACGCGCTCGCCGAGATCCTCGCCGCGCGGGGCGTTTCACCCACGGCGGCGTGGCAGGACTTCTTCGATGCGGCGGACGGCCTGCTGGATGCCGCATCGCTGGACCGGGCGCTCACCGCGCAGGACCGCCAGACGCTGATCGCTGTGGCAGCGGATGAGCCTCCGGGCGACGTGACGACCCGTGATCGCCTGACCGGACTCGCGCTCCTCGGCGAGGACGGGCGGCCTCTGGGCGCCGTGCGGGAACGCGCGGATGCGCTGAGGGCATCCGCCCCCGAGGCCTTCGCCGCGCAGGCTCCTCCCCCGCCGCCCACGGCGTCGGAGCCCCGGCAGGCGGCCGCCGCCGCCGAGCGCCTCTTCACGACCTCGGGCGCGCTCGCCGATGTGCTGCTGACCGCCCACGCGACGCCGCTGACGCGGACGGGAGCCGGCGCCGTCAGCGCCGTCGACCGCAAGCGGCTGATCGAATCGGGAGCGGTGGATACGGTCGACGAGCTCGACGACCTCGTGCTGCTCGCCGAGAGCGCGGGGCTCGCGGTCGCGGTCGACCGCGAATGGACCGTCACCGACGCCGCGCGCACATGGCTCGAGGCCCCGACGCCGCAGCGCTGGCAGCGCGTCGCAGAGGGCTTCCGAGACTCCCTCCCGGCGGGCCTGCGGACATCGGACGGCGGCTGGATCGCCGTGGAGCTCTGGTCGGGCGCGTATCCGCTGAACCCCGACTGGCCGGTCCGCGCCGAGCGCCTCATGCGCGCCGCGGCGCGATGGGGGCTCATCGCCGCCGACGGCAGCGAGCCCGCATGGACGACGCCCCTGCGCGAGGGACGCGTCGCCGACCCTGCGCCCCTCGCGGCGATGCTCCCCGCGGAGATCGACCGCGTATATCTGCAGGCCGATCTCAGCGCGATCGCGCCGGGGCCCCTCGCCCCCGCGCTGGACCTCCGGCTGCGGACGCTGGCGCGACGGGAGTCCCGCGCCCAGGCCTCGACCTACCGCTTCACCGCCGATTCGCTCACGGCGGCCCTCACCGAGGGCGAGACGGCGGAGTCCATCCGCGCCTTCCTCGGCGAGCTCTCGCTCACCGGCATCCCGCAGCCGCTGGAGTATCTGATCGAATCGACGTCCTCGCGACACGGGCTGGTCCAGGTGAGCGCCGACGCCGCCTCGGGTCGCACGCGCGTGGACAGCGACGATCTCGGCGTCCTCGATGCGCTGTCGGTCGACCAGGCCCTGAGACCCCTCGGGCTGGTGCCGGACGGCGCGGGGCTCGCGACCCGCGTTGGACGGGATGCCGTCTACTGGTCCCTGGCCGACGCCCGCTACCCCGTGGTCGCGGTCGACGCCGACGGACGCGCCGAGGCGATGCACCGGCGCACCGCCAGCGGCACGGCCGTCTCATCCGCCGAGCCGGCCGAGACATACGCCGCACTCGTGGCGAACCTGCGGCAGGGCCACGGCGACTCCGGCGAGGACGCGTGGCTCCAGCGCGAGCTGGAGCAGTGGGTCCGCGCCCGGGCCGAGATCATCGTGACGGTGCGCATGCCCGACGGCAGCGAGCGCACGCTGAGGATGGAGGCCACGGGCCTCGGCGGCGGGCGCCTGCGCGGCCGCGACCGCGCCGCCGACATCGAGCGCACACTCCCGGTGACGAGCATCGTGAGCGTGCGGCCGGTCTGAGCCGGACGCGACTAGACTGGTCCGTTATGGCTGACGGCCCCCTCATCGTCCAGAGCGACCGCACCGTGCTGCTCGAAGTGGCGCACCCCGACGCGGAGAACGCCCGCCACGAGCTGGCGATCTTCGCCGAGCTCGAGCGCGCCCCCGAGCACATCCACACGTACCGCATCACGCGGCTCGGCCTGTGGAACGCCCGCGCGGCCGGGCACGACGCCCAGGACATGCTGGCCACGCTCGATCGATGGTCGCGCTTCCCGGTGCCGCCGTCGGTGTCGATCGACATCGCCGAGACCGTGAACCGCTACGGACGCCTCGTCATCGAGCGCACCCCCGCCGCCGAGGACGGCACGGGCGGCGAGCTCGTGCTCCGGTCGACGGATGCCGCGGTGCTCGCCGAGGTGTCGAAGAACAAGCGCATCCAGCCCCTGCTGATCGGGCATCCGTCCCCCGACACGTACGTCGTCGACCCGTGGGCGCGCGGCCACATCAAGCAGGAGCTGCTGAAGATCGGGTGGCCCGCCGAGGATCTCGCCGGCTACACGCCCGGCACTCCGCATCAGATCGACCTCCACGAGGACACCGGGCCGGAGGGCTGGCATCTGCGCCCCTACCAGCGCAAGGCCGTCGACATCTTCCACGACGGCGGCTCGGGCGTCGTGGTGCTCCCGTGCGGCGCCGGGAAGACGCTCGTGGGCGCCGGGGCGATGGCCGCCACCAAGACCACGACGCTGATCCTCGTCACCAACACCGTCAGCGCCCGGCAGTGGCGCGATGAGCTGCTCAAGCGCACGAGCCTGACGCCCGAGGAGATCGGCGAGTACTCCGGCCAGTCCAAGGAGATCAAGCCCGTCACGATCGCCACGTACCAGATCCTCACCGCCAAGCGGAAGGGCCAGTACGCGCACCTGGCGCTGCTCGACGCGCTCGATTGGGGCCTGGTCGTCTACGACGAGGTGCACCTGCTGCCCGCTCCCGTCTTCAAGCTCACCGCCGATCTGCAGGCCCGCCGGCGCCTCGGCCTGACTGCGACCCTCGTGCGCGAGGACGGCCGCGAGGGCGACGTGTTCAGCCTCATCGGCCCCAAGCGCTTCGACGCGCCGTGGAAGGAGATCGAGGCGCAGGGCTTCATCTCGCCCGCCGTCTGCTATGAGGTGCGCGTGGACCTCCCCGCCGGCGAGCGCCTCGAGTACGCCGCGGCCGCCGACGAGGAGCGCTACCGCCTGGCCGCGACCGCCCCGGCGAAGATCGGCGTGGTGAAGGACCTCGTCGCGCGGCACCAGGGCGAGCGCATCCTCATCATCGGCCAGTACCTCGACCAGATCGACACGCTCGCCGAGGCGCTGGGCGCACCCAAGATCACGGGGCAGACCCCGGTGGACGAGCGCGAGGAGCTCTACCAGGCGTTCCGCGAGGGCGAGATATCGGTGCTGGTCGTCTCGAAGGTCGCGAACTTCTCGATCGACCTGCCGGAGGCGTCCGTCGCCATCCAGGTGTCCGGCTCGTTCGGCTCGCGGCAGGAGGAGGCCCAGCGCCTGGGCCGACTGCTGCGCCCGAAGAAGTCGGCCGACACCGCGAGCTTCTACACCCTCATCGCCCGCGACACCGTCGACCAGGACTTCGCGCAGAACCGCCAGCGGTTCCTCGCCGAGCAGGGCTACAGCTACACGATCCTGGACGCCGACGAGGTGGCCGCCGCATAGCGGAGGAAGACGAACCCGTCGTCGTCCGCGATCGCGTGCAGCAGCCGCAGCGGACGCGACGCCGCCGGCGCTCCCCGGAGGATGCGCCCGGCGTCGCCGCCGGCGAGCGTCGGCGACAGCGTCAGGCACAGCTCATCGACGAGCCCGACGGCGACGAGCGCTCCGAACAGCCCCGGCCCGCCCTCGCACAGGATGCCGGGAAGACCCCGCTCGGCGAGCGAGGACCGCATCAGGGCCAGGTCGACGCCGCGCTCGCCGCACACCAGCACATCGGCGACCGCGTCGAGCGCGTGGCGGCGCTCGAGCGGTGCATGCGCCGACGTGACGACGATCGGCGTGGTCACCGCATCGGCGAAGACTCCGAGCGCAGGATCGAGGTCGGCGCTGCCGGTGACGATCGCCAGACGCGGCTGGGGCGGCATGCCGTGCCTCACGCGCCACGCGGCCAGCTCGTCGTCGACGCGCATGCCGCCGTACCCCTCGGAGCGGATCGTTCCCGCACCGACCAGGACGACGTCCGACAGCGCCCGCAGGACACCCATGAGCGTGCGATCGGTGTCGCCTCCGAGCGCACCGCTGCGTCCGTCCAGGGTCACCGCGCCGTCCGCGCTGGCGACGAAGTTCATGCGCACGGCCGGTGCGGTGCGATCACCGACGGCGTACGCGTCGAGGAGCTCCGTCACGGTGGGCATCACGCGTTCCCCTCCGGCCGCATGTTGTGCACGAGCGCGTCGTCGGGCGGCACGCGCCAGCCGAGGATCGCCTCGAGCATGCGCATGGCGTCGACGGTCTCGGCGACGTTGTGGACGCGCACGATCCGCGCGCCCTGCTGAACGCAGTAGACCGCCGCCGCCAGCGACCCGGCCAGCCGGGCGGAGCGGTCACGGCCGAGCGTCTCACCGATGAAGTCCTTGTTCGACAACGCCACCAGCAGCGGCGATCCCAGGGCCGCGACATCGCCGATGCGCCGCGTCAGCTCGAGGGAGTGCAGGGTGTTCTTGTTCAGATCGTGGCCGGGGTCGAGGATGATCCGGTCGGCGGGCACACCCGCCTCCAGCGCGCGCTCGCGCCGGTCCCGGAGCCAGGCCGAGACGTCGGCGACGACGTCGTCGTACCGCGGCACCGGCAGCTTTGTGCGGGGAGCGGCGAGGCTGTGCGCGATCACGACCGCCGCGTCGCTGTCGGCGACCACGCGCGCCATGTCGGGGTCGGCCAGACCCGTGGTGTCGTTGATGACGGCCGCGCCCGCCTCGATCGCCGCACGCGCGACGGCCGGCTGGAAGGTGTCGACGCTGACGGCGACGTCGCCCGCGAGCTCGCGCACCACGGGGACCACCCGAGCGACCTCCTCCTCGACCGGCACCGGCGGCCCGGGGGCGAACTTCACCCCGCCGACGTCGACGATGTCGGCTCCGGCGTCGACGGCCCGGCGTCCGGCCGCGATGGCGGCCTCGAGGGCGAACGTGGCTCCCCGGTCGTAGAACGAGTCCGGCGTGCGGTTGACGATGGCCATGACCGCGACGCGCTGCGAGAGCTCGAGCGTCCGATCGCCCGCGCGCAGCAGCGCGGTCGTGCCGGGCGCGGTCATGCGGCCAGACCCGCGAGCTCGACGCCGGGGTCGCGCAGGCGGTCGGCATCGACACGCGCGCCCGAGCGGATGAGGGCCTGGATGTCGTCGTGCACGTCCCACACGTTGACGTTCATGCCGCCGACCACGCGTCCGTCGTCGTGCCAGAAGGCGATGAACTCCCGCGCGTCCACGTCACCGCGGACGACGACATCGGCGTCGTGCATGAGTGTCGGGAACCCCGAGAGCTCCATCCCGAGGTCGAACTGATCGGTGTAGAAGTACGGGATGCCGTCGTGGCGCGCGTCACCTCCGAGCATCGAGCGGGCCGCCACCTCGCCGCCGGCGCGGGCGTTGTCCCAGTGCTCGCTGCGGAGGTGACGCTGGACGAACGGGTGGTAGGCGCTGGCGACGTCGCCCGCCGCGAAGACATCGGGGGCGCTCGTGCGCAGATGCTCGTCGACGACGATTCCGTCCAGGACGCGGATGCCCGCCCGCTCGGCGAGCGACGTTCGCGGCGTCGCGCCCACTCCCGTGACCACGACGTCCGCGGGCACGGTCTCGCCGCCGGCGACGACCGCGGACACCGCACCGTCGCCGACGATCGCCTCGACCGGAGCCGATGTCCTCACCGTCACGCCGTTCTCGCGGTGGAGGCCCGCGAAGACCTCACCCATCTCGGCGCCGAGTGCGCCCGCCAGCGGAACGGGACCGCGGCCGAGGACCGTGACGTCGTTGCCGAAGCCGCGCGCGGTGGCGGCGACCTCCATCCCGATCCAGCCGGTTCCCACGACGACGACACGCCGATCGCCGCCGCGCAGATCCGCGGCGATCGCGTCGGCGTCCTCGATCGTGCGCAGCGCGTGGACGCCGCGCACGTGCGCGCCCGGGAGTCTGAGCCTGCGCGGCGACGCGCCGGTCGCGATGAGGAGCGTGTCGTAGGCGAGGTCCGCGCCGTCCGCCAGCGTGAGGCGGTGACCCGACGTGTCGATGCCCGTCGCACGCGTGTCCGCCCGCAGGTCCACCTCGCGCTCGCGGTACCAGTCCGCCGCGTGCAGCACGACGGCGTCCAGGCCTTCCACGCCGGCGAGATACCCCTTCGACAGCGGCGGACGCTGATACGGCGGATGCGGCTCGGCCGCGAGAACGGTGATCTCCGCGTCGGGCGACTCCTCCCGCAGGGTGGCGGCCGCGGATCCCGCCGCCTGCCCGCCGCCGATGATCACGTGATGAACCATCCCGCGCTCCTCGCCTCGTGGTCTCCGAGCCCCCTTCCGACCCTATGCCCGAACGGTGCGATCGGGGCCCGCGATCCCGGCCCGCCGCACGGATATCCAGCGCGCGCATGGAATGGGTGGCAATAATGGCCATATGACCGCACCGCGCATCCTCGTCGTGGACGACGAGCCGAACATCCGCGACCTGCTCATCACGAGCCTGAGGTTCGCGGGTTTCCAGGTTCGAGCTGTCTCCAACGGAGCCCAGACGATCTCGGCCGTCCTCGAGGAGGAGCCCGACCTGATCGTGCTGGACGTCATGCTCCCCGACATGAACGGCTTCAGCGTCACCAAGAGGCTCCGGGGCGCCGGCTACACAGCGCCGATCCTCTTCCTCACGGCCAAGGACGAGACCGAGGACAAGATCGCCGGTCTGAACGCCGGCGGCGACGACTACGTGACGAAGCCGTTCAGCCTCGACGAGATCGTCGCCCGGATCCAGGCGATCCTGCGGCGCACGATGCAGGCGGATGAGGAGTCGGTGATCCGCGCCGGCGAGCTCACGATGGACCAGGACACGCACGACGTGCAGGTCGGCGACGCCTCGATCGACCTGAGCCCCACCGAGTTCAAGCTGCTGCGCTACCTCATGCTCAACCCGAACCGCGTGCTGTCGAAGGCTCAGATCCTCGACCACGTGTGGGAGTACGACTTCAACGGGGACGCCGGCATCGTCGAGAGCTACATCTCGTACCTGCGCCGCAAGATCGACCCGCATTCGTCCGAGCCGCTGATCCAGACCAAGCGCGGCTTCGGGTACATGCTCAAGGCCGGGAAGTCGGCCTAGCCGGCCCGAAGGAGAGCCGCCCTGGCACACACGAACGACGCCGTCACCTCCTGGTGGCGCGGAACCAGCCTGCGTGCGAAGGTCACGGGCGTCGCGGTCGCGGTGCTCGCCATGGGGCTGCTCGGCGCCGGGATCCTGACGACGACCTTCCTGCGCGGGGCCCTGGCCACGACCGTCGAGGACAACGTCCGCGAGGTCGCGCGCACGGATGTGGCGGCCCAGCAGTTCGACCTCGCCATCCAGAACGGCGTCCTGACGGTCGAGCCCTCCGACGCGGCGCGCGACACGGATCTCTTCGTCGCGGTCTACAGCCCCACCGGCGACGGCGAGCTGCTGGGGGTCGCCGGCGGTCGCGGCGCCACTCCCCCGGATCTGCCGGAGACGTTCCCGCTGGATCGTGCGCTTCCTCGCGAGAACGGCGTGTACACGCTGTGGAGCGAGGACGGCGAGGCCGAGTACCGCTACGCGGTCACGGTCCAGGAGACGCGCAACGGCGGCGTCGCCTTCTACACGCAGCTGGTCGCGGCGCCGCTGGCGGGCGTGAACCGCACGGTCGCGACCTACCTCGGCATCTACAGCATCATCGCGGTCATCACGATCGTCGTGGGCGCGATCATGACGCGGCTGCTGGTCACCCTCGCCTTCCGCAGCCTCGGACAGGTCGAGACGACGGCGATGTCGATCTCGGCGGGCGACCTCTCGAGCCGCATGACCGACATCGAGCCGGGGACCGAGGTGGGGCGGCTCAAGATGGCCATCAACGCCATGCTCGACCGCGTCGACGGCGCCATCTCGCAGCGCGACGCGACGGTGCAGCAGATGCGGCGGTTCGTCGGCGACGCCAGCCACGAGCTGCGCACGCCGCTGGTGACGGTGCGCGGCTACGCCGAGCTGTACCGCATGGGTGCCATCCACGGCGACGAGCAGATCGCGCAGTCGATGGACCGCATCGAGAAGGAGGCGATCCGCATGGGCGGCATGGTCGAGGACCTGCTCGCCCTCGCGCGCCTCGACGAGCGGCGCGACGTCGTGATCACCGAGGTGGATCTGCGCCCCATCGCCCGCGACGCCGGACTCGATGTGCGGGCGACCTCGCCGCGGCGGGAGGTGACCGTCATCGACACGACCGCCGAAGCGGAGGCGCGGCCGGCGCCGTCGAGCACGCCCGCAGAGCCCGCCGCCAAGAAGCGCCAGGCACCCGCGATCACGCGGGCCGGCGCGACCCTGGCGATGCTGCGCCGACGCGCCCGCACCGCCGAGTCCGAAGGGGCCGAGACCGCCGAGACCGAGCCGGCGACCTCGCCGGCGGGCCGTCGCGAGCCGATCGTGCTGGGCGATGAGAACCGCATCCGCCAGGTCGTGACCAACCTGCTCGGCAATGCGCGCCGCTTCACGTCCGAGGACTCCCCCATCGAGCTTCGCATCGGGGTCGATCCGACCGAGGAGACCGGGTGGATCGAAGTGAGCGACCACGGCGAGGGCGTGCCCGACCAGATCAAGGAGAAGATCTTCCAGCGCTTCTGGCGGGCCGACACCTCGCGCACGCGCGAGACCGGCGGATCGGGCCTGGGGCTTTCGATCGTCCAGTCCATCATGGAGGCGCTCCACGGCACGGTGCGCGTGATGGACACTCCGGGTGGCGGCGCCACGTTCCGCGTGGCCTTCCCGCTCGCGAGCAGACGGGATGCCGAGGAGCACCGAGACCTCGAGACCCAGCCCATCCAGCCGCCGCCGGCTTGAGTTCTCCTCCCCAGCCGCCGGCGCATTGCGCGTCCTCCCCAGGCCGGGCCGTGGACCGCGGCCGGCGCGAGCGCGCGCTTAGCGTGGCGGGACGGGGATCGGCATCCGGCCCTCCCCGAAGCGAGGAGGTTCCATGGCCGTCTTCTCCGTCGACAGCGACGCCGTCATCGCCGCGACCGGCTCGGTGCGCAGCACGATCGACCGCATCGAAGGCGAGACGCACGCGATGATGTCGCAGCTGACGCAGCTGCAGAGCACGTGGACCGGCGGGGCGTCGAGCGCCTTCCACGCGGCGGTCGAGCAGTGGCGCGTCACGCAGCGGCAGGTCGAGGAGTCGCTGGCGGGCATCAACGCGGCGCTCGCCTCGGCGGGCCGCCAGTACGCCGAAGCGGAACAGGCGACGATGAGCCTGTTCCGCTGACGCAGAAGAGCCCCGGCCGAAGCCGGGGCTCTTCTGTCACAGGCGCTGGATCAGAAGTCCATGCCGCCGGTCGGGTCGGCCGGAACCGGCGCGGCCTTCTCGGGCTTGTCGGCGACGACGGCCTCGGTCGTCAGGAACAGGCCCGCGATCGACGCGGCGTTCTGCAGAGCCGAACGGGTCACCTTGGCGGGGTCGATGATGCCCTGCGCGAACAGGTCGCCGTACTCGCCGGTGGCGGCGTTCAGGCCGTGGCCGGCCGGCAACTCGGACACCTTGTTGGCGACGACGCCGGGCTCCAGGCCCGCGTTGAGGGCGATCTGCTTGAGCGGAGCCTCGATGGCGACCTTCACGATGTTCGCGCCGGTCGCCTCGTCGCCGACGAGCTCGAGACCGTCGAACGCCGTGGTGCCCGCCTGGATGAGGGCCACGCCACCACCGGGGACGATGCCCTCCTCGACGGCCGCCTTCGCGTTGCGGACGGCGTCCTCGATGCGGTGCTTGCGCTCCTTGAGCTCGACCTCGGTGGCCGCGCCCGCCTTGATGACGGCGACGCCGCCGGCGAGCTTGGCCAGGCGCTCCTGGAGCTTCTCGCGGTCGTAGTCGCTGTCGGTGTTGTCGATCTCGCGACGGATCTGCGTCACGCGGCCTTCGATGAGCTCCTGCTCACCGGCGCCCTCGACGATCGTGGTCTCGTCCTTGGTGATGATGACCTTGCGTGCACGGCCGAGCAGGTCGAGGGTGGCGTTCTCGAGCTTGAGACCGACTTCCTCGGTGATGACCTGGCCGCCGGTGAGGATCGCGATGTCCTGCAGCTGGGCCTTGCGACGGTCGCCGAAGCCGGGTGCCTTGACGGCGGCCGACTTGAAGATGCCGCGGATCTTGTTCAGCACCAGGGTCGCCAGAGCCTCGCCCTCGACGTCCTCGGCGATGATCAGGAGCTCCTTGCCGTCCTGGATCACCTTGTCGACGATCGGCAGAAGGTCCTTGATGTTCGAGATCTTCTGGTTCGCGATCAGGATGTAGGGGTCCTCGAAGACCGCCTCCTGGCGCTCCGGGTCGGTGACGAAGTAGGGGTTCAGGTAGCCCTTGTCGAAGCGCATGCCCTCGGTGAGCTCGAGCTCGGTGCCGAAGGTCTGCGACTCCTCGACCGTGACCACGCCCTCCTTGCCCACCTTGTCGATGGCCTCGGCGATGAGAGCGCCGATCTCGGTGTCGGCCGCCGAGATCGAAGCGGTCGCAGCGATCTGCTCCTTCGACTCGACCTCCTTGGCGTTCGCCAGCAGCTCATCGGTGATGGCCTTGACGGCCTTCTCGATGCCCTTCTTCAGCGAGATGGGGTCGGCGCCGGCCGCGACGTTGCGCAGGCCCTCGCGGACGAGCGCCTGGGCCAGGACGGTGGCCGTCGTGGTGCCGTCACCGGCGACGTCGTCGGTCTTCTTGGCGACCTCCTTGACGAGCTCCGCGCCGATCTTCTCGTACGCGTCCTCGAGCTCGATCTCCTTGGCGATCGACACGCCGTCGTTCGTGATGGTGGGGGCGCCCCACTTCTTCTCGAGCACGACGTTGCGACCGCGCGGGCCGAGGGTCACCTTGACGGCGTCGGCGAGGATGTTCAGGCCGCGCTCGAGACCGCGACGGGCCTCCTCGTCAAAAGCGATGATCTTTGCCATAAGTGTGTCGTCCCTCCCGGACGGTGGCTTTCGGACTTAGCACTCAACAAGATGGAGTGCTAACACATTCTGGCACTCGCCCCTATCGAGTGCAAGCCGCGGGGAAGGATGCCGCAACACGACGGCAGCGGGGCACCCCGAAGGGCGCCCCGCTGCCGGTGAGAAGCGGTGTCAGGCGACGATGCGGACGGATTCGGCCTGCGGACCCTTCTGTCCGGTCCCGACGGTGAACTCCACCGTCTGGCCTTCCTCGAGGACGCGGAAGCCGGTCATCTCGATGTTCGAGTAGTGGACGAAGACGTCGCGGCCATCAGAGACCGTGATGAAGCCGTACCCCTTCTCGGCGTTGAACCACTTGACGGTTCCCTGGGTCATGCGAATCTCCTGTTGCTGTGGGACTGGGGCCCATCGTATTCATCGGAGAATTCACAGATTCGCCCGCGGGCGAAGTGTTGACACGCATGCCGCGAAGTGTTTACGGGCACGAAACACGCGCGGTGCGGCTCAGGGCTCGGGCGTCGCGCTCGCGGAGTCCTCGATGCGATCCAGACCCAGCACGACCGTCAGCTGCGAGGCGCCCTCGACGGCGACCTGGTAGACGTCGCTCTGCTCGGTGCGCGCTCCGCCGATCACATCGGCGAGCCCGAGTGCCGCGGCCTCGTCCTCGTCGGAGAGGTAGTACACGGTCGTCTCGGCGAAGTCCTGGCTGCCGGCCTCGCCGGCGGTCACGTCGGAGGCTGCCCAGCCGGCGCCGAGCACGACGTCCCTCGTCTGCGTCGCCAGTCCCTCCTGGGGCGTCGCGTTGAGGATCAGCACCTGGTAGGACGTGTCCACGACCGGCTCCACGGCCTCTACGGGGGTCGCGGCGACCGTCGGCTCGGGCTCGGGCACGAGCTGGATGCGACCGGACGCGATCATCGTGGCGAACACTCCGACGAGCGTCAGGACGACGGTTGCAGCGACGGCCCAGAAGAAG
Source organism: Microbacter sp. GSS18 (assembly GCA_029319145.1). Classification (NCBI taxonomy): domain Bacteria; kingdom Pseudomonadati; phylum Bacteroidota; class Bacteroidia; order Bacteroidales; family Porphyromonadaceae; genus Microbacter; species Microbacter sp. GSS18. The sequence continues at coordinate 352,621 of CP119753.1, read as the reverse complement.
AGGGTCCAGCCGTGCAGGTGCGGCTGCTCGGCGCGATGCGCGCCGACACGGCCACCGTCCTCGGGCAGGTCGTCGAAGCGATCCCTGGGGAAGGAGGTCTGTGGCACCCCACGATGTTACCCGGCGCGCGCGGTGGTCCTCGGCCCGCGCTCGTCGCGCAGCCGTCGCAGCCGCCCCACGAGCATCGGATCGTGCGCCTGGGCGTCGGCCGAGTCGATCAGCCGGCCCAGCAGCTGGTAGTACCGCGCCGGCGACATGCCGAGGTCGGCGCGGATCGCCTCCTCCTTCGCGCCGGCGTGACGCATCCACGCGTTCTCGAAGTCGAGCAGGGCGCGGTCGCGGTCGCTGAGGGGCACATCCCCACGCTAACCGCGTGCCGGCGGAGATCCCGCGCGCCACTCCACGGATGCGCCGAGCGGATCGACGGCGGCCAGCGCTCGCGCATCCAGCCCCAGCACGAAGCCGCCCCAGCCGGCGGCGTCGAGGCGCGGGCGCCACGCGTCGTGGAGGCCGGCGGGATCGATCGTCACCCATCGCCACGGTCCTCGGGCGAGCATGTCGATCAGCCGCTCGCGCGCCTGGCGCGGGATGTGCGGCAGCACGCCCGGGGTCGCCACGACGAGCGTGGCGCCCCGGGGTGCCGCCGAGACGGCGGCGTGCAGCACGTCCGGGTACGAGGCGTCACCCGCGGCGATCGGCGCGGGATGGGCCGCGGCGATGTCGAGGGCGCGCCGGATGCGCTCGGCGCGCCCGGCCTCCCCCGGCCACACGAGCGCCTGGAGGAACGCCCGGTCGTCGCGGTCGCGCGGGTCCAGCGGGGCGAGATCGATCCCGCCGCGCCACACGATCTCGGGCATCCGCACGGCGGCGGGCCCCGTCAGCCGCGACGACAGCACGACGGGCGAGGGCCCGGTGGGCGGATCGAGGTCGGGTCCGCCGTCGTACCGGTACGAGTAGCGGTCCGGATGCAGGCACAGCCCGGCGCTCGCGCCGAGCTCCAGGAGCGCGATGGGCCCGGGGATCATCGACAGAGCGGGCAGGAGCGCCGCGCAGCGCAGCGGCTCGTTCGTCTGCAGCGACCGGCGCGATGCCTCGCCGACGACCGCGTCGATGTGCACGCCGAGCCATGCCGCCCACTCCGGATACGCCGCCTCGGGAGCGCCCAGCATGCGGGCGATCGCGAACACGAGCGGCGGCTGCCGGCGTACGGCGGGGATGCGCGCGAGGAGCCCGGCCGTCACGGGGTCCGCCGCCACGCCGGCGGCCCATTCGGCGTACAGCGCGCTGCGGCCGGGGGCCTCGTCGCGGGCGAAGCGCCGGTACCGTTCGACGACCTCGTGCTCATCGGTGCTCATCGGCTCCCATTCTCCCGGCAGACGCCCAGCGGGCGCGGAACAGCGGCGCGCGGGCTGCTGTTGAATGGAGACGACCGAGGAGGATCAATGACGTACGACGTCGAGTACAGCGACGACCAGTGGCGGGAGCGCCTCTCCGCCGACCAGTACGCGGTGCTGCGTCAGGCGGGCACCGAGCGCGCCTGGACGGGCGAGCTGCTCGATGAGCAGCGGGCCGGCCTCTACACGTGCGCCGCGTGCGACGCCGAGCTGTTCATGAGCGGCACCAAGTTCGACTCGCACTGCGGGTGGCCGAGCTTCTACGAGTCCGTCCGCCCCGAGGCCGTGGAGCTCATCGAGGACCGCAGCCACGGGATGGTGCGCACCGAGGTCCGGTGCGCCTCGTGCGGCTCGCACCTGGGGCACGTCTTCCCCGACGGCTTCGGCACGCCGACCGGCGACCGCTACTGCATGAATTCGATCTCGCTGTCGTTCACGCCCGACGGCGCGTAGGCGCCTCGGGATCAGACGCGCCGGAGGCGGCGCGTCCAGGGCGAGGCCGCGACGACGACCGACACGAGGGCCACAGCAGTCATGAGCGACTCCCGGACGAGCCCGGGGCTCGCCGGGGCGGGCCACAGCGCGTCCAGCAGCAGGGACGTCACCAGCTGGCCGACGACCGAGCCGAGGCCGAACAGCAGCACGCCGGTGTACTGCACCAGCGCGGCCGACAGGAAGATGTACACCACACCGATGGCCCCGCCGGTGTAGATCCACGCGTCGGTCGGGAGCGATTCGGGCGGGCCGGCGACGGCGATGCGGATCGCAGCGGCGACCGCGAGCACGAGCGAGCCGCCGGCGAAGTTCACGGCGGTCGCCGTCAGCGGCGTCCCGACCCGCTGCCGCAGCCGTCCGTTCGTCGCCTGCTGCCAGGAGATCCCCGCGCCCGCCAGGAACGGCAGCACGAGCATCCACCACGGGATGCCGCCCAGACCGTCGCCGGTGAGCGAGAGCGCCACGGCGACGAGCGCGAGCCCGCCGCCGACCACGCGCGGGATCGTGACGGCGACGACGCCGGCGGGTCCGTATCCGATCCGGTCCAGCACGAGTCCCGCCAGTGTCTGCCCTGCGACGACGCCGACCGTGAACAGCGAGACGCCGATGAGCCCCACCGCGAGGCCTTGCGTGGCGACGGTGAGGGCTCCGGCGGCGCCGCCGGCGAGCATCCACCAGGGGATGCCGCCCCGGCGCACACCCCGCAGCAGCCGCGCGGTGCCGCGGCGGCCGGCCGGGATCGCCGCCGAGAGGACCACGAGGATCGCCAGGCCCGATCCGAACGAGATGAACGCCGCGGTGAAGCCGTCGTCGATGGCCACGCCCAGCTGACCGTTGACGCGCGCCTGCAGGGCCGTCAGGGCTCCCACCACCACGGCGCCCGAGATCGCCAGCCACGCGGGCAGGGGGGTGCTCTGGCCCGTCACGAGCCGACTACGGGACTCGAACCCGCACCGCGCGATGACAAGTCGGGGTCGATGCAGAACACGAGCCGACTACGGGACTCGAACCCGTAACCGCCCGATTACAAGTCGGGTGCGCTACCAATTGCGCCAAGTCGGCAGAGCGCCCAGTCTACCGGGGCGATGCCGCCGGGCCGTCCCGGCCGGTCGGCCGCGCACTCTACGGCTCGGCCGTCGGCGTGGGGGTGGGCGTCGCCTGGTAGTAGGCGTCGCTCGCGAGCGTCAGGACGAACTGCGAGAACTCCTTGGGGTCGGTCAGCGACCCGACGTAGGGCGAGCCGTTCACCAGCACGGTCGGCGTCCCGGTGAGGGCGATGTCGGTGTCCGGCAGGCCCTCGAGCGCGCGCTCGGTGGCGGCCTGCGCCCACGCGCGGTACTCGCCCTCTTCGATGCACTCGCGCACCGTCTTGGGGTTCTGCGCACCGGACGCGATCGCCATCGACGCCAGCTCGCTGTCGTCGTAACCTCCCGTGCCGACCTCCGGCTGCTGTGCCAGCAGGGCGTTGTTGAAGGCGAAGAAGGTCTCGGGCGAGTGCGCGCCGACGCACGCGGCCGCGCCGGCGGCGCGCAGCGAGTACTTCGTCCCGTTGGACTTCGCCGTGAGCATCGACACCGGGTAGTAGGTCAGCGTCGCGGCGTCCTCGCTGACCCACTTGGCCAGCTGCTGGACGTTCGCCACCTGGAAGTCGCGCGACGCCGTCGAGAGGTAGTCGACGTAGACGCGGATCTCGATGACGGGGTGGTCGGTCGGCGTGGGCTCGGGCTCGTCGCTCGGCGAGGGGCTCGGCGTGGCGTCCTGCTGGACGTCGCTGCTGAGCGCGACGCCGGCGACCGAGGTCACCGCGAAGCCGTCGTCGGTCATGTTCGACGGCGACAGCATCGGCTGCGAGGCGTCCGAGGATACGACCCACGTGACGACCGACGCGGTCACGGCGACGACGACGACCGCGACCAGCGAGATCACCGCTGCGCGGATGCGACGGGCGCGGCGCTGCCGGGCGTGCACCTGCTGCGCCTTCTCGCGAACGGCGTCCCGACGCTCGCTCGGGCTCGGCGCATTCGAAGGATCGTCGCTCGACATGGAACCTCTCGGGGGCTGACTGTGGGGACCGGCACGCTGCAGAGACCGCACGGGCGCGGCCGGAGTCGATGCTAGCCAGGGTGTCTGGGAAATGCCCAGACAGGCGCTCCACAGGAGCCGAAACCGATGGAGACCCGCCGTCATGGCATACTGATGGGTACGCCCGATGGCGGGCGTACGGGCTAGCCCCCGTTCATCCTCACTACGGATCGTCCGGCACGTACCTGCCGGTGAAGGAGAAGAATCAATGGCGACCGTCACTTTCGACAACGCGACGCGTCTGTACCCCGGGGGCACGCGCCCCGCCGTCGACAAGCTCAACCTCGAGATCGAGGACGGCGAGTTCCTCGTTCTCGTCGGCCCGTCCGGTTGCGGCAAGTCCACGTCCCTGCGCATGCTGGCCGGCCTCGAAGAGGTCAACTCGGGCCGCATCCTCATCGGCGACCGCGACGTCACCGATGTCGCTCCCAAGGACCGCGACATCGCGATGGTGTTCCAGAACTACGCGCTGTACCCGCACATGACCGTCGCCGAGAACATGGGCTTCGCCCTGAAGATCGCCGGTGTCGGCAAGGACGAGCGCGCGCAGCGCGTCCTCGAGGCCGCGAAGCTGCTCGACCTCGAGCAGTACCTGACCCGCAAGCCGAAGGCCCTGTCCGGCGGTCAGCGCCAGCGCGTCGCGATGGGCCGCGCGATCGTCCGCCAGCCCCAGGTGTTCCTCATGGACGAGCCGCTGTCGAACCTCGACGCCAAGCTCCGCGTCCAGACGCGCACGCAGATCGCGTCGCTCCAGCGCCGCCTCGGCGTCACCACGGTCTACGTGACCCACGACCAGACCGAGGCCCTGACGATGGGCGACCGCATCGCGGTCCTCAAGGACGGACTGCTGCAGCAGGTCGGCACCCCGCGCGACCTGTACGAGAAGCCGCAGAACGTCTTCGTGGCCGGCTTCATCGGCTCGCCGGCGATGAACCTGTTCCCGGTTCCGCTCGCCGAGGGCGGCATCCAGTTCGGCACCCGACTGGTCGGCATCGACGACGCCACCGACAAGGCCCACGGCAGCGAGGTCACCGCCGGCGTCCGCCCCGAGGACATCATCGTCAACCCCGAGGACGGCAAGGGCCTCTCGGTCGTCGTCGACCTCGTCGAGGAGCTCGGCGCCGACGGCTACCTGTACGGGCACACCGACATCCACGGCAAGCGCACCGACATCGTCGCGCGCGTCGACGGCCGCAACCACGCGAACGCGGGCGAGACCGTCATCCTGGCCCCGGTGCCGCACCACGTGCACGTGTTCGACGCCGAGACGGGCGAGCGCCTGACGTCCGCTCCGATCGCATCGGCCTGACACCACCTCATCGCGACGGCGCGGGCGGATTCGGTTCCCCCGCGCCGTCGCGCCGTCTTTCGGGAGGGCCCGTGCCGGATGCCCTGAGCATCACCGCCAGCAGGATCGACCCGGCGCTGCTCGATCTTCCGTGGCAGACGCCCCTGGGCGCGTGGCCGTCGCACACGATCGTCTACCTTCCCAAGGGCATCTCCCGCCATCTCGTGCGGTTCGCGAACCTGTCGGGGCGCGTCGTGGCGATCAAGGAGACCACGGGCGCCATGGCGCGGCGCGAATACGACATGCTGGGCAACCTCGCCCGCCTGGACGCCCCGCGCGTGGAGCGCGTCGCCGTCATCGACGGGCGCCGTGACGCCGACGGCGAGCCGCTCCCCGCCGCGCTCGTGACCGCGCACCTGAAGTTCTCGCTCCCGTATCGAGCCCTGTTCACGCAGGTGCTGCGCCCCGACACGGCCACACGGCTGGTCGACGCCCTCGCGGCGCTGCTGGTGCGCCTGCACAACGTCGGGTTCTTCTGGGGCGACGTCTCGCTGTCGAACACGCTGTTCCGCCGAGACGCGGGGGCGTTCGCGGCCTATCTGGTCGACGCCGAGACGGGCGAGCTGCACGAGAGCGGGCTCACGCCGGGACAGCGCGAGCACGATCTCGAGATCGCCCGCACGAACATCGCCGGCGAGATCATGGATCTCGAAGCCGGCGGCCGTCTCGAGGGAGGCGTCGACGCGCTCGCCATCGCCGACGGGATCGTGTCCTCCTACCGGTCGCTGTGGGCCGCGCTGACCGACATCGAGAGCTTCGGCGTCGGCGAGTCGTGGCGCATCACCGAGCGCGTGCAGCGGCTGAACACGCTCGGCTTCGACATCGGCGAGATGTCCATCCAGTCCACCACCGACGGCACGCGCGTGTCGATCGAGCCGAAGGTCGTCGACGCCGGCCATCACCAGCGGCGCCTGCTGCGCCTGACGGGCCTGGACGTCGAGGAGAACCAGGCGCGGCGCCTCCTGAACGACCTCGACGAGTTCCGGGCGCGCGTCTCGCGGCTCGGCGACGACGAGGAGATGGTCGCCCACGAGTGGCTCACGCGGGTCTTCGAACCGGTCGTCAAGGCCATCCCGTTCGACCTGCGCGCCAAGCTCGAGCCCGCAGAGGTCTTCCACCAGGTGCTCGAGCACCGGTGGTACATGTCGCAGGCGCGCGGCCGTTCGGCGCCGCTGGCGGAGGTCCTCACGAGCTACATCGACGAGGTCCTGCGCCACCGGCGCGACGAGGCCACGCTCATGGGCCCGCCCACCGACACCGTGTCGATGCCGGTGATCACCTCCGCCCTCGAGGTCATCGACGAGGATGAGGACGACGAGGTCGACTGGCGGGACCTGGTCTGAAGCGTCCCGGCGTCAGTACCCGACCGTGAAGCGCTCGCGCGAGTGCCGCGGGTTCTCGATCTCGTCGACGATCGCGACGCCCAGGTCCGCACCCGAGATGAACGACTCGCCGTCGGCATCCGTCACGAGGACGTCGCCGCCGTCGCGGTACGCACCGGTGCGCTCGCCCGGGTTCCACGCGCCGAAGCCACCCGCCGGGTGCACGTAGAACCAGTCGCGCGCGGCGGGACCCGCCTGCAGGTCCTCGAGTACGCCGTAGGCCTCGAGGGCCTCGGGCTTGTACTCCTCGGTGAACGAGGGCTGGTCGACCAGCCGCTCGCCTCCCGGAGCGATGAGGCTGCCGCCGGCGCCGCCGATGACACCGACACGCACGTCGGCGGGCAGCGCCGCGACGAGCTCGGCCATCGCGGGGCGGTACTTGCCGAGCATGTCACCGCGCGGGGCGACCGCCGAGACCACCACGTCGACGCCTTCGAGCTCCGCGACGAGGCTCGGGACGTCGAGCACGGTGCCTTCGACGTACGTGGCTCCGTCGACGCGGTCGGCGGGAAGCGTGCGGGCCACCGACACGACGGTGTGCCCCCGGCTCACCGCCTCGGCGACGATGTTGCGTCCGGCGTAGCCGGTTCCTCCGATGACGGCGATGCGGGGCATGGTGTTCCTCTCGTGGGCTTGACCGGGTTCAATGCTCGCGCACCCGGTTCCATTCCCGGGTATGGACTTCCGCCTGTCAGATGAGCGGCGGCGTGTTCCAGATGCGACTGATGTAGTCGCGCATCGAACGGTCCGAGGAGAAGAACCCGCAGCGCGCCACGTTGAGGATCGCCGAGCGGGTCCACGCGTCGGAGTCGGCATAGGCGGCATCCACGCGCTTCTGGGCCGCGATGTACGCCGCGTAGTCGGCGAGCACCATGAAGCGGTCCTCGTAGAGCAGGTTCGACACGACCGGTTCGAAGACCGTCCGGTCGCCGCCCGAGAACGCGCCCGAGGCGATCAGGTCGATCGCACTGCGCAGGTCGGGGTCGGCCCGATAGACGTCGGCGGGGACGTAGCCCCGGGCGCTCAGCGCCTCGACCTCGGGCTCGCTCATGCCGAACAGGAAGAAGTTGTCGTCGCCGACGAGCTGGCGGATCTCGACGTTCGCCCCGTCGTCCGTGCCGATCGTGAGGGCGCCGTTGAGCGCGAACTTCATGTTGCCCGTACCCGACGCCTCCTTGCCCGCCAGCGAGATCTGCTCCGACAGATCCGCCGCGGGGATGACGCGCTCGGCGAGCGTGACGTTGTAGTTCGGCGGGAAGAGCACCTTGAGCCGGCCCTGCACCGCCGGGTCCGCGTTGACGACGCTGCCCACCTTGTTGATGAGGTGGATGATGTCCTTCGCGATGCGGTAGCCCGGCGCGGCCTTGGCCCCGAAGATGAACGTGCGCGGCGTGACGTCCTCGATCGGCACACGGCCCGACACGACGCCGTCGTAGAGCGTGACGATGTGCAGCAGCTTCAGCATCTGCCGCTTGTACTCGTGGAGGCGCTTGACCATGACGTCGAGCATGTGGGTGTCGTCGACGCCGAGACCGTCGCGCTCGAGCAGTACGCGGTTCAGGCGCCGCTTGTTCGAGGCCTTGACCTCGGCGAACCGCTCGCGGAAGTCGGGATCCTCGGCGTAGGTCTCGAGTTCGCGCAGCCGATCGAGGTCGGTGACCCATCCGGGGCCGAGCGCCTCGGTGATCAGCCCGCTCAGCGACTTGTTCGCCAGCCGCAGGAACCGCCGCGGCGTGATGCCGTTGGTGACGTTGGTGAACTTGCCCGGGTAGAAGTCGGCGAAGTCTGCCAGGACCTTGTCGCGCAGCAGCTGCGAATGCAGCTCCGCGACGCCGTTGACCTTCGCCGCGGCGACGGTCGCCAGGTGCGCCATGCGGATCGAGCGCTCGGGGTGCTCGCCGATGATCGACATGTTCCGGATGCGCAGCTCGTCGTCGCCGTACCGCTCGCGCACCGAGGCGAGGAACTCCTCGTTGATGCGGTAGATGATCTCGAGGTGGCGCGGCAGGAGGCGGCCGACCAGCTCGACCGGCCACACCTCGAGGGCTTCGGGCAGCAGCGTGTGGCACGTATATGCGAAGCACTGCTGCGTGATCTCCCACGCGGCGTCCCACTCCATGCCGCGCACATCGACCAGCTGGCGCATGAACTCCGGCACCGCGATGACGGGGTGGGTGTCGTTGAGCTGGAAGATCGCACGGGTGGGGAGCTTCGTGAGGTCGTAGTCCTCGGGCAGCACGACGTCGAAGAAGTCGCCGATCGAGGCGGCGGAGAAGAAGTACTGCTGCTGGAGACGCAGCTCCTTGCCCTGGGGAGTCGAGTCCTCGGGGTAGAGCACCTTCGAGATGTTCTCGGCGAAGGTCTGCGCGCGCACCGCCTCGGCGTAGTCGCCGGCGTTGAAGATGCGCAGATCGAACGCCTGCGTCGCCTGCGCGCTCCACAGCCGCAGCGTGTTGACGCATCCGTTCAGGTAGCCCGGCACCATGTAGTTGTACGGCAGCGCCTGCACGCTCCAGTCGGGGATCCAGCGGCTGCGCAGGACCCCGTCGTCGTCGTACTGCTCGGTGCGCCCGCCGAACGAGATGGTCTGCGCCGCCTCGGGGTGCGGGAACTCCCACGGGGAGCCCATAGTCAGCCACGCATCCGGCTTCTCGACCTGGCGCCCGTCCTCGAACGTCTGGCGGAAGATGCCGTACTCGTAGCGGATGCCGTAGCCGATCGCCGGGACGCTCATCGTCGCGAGCGAGTCGATGAAGCACGCGGCGAGGCGTCCGAGGCCGCCGTTGCCGAGCCCGGGCTCGACTTCCTGAGCCCGCAGGTCGGCGATGTCGATGCCGCATTCGGCGAGCGCTTCGGTCGCGATGTCCTCCAGGCCCGTCGCCAGCAGGCTGTTGCCGAGCTGGCGGCCCAACAGGTACTCGGCCGACAGGTAGCACACGCCCTTGGCCTGCGTCTCGAGCTGCCGGCGGACCGTCTCGAGCCAGCGCGCCATCAGGTAGTCGCGCACCGTGCGCGCCAGAGCCAGGTACTGGTCGTTGACCGAGGAGGCCGACAGCGCGACGCCCTGACCGAAGTTCAGATTGTCGAGGAACTCCTTGACGAAGCCGTCGACGGTGCTGGGCGGCGGGGTGACCGGGGCCTGGGCGAGGGGGTGCCGCTCACTGCGGGAGCGGGCGATGCGGGGTCCGGCGACGTTCTCTGACACAGTACGAAACTACCCCGCCCCCGACACGCATCGACAGACGTAGCGAGCGCGACGCGCAGAATTTACACGCCTCGCGCCGTCACGATGCCGCGCCGATGGGCGACCTCAGCGCTGCGTGCGCAGCGTCGCGATCTGGTACAGGGCGACGGATGCCGCGATGCCGGCGTTCAGCGATTCGGTGGACGCCGAGATCGGGATCGACACGATCTGGTCGCACGTCTCGGTGACCAGGCGCGACAGACCCTTGCCCTCGGAGCCCACGACCACCACGACGGGGCGGTCGGCCAGCTCGAGCGCCGGGAGCGACACGTCGCCGCCGCCGTCGAGACCGAGGACGAACACGCCCTGCTTCTTGAACTCCTTGAGCGTCGTGGTGAGGTTCGGCGCGAGGGCGACCGGCACACGCGCCGCCGCGCCGGCGCTGGTCTTCCACGCGGCGGAGTTGACGCTCGCCGAGCGGCGCTGGGGGAGGATGACGCCCTGTCCGCCGAACGCCGCGGTGGAGCGGATGATCGCGCCGAGGTTGCGGGGATCGGTGACGCCGTCCAGCGCCACGAGCAGCGGTGTGGCTCCGGCGTCGATGACCTGCTCGAGCAGATCCTGCGGGTGGGCGTACTCGTAGGGCGGGACCTTGAGCGCGACGCCCTGGTGCACACCGTCGAAGCCCGCCATGCGGTCGAGCTCCTGGCGGGTGACCTCGAGGATCGCGATGTCCCGGTGCGTCGCGATCGAGAGCATCTCCTTGACCCGGTCGTCCATCTCGACGCGCTGGGCGATGTAGAGCGTCGTCGCGGGGATCCTGGCGCGCAGGGCCTCGAGGACCGAATTGCGCCCGGTGACCGTCTCGGTGTCGTCGCTCTGCCGCGCGCGCGAGGTCCGGTTCGGCGTGGAGGCCTGCGGCTTCTGTCCGGCCCGACCCTTCCCGCCCGCGGCGGCGTAGCGCTCCTGGGCGGCCTTGCGCTTGCCGGCAGGGTGCCAGGCGCGGTCCTCCGCCTTGGGCGTCGGCCCCTTGCCCTCGAGCGACTTGCGGCCGTGGCCGCCGGTGCCCTTGGTGGAGCCCTTCTTCTTGCTGTTGCCCGATCCCGGGCGAGGTGGCTTGGCCATCACAGACTCCAATGCGTTCCGTCGGCGCCGTCTTCCAGCGCGATTCCCGCCGCGGCGATCGCATCGCGGATGCGATCGGCCGCGGCCCAGTCCTTGGCGGCCCGCGCCTGCGCGCGCTGGCCGATCATCGTGGTCAGCAGCGCGTCCAGCGCCGCCGCCTCGGGTCCTGCTCCCTGCGCGGCCCACGCGGGGTCCAGCGGGTCGATGCCGAGCAGGCCCGTCATCACCGCGACATCGGCGAACGCCGCGAGTGTGGCGTCGCGGTCGCCGGCGTCCAGAGCGGTGTTGCCCTCGCGGACGCGCTCGTGGATCACGGCGAGCGCCTGCGGCACGCCCAGGTCGTCGTCCATCGCCGCGGCGAACCGCTCCGGCATCCGCGCGTCCACCCGCACGTCGGCCTCGTCGTCGCGCAGCGTGCGCAGCGCGCGCTCGAGGAAGGTGCGGATGCGTTCGAGCGCCGCCTCGGCCTCGTCGAAGCTCGACGCGGTGATGTCCAGGCTCGAGCGGTAGTGAGCCGCGGCGAGCGCGTAGCGCACCACCAGCGGATCGCGTTCGCCCAGCAGGTCGTCGGCGAGGATGAAGTTGCCCAGCGACTTCGACATCTTCTGGTCGCCGACGGTCACGAGGCCGTTGTGCACCCAGAACCGCGCGAAGCCGTCGCCGGCGGCCGCCGACTGCGCGAGTTCGTTCTCGTGGTGCGGGAAGCGCAGGTCGAGCCCGCCGCCGTGGATGTCGAACTCGGCTCCGAGGTAGCGGCGCGACATCGCCGAGCACTCGATGTGCCAGCCGGGGCGTCCGGCGCCCCACGGCGATTCCCAGCGCGCCGAGGCGGGCTCGTCGTCCTTGCCGCCCTTCCACAGGGCGAAGTCGCGCGGGTCGCGCTTGCCGCGCGGATCGGCGTCGGCCGCCGGCTCCATGGCGTCCAGCGACTGGCGGGTGAGCTCCCCGTAGGCGGGCCACGAGCGCACGTCGAAGTACACGTCGCCGGCGGCGGCGTACGCATGACCGGCGTCGATGAGGCGCCGGATGAGCTCCTGCATCTGCGGGATCGACGCCGTCGCGCGCGGCTCGTAGGTCGGAGGGAGGATGCCGATGGCGCCGTAGGCGCGCGTGAAGGCCAGTTCCATGCGGTAGGCCAGCGCCCACCACGGCTCGGCATCGGTGGCGCCCGCGAGCACCTTGTCATCGATGTCGGTGACGTTGCGCACGAACGTGACCCGTGCGAAGCGATGCGCGAGCCAGCGACGCAGGATGTCGAAGCTCAGCGCGCCCCGCAGATGCCCGATGTGGGGGCCCGACTGAACGGTCGGACCGCACACGTAGATGGTGACGTTTCCGGGGTCGAGCGGGGCGAAGTCGCGCAGCGACTGCGTCTTGGTGTCGTAGAGCCGGAGAGTCACCGCACCAGCCTACCGGCGGGGCCTGCGCGCCGACCGGGAGCCACCAGGCGGTAGAACTGTGTGCGTGCACGTGATCGCCGTCCTCGCCGCAGCGCTCCTGTTCGGCACGACCGGCACATCTCAGGCGCTCGGCCCCGAGGGAACGACCCCGCTCTCGGTCGGGGTGATGCGGATGGTGATCGGCGGCACAGGGCTCGCTCTCCTCGCCTTCGCGCTCGCGGGGCGTCATCGGCGGCGGCGGCCGCGCGGGGCGACACCGCGGCTCGGGGCCGGGACCGTCGCGCTCATGGCCCTCACCGGCGTCTGTCTGGCGGTGTACCAGCCCCTGTTCTTCCTCGGCACGGCCCGCAACGGCGTCGCGGTGGGGACCGTCGTGGCGCTGGGCTCAGCCCCGATCCTCGCCGGGGTGCTGGAGTGGCTGCTCACCCGCCGTCGGCCGAGCGCCGTGTGGATGTCGGCGACGGCCGCCGCCACCGCCGGTGTCGTGCTCCTCGGCTTCGGCGGCTCCGCCGGCGGATCGGGCACGGATGCCCTGGGCCTGGTCGGCTCGATCGGCGCGGGGGCGTCCTTCGCGGTCTTCGCCAATGTGCAGCGCCGTCTGCTGGACGCCGGCTGGGATCCGTTCACCGTCGTGGGCGCGATGGGGGCGAGCTCCGGTGCCGTCGCCCTCGCAGCGCTGCCGTTCGTGGACGTCTCGTGGCTGGACTCGGCGCGCGGCTGGGCGATGGCCCTGTGGCTGGGTCTGGCGACGATCGCCGTCGCGTACGTGCTGTTCACATGGGGGCTGTCGGGGCTCACGGCGGCCACGGCCGCGACGTTGACGCTGTTCGAGCCCCTCACCGCGGGCCTCCTCGGCGTGTTCGTGCTGGGCGAGCGTCTCGCCCCGCTCGCCATGGCGGGACTGCTCGTGCTCGGCGCGGGGCTCGCGCTGCTCGCGTGGGGATCCCGGGCGCCGCGCGACCCGGCACCGTACGCCGTCGAGGGGTGAGTGCACGTGAGACGATCTGGGGCGTGAGCCAGCGCGTGCGCATTCGAGTCGACGACCTCAGCGGTGCGGCGACCCGCTCGCTCATCGCGCACCACCTCGCGGACATGCGCGCGACCTCTCCCGAGGAGAGCTGCCACGCTCTCGGCGTGGAGGGGCTGCGGGACCCGTCCGTCACCTTCTGGTCGGCATGGGACGGCGATGAGATCGCCGGGATCGCCGCGCTCAAGGATCTCGGCGGCGGCCGCGGAGAGCTGAAGTCGATGCGCGTCGCCGATGCGCACCGCGGGCGCGGCATCGGGCGCGCCCTGCTCCATCACGTCATCGCGGAGGCACGCGCGCGCGGGATGACGAGTCTGTGGCTCGAGACGGGCACGCCCGCGTCGTTCGCGGCGGCGCAGCGGCTGTACCTCGATGAGGGCTTCGCGCCCTGCGGACCCTTCGGCGACTACACGCCCGATCCGTTCTCGGTCTTCATGACGCGCGGGCTCTGAGCGCCGGCGTCACACGGGGACGACCAGCGCGACGGCGAAAGCCGCGACGCCCTCGGTGCGCCCTGTGAAGCCCAGTCCGTCGGTCGTGGTCGCCGACACCGACACGGCCGCTCCCCCGAGCGCCGCCGAGAGGACCCGCTCGGCCTCGGCGCGGCGCGCGGCGAAGCGTGGCCGGTTCGCCTGCACCTGCACCGAGACGTTGCCGATCCGGAATCCGGCCTCGCCCAGGAGCGCGTGGGTGCGGGCGAGGAAGGCGCTCGCGTGCGCACCGGCGTATTCGGGCTGGTCGGTGCCGAAGTGGGTGCCGATGTCGCCGAGCCCGGCCGCGGCGAGCAGCGCATCGACGATCGCGTGCGCGACGGCGTCGCCGTCCGAGTGTCCCGACAGCGCGCTCTCCCCCGGCCATTCCAGCCCGGCGAGCCACAGCGAGCCGTCGCCGCCGAACGCGTGCACATCGGTCCCGACGCCGACGCGCGGGACGGGCGGTGGGGCGTCGAGTGCGGCGGTGACCGGCGCGACCGGATCGTCCGCGACGAGGGCGCGCGCCCGCTCGAGGTCGGCCGGAGTGGTGATCTTGAAGGCCTGCTCGTCCCCGGCGACGGTCCGGATCGGATGCCCGGCATCGGCGACCAGCGCCGCGTCGTCGGTGAACTCGTGCGATGCGACCGCATATGCCGTCTGCAGCACGTCCCGCCGGAACCCCTGCGGAGTCTGGGCGGCGGCGAGTTCGGAGCGGTCGACGGCGCCGAGGACGCTCGGTCCGGACACGCGCTTGAGGGTGTCGACGACCGGCAGCACCGGGACCACCCCGGCGGCGCCGGCGGCGACCGCGTCGCTCACGCGCGCGAAGACGTCCGGCGGGGTCAGCGACCGCGCCGCGTCGTGCACGAGCACCACCTCGATGTCGCCCCACAGCGCCGCCAGGCCCGCGGCGACGGAGTCCTGCCGCGTGGCTCCGCCGGTCACCACCGACACGAGGTCGCGACGGTCGCCGGCGGCCTCGCGCGCCTCGGTCCGCGCGTCGCCCTCACGGCCTGCGGGGGCCACGACGATGACCTGCGCTCGCGGCGCCGCGAAGACGCCGCGCAGGGCGTGCCGGAGGATCGTCGCATCGTCGATCCCGACGAACGCCTTCGGCCCGCCTGCTGCCAGGCGCGTTCCCGATCCCGCCGCCACGACGATGACGGCCACGCGCGGTACGGGGGTGATGGTGCTCACCCCCCGAATCTACCTGCTGAGGTCAGCTGGCGAGGACCTCGTCGAGCAGGACGCTGGCCTTGTCCTCATCGGTCTTCTCGGCCAGAGCGAGCTCCGAGACGAGGATCTGCTTGGCCTTGGCCAGCATGCGCTTCTCGCCGGCCGAGAGGCCGCGGTCCTGGTCGCGCCGCCACAGATCGCGGACGACCTCGCTGACCTTGATCACGTCGCCGGAAGCGAGCTTCTCGAGGTTCGCCTTGTACCGCCGGGACCAGTTCGTGGGCTCCTCTGTGAAGGGAGCGCGCAGCACCTCGAAGACCCGGTCCAGGCCCTCCTTGCCGATCACGTCGCGGACGCCGACCAGGTCGACGTTCTCAGCGGGAACCTCGATGACGAGGTCGCCTTGCGTGACGTTGAGCTTCAGGTACTTCTTCGTCTCGCCCTTGATGATGCGGTCCTTGACTTCGATGATCGTCGCCGCCCCGTGGTGGGGGTAGACCACCGTTTCGCCAACCTCAAAAAGCATGGAGTTATGTCCTTTCGGCAACCTCCAGGGTACCACAGGCGACATACGCTAAGGTTCTCCGCCGCAGCCCCGCGCGGGGGTGGACACGTGCGCGGCCGACGTTCCCTCTAGAATGCAGAGGATGCCGTCATCCGTGCTGGGAGGATCTGTGAATTCGCGTCATTTCGCGTCGATTGCCATCGGCGCCCTCATCGTCCTGGGCACCACCGGGTGCAGCATGATCTCGCCGCAGGCGACCACGATCGAGTACAACGCGTCCGACGGCGTCGCCGTGAATGCGGGCGACCTCGAGATCCGCAACGCTCTCATCGTCGCCGACGAGAGCGGCGCCGCGGGCAACTTCCTCGCGGCCATCGTCAACGACAGCGACAGCACCGCGCGGCTCGACCTCGAGTTCGGCGAGGGGGCGACCGTCTCCGAGACGATCCTCGTCCCGGCGAACACCGTCCTGAGCCTGGGCGTGGACGGCGAGGAGCCGATCCTGATCGAGGGTCTCGACACGATGCCCGGCGCGGATCTGCCGGTCTACTTCGCCTCGGGCGGAGCCGAGGGATCGCTCATCGACGTCCCGGTGCTCGACGGCTCGCTCGACTACCTCGCGCCGTTCGTCCCCTGAGCGGCGAGCACCGCCGAAGACCCTGAGTGAGGCCCCGCCGCGGCGGGGCCTCACTCATGCTTCGAAGCGGTAGCCGAGTCCGCGTACCGTGACGAGCATCACCGGGTCGCCCGGGCGCTCTTCGATGCGCGACCGGATGCGCTTGATGTGCACGTCGAGCGTCTTGGTGTCGCCGTAGTAGTCGCTGCCCCACACGCGGTCGATGAGCTGGCCGCGCGTCAGCACGCGGCCGGCGTTGCGCATGAGCACTTCGAGCAGCTCGAATTCCTTGAGCGGCATGTTGATCTCGCTGCCGTCCACGGCGACCGTGTGCCGGTCGATGTCGAGCACGACGCGCCCGCCGTCGAGCACGCGCTCCTCCAGGTCCGCCTCCGCCGGCGTGTGACGGCGCAGCACGGCCCGCATGCGCGCCAGCAGCTCCCGCGACGAGTAGGGCTTGGTGACGTAATCGTCGGCGCCGAGCTCCAGCCCCACGACGATGTCGACCTCGGAGTCCTTCGCCGTGAGCATGATGATCGGCACCGTCGAGGTGGTCCGCACGATGCGGCAGACCTCCGTGCCGGGCATGCCCGGGAGCATCAGGTCGAGCAGGATGACGTCGGCGCCGCGCTCGCGGAACGCGACGAGGGCGGCCTGGCCGTCCTCGGCGATCTCGACGTCGTATCCCTCGCGCCGCAGCAGGTAGGCGAGCGGGTCGGCGAGGTCGGGCTCGTCCTCGACGATCAGGACGCGGGTGGTCATGGATCTCCGTTCCGGCGCGCCGCCTAGGCGACGCTCTTCTTCTTTTTCTTCTTCTTGTTCTTCTTGTCCCGCTTGTCGCGGGGAAGATCATCGGGCGCGGCCGTCGCAGGCAGACGCACGGTGAACGTCGACCCGCGCCCGGGGCGGGACCACAGCCGGACCTCGCCGCCGTGACGGCCGACGGCGTGCTTGACGATCGACAGTCCGAGCCCGGTGCCGCCGGTGCGACGGGACCGCGCCTGATCGGCGCGATAGAAGCGCTCGAAGATGCGCCGCTGATCCTCCTCGGCGATGCCGATGCCCCGATCGGTGACGGCGACCTCGACGATCCCCTCGACGAGCCGCACGCCGACGCCGACATCGGATCCCGCGGACGAGTAGGCGATGGCGTTCGAGATGAGGTTGCCGATGGCGTCGATGAGGATCTGGGCGTCACCGCGCACGTAGAGTCCGCGCTTGCCGCCCCGGACCACGGTCACCCCCGCGGAGGCGGCCTGGAGGGCGTGCGCCTCGAGGGCGGCGGCGAGGACCTCGTCGATCGAGACGTCCGCGTCGGGCGTGTTGTCATCGGACTGCAGCCGCGACAGGTTCATGATGCGGTTGGTCAGCGCCGCCAGGCGCGCGGCCTCAGCGGTCAGCCGGCTCGCGAAGACGCGCACCTGCTCCGGGTCGTCGGCGGCGGACTCGATGGCCTCGGCGAGCAGGCTCACCGCGCCGACGGGCGTCTTCAGCTCGTGGCTGGTGTTGGCGACGAAGTCCCGCCGCATCTGCTCGACCCGCTCGCGCTCGGTGATGTCGCGCATGACCACGAGCGTCAGTCGCGGCGAGATGCGGGTCGCGCGCACCACGACCAGACGCGCCTCGGCGGGCGGCTGGCCGCGCTCCACGCGGAGCGTCTCTCGCGCCGAGTCCGCGTGCCGCGCCTGACGCACGACCTCCCGCACGTCCTGATCGGGGAGAGTCGACCCTTCGGTGAAGCCGAACGGGACGGCTGCTCCCGACGCCGCGTGCACGCGGTAGGAGTTGTCGACGACGATGGCGGCGTCGTCCATCCCATGGAGAACCTCGCGCACCCCGTCGGGGATCTCCGATGCGGCGTCTGCCCGGACCTTGTCGCGCGCGAGGATCGCGGCGACGACGAGCAGGGTGATCGCGCACCCGATGATGACTCCGGCCAGGAGTGCGAGCAGCGCGAGCTGCGTCGAATCCATGCACTCACTGTAAACGGACCGGGGACCCCGATTCGGACGGCGGCCGATCCGTTACGGCATCGCCGTCGGTAGTATTCACCGTCAGGGCACCATCCGTTAACCTTCGGTCTTCACAATCGCGAAGGGTCCTGCCCGCTCCCCCCGCACCCCGTCGAAAGGTATCCGGCATGCGCGAAGTCTTCCACCAGTCTCTGGAGGATGTGCAGACTCGCCTGATCGACATCTCCGGTCTCGTCGCCATCGCGATGGACAAGGCGACGCGTTCGTTCTCCACCGGCGACGTCGCGCTGGCCGAAGAGGTCATCAGCGAGGACGCGGTCATCGATGAGAAGACCGTGGCGCTGGACGAGCTCGCCATCGAGCTCCTCGCTCGGCAGCAGCCGGTCGCAGGCGACCTGCGCATCGTCGTCGCCGCGCTGCGCATGAGCGCGTCGCTCGAGCGCATGGGCGACATCGCCGAGCACATCGCCCAGTTCACGCGTCTGCGCTTCCCCGCCCGCGCCGTCCCCGACGGGCTGAAGAAGACGTTCACCCGCATGGGCGAGCTCGACGTCGAACTGGCGCGAAAGCTGACCGAGCTCCTGGAGACGCAGGACCTCGAGCTGGCCGAGGAGATCCGCACGGCGGACGACGAGATCGACGAGCTCCACGTCAGCGTGTTCGAGAAGGTCCTCGGCGACACCTGGACCGGCGAGGCCACCCAGACCGTGGACGCCACGCTCGCGAGCCGGTTCTTCGAGCGCTTCGCCGACCACGCCGTCTCCATCGCGAAGAAGGTCCACTACCTCGCGACCGGCGACTGGGACACCCACACCGAGGACCCCATCGTCGAGCCCCACTACCCCAACCACTGAGCGGACCGCGTCGTACGCGGGCCCGCCCGCGCGAAGAGGAGCGGATGCCTCACGGCATCCGCTCCTCTTCGCGCGGTAGGGGCTCGTCCCTACTTCTTGCCCTGAGCGGCGACGGCGGCGGCGCCCGCCGCGGCGGCCTCGGGGTCGAGGTACTCGCCCGGGCCGAGGGGCATCATGTCCTCGCCGAGCTTGTAGACCAGCGGGATGCCGGTGGGGATGTTCAGCTCCGAGATGTCGGCGTCGCTGATGCCGTCGAGGTGCTTCACGAGGCCCCGCAGCGAGTTGCCGTGAGCCGTGACGAGGACGGTCTTGCCCGCGCGCAGGTCGGGGATGATGTCGTTCTCCCAGTAGGGCAGCATGCGGTCGATCACGAGCTTGAGCGACTCGGTGTGCGGCACGTCGCCGTCGATGCCGACGTAGCGCGGGTCGCCGACCTGGCTGTACTGGTCGTCGGCGGGAAGCGGGGGCGGCGGCACGTCGAACGAGCGACGCCACAGCATGAACTGCTCGTTGCCGAACTCGGCGAGGGTCTGGGCCTTGTCCTTGCCCTGCAGCGCCCCGTAGTGGCGCTCGTTGAGACGCCACGAGCGCTTGACCGGGATCCACAGGCGGTCGGCGGTGTCGAGCGCGAGGTTCGCGGTCTGGATGGCGCGGCTGAGCACCGAGGTGTGCAGGATGTCGGGCAGGATGCCGGACTCGGCCATCAGCTCGCCGCCTCGGCGGGCCTCGGCCTCTCCCTGCTCGGTGAGGCGGACGTCGACCCAGCCGGTGAACTGGTTCGACTTGTTCCACTCGCTCTGGCCGTGGCGGAGGAGGATCAGCGTGTAGGGCGCGGTCATGGGCCCATGATATCGGCGGATGCGCTCTCGTTTCGGGTCGCCCGCGCGGTCGCATGATCCGGGCCCGCTGGCATCATGGAGGCATGCCCGCAGGCCGCTCCCCCGTCGGACAGGTCACCCGCGGCACGACCGGCACCAACCGGCTGCGCCGCGTCGACCGCTGGATCGCACGGCACCCTGCCCTGCGCACCGCGGCCGATCCCCTGGTGGTCGATCTCGGCTACGGCGCGAGCGGTGTGACGGCGCTGGAGCTGCACGCCCGCCTGTCACGGACGCGACCCGACGTCGAGGTGCTCGGGCTGGAGATCGCCCCCGAGCGCGTGGAGCGCGCACGCGCTCAGCTGGTCGACGTGCGTGCCGGCCGGTCCCCGTTCGCGGCCGACGCGCGGGTGTCGTTCGCGCGGGGCGGCTTCGAGGTCCCGCTTCCGGGCGGGAGGCGACCCGCCGTCATCCGTGCCATGAACGTGCTGCGGCAGTACGACGAGGCGGACGTCGCGGCCGCGTGGACGCAGATGACGGGACGCCTCGGCGCGGGCGGCCTGCTCGTCGAGGGCACGTGCGACGAGATCGGGCGCGTCATGACGTGGGTGGCCGTGGATTCGGACGGCGCCCCGCACTCGTTCACCGTCTCGCTGCGGCTCACCGGCCTCGAGCAGCCCTCCGTCGCCGCCGAGCGGCTGCCCAAGGCGCTCATCCACCGCAACGTCCCCGGGGAGCGCATCCACGCGTTCCTGGCCGCGCTGGACGCCGAGTGGGAGCGCGCAGCGGCGGTGTCGCCGTTCGGGCCGGTGCACCGCTGGCGGACGGCGCTGGCGTCGCTCGCGTCCGCCGGATGGCCGCTGCGCGAGCGTGGCCGCTGGGCGCTGGGCGAGGCCACGCTCCCGTGGGAGGCCGTTGCGCCGGGGTGACTCAGATGCGCGGCACGGCTGCGCGGGCCTCGGCCGCCGGCATCCCCGTGGCCGTCAGCAGGTCCACCACCAGCGGGCGCAGCGACGCGATGAGGTTCTGGTCGCCCAGCGACGCATCGGGGACGATCTGCTCGGGGTCGAGGCGGCCGGCCACCGCGACGAGCGCGGCGCGCGCCGCGGGGGCGTCGGAGATGTCGTCGAGGGAGTGGGCGATGAGCCCGCTCGCCCGAAGGAGCTCGGACATGAGGTCTGCGGCCACGGGGCGCGCGACGCCGTCGTCGACGAGGTAGGCGGCGCGGCGCGCGATCACACGCAGGTTGCGCGAGGCCAGGTCCATCGACTGCAGGACGCGCTCGTGGCGATCCAGCTCCGCCCGCTGGCGGCGGAGGAACGGCGAGATCCGGGCGATCCCGAGCCCGGTGTCGAGCGACTCGCGCCACGCGTCCAGCAGCGGCTGGATGCCGCGGGCCTTGGTGAGGCCCCGCTCGCCGCGCAGACGGTCGCCGCGGCGCAGCCCCTGCACCACGGCGGCCCCGGCGGAGTCGAACGCCGCGAACAGCGCCGCGCCGTCGCGCCGGGCCGACCGGACCGCGTCGCGCGGAATGAGGGCGGTGACCAGCAGCGCCGCCACTCCCCCGATCGCGCCGTCGGTGAGCCGCTGGAACGGCGAGCTGGCGGGAATGATCATGACGATGAGCGACTGGATCGCGGCGGCCATGGCGAACCCGGGCTGGGCCGACACCAGACGTGCGACGACGAGCGTCGTCCCGAGCGCCAGCGCGAGCTGCCACCACCCGGTCCCCATGAGCGTGAACAGGAGCTCCGCGACGGCGATGCCGAGCACCATGCCCACGACGGTCTCGAGGACGCGCCGGGGGCGGGCGTCGCGCACCAGTCCGAGACTCGAGACCGTGACCGTGGCGGCCAGCAGCGGAACCTCGTGACCGAGCACGTAGTGCGCGAACGAGAACGCGGCGGTCGCCGCGACCACGATCTGGACGATCGCGATGCCCGATGCCCGCAGCCGCGCGAAGGCCGGCCTCGGATCCAGCCGCGTCCGCCACGTCGTGGGGACGGCGGCGGTGACGGGAGGCGGGTCGGTGCTCACGGAAAGCGATCCCGTCGGATCACGCGGACGACGCGGACCGGCGCGACAGACGCGGCATCCGCGGCACACCCGCCGTCGCGCCGGCGTCGGGCGGCACGATGACCTCCTGCGCGGCGGCGACGGGTCCGTCCGCGGTGTCGACCGTCAGCTCGGCGTCCACCGGCGTGGTGCGCCGCACCAGAGCGAGGGCGATCGGCCCCTGCTCGAAGTGGCGCGCGATCGACGTGATCGCGCCCACCTCGGTCTCGCCCGCGCGCACGGCTGCTCCGGGCTCGGGCAGGACGCTGCCGCTGCCGTCGAGCTGCAGGGCGACGACGCGACGCGGCGGATGACCGAGGTTGTGGACCTTGGCCACGGTCTCCTGTCCGCGGTAGCAGCCCTTGTCGAGGTGGACGGCCGTGCGCAGCCAGTCGAGTTCGTGCGGCAGGGCGCGGTCGTCGACGTCGAGTGCGCGGCGTGGCCGCCACGCGGCGATCCGCAGCGCTTCGGCCGCGTCGCGTCCGGCGAGCGCGATCTCGCCCGACGCGGCGCGCTCGACGAGGCTCCCCAGCTCGGCGCGCGTGACGATGGCTTCGGCCCACGCGCGCTCGGCACCCGGGTGGACGTCGATCTCGGCATAGCCATGCCCGCCGATGCCGACGCCCGGCCACGGATCGCGCCACACGAGCGGCATCCCGGCGGGAGCCGCGGCGGCGACGACGGCGAGCGCATCGGGCGTGCCGCCCACGACGGCGAACTCGTCCGAGGCGTCGCGCAGGTCCACGCGCAGGCGGAAGCGCATGCGTGTGAGCCACGTGAGCAGTCCGTCGGCGTCGGCGAGATCGGTGATGAGCCACGTCGTCTCGCCGTCGTCGAGGACGGCCGCCGCATGCTCGATGTGGCCGCGGGGATCGAGCACGAGCGTCTCGGTGCTCTCGCCGGGAGCGAGCGTCTTCAGCGACTGCGACGTGAGCGAGTCCAGCCACGACAGGCGGTCCTCACCGGCGACGGCGAGGACGCGGCGGTCGTCGAGCGGGGCCACGGCGCCGCCCGCGGCGAGCGCGCGCTGCTCGGCGGCCGGATTGCCCACGTGCACCAGCGCGCCGTCGTCGTCGACGACGGCGGCGGGGATGTCGGTGTAGATCGTGCTCACGGCGCTCACTCCACGCGCGCGAGCCGCGCGGAGGCGTGGGAGGCCAGCTCGCCGCCGAGGGCGGCGATGTCCCACGCCCACAGCAGGTGGCCGTCGACGAGGCCGTACATGCGCGTCGCCGCGGCGTAGTGCTTCGCACCGGCGGTGCGGACCACCGCGTCCGTCGCCAGATCGATGCGGGGTCCGCGGACCTGGCCGAGGTACAGCTCGCTGACCCCGTCGGAGTGGACGATCGGCGCCGCGATGTCGAAGCCGCCCTCGGCGTTGCGCAGGGCCTCGACGTCGTCGGCGGTGCGCGCGGGCGCCGCGACCGTGGCCGGCAGCAGACCCGGGCCCGCGTCGGCGTCGGTGGCGGTGCGCGCCAGTCGCCAGAATCCGGTCTCGGCCACGAGCGGTCGCGCCGGCTCGTCGGCCGTGGGGTCCAGCCACGCCGTGGCGGAGTAGTTCAGGTAGTCCCCGCCGTCATGGCTGAAACTCACACGGTGCGTGAACTCGCCCGAGAAGTGCGTGTCGGCGGCGTCGTAGTCGATGACGCCGCTGCCTTCCCAGACGCCGAGCAGCCACGACAGGGGCACGAGGTCGGCGGGCAGATCGGTGGGCAGTTCGATCACGGCGCCTCCGTCAGCGCTGGCCGCGGAACAGGTTCCAGACCACGACGCCCGACGTGAAGACGATCGCGAGGGACGCCAGGCCCAGAAGGCCCACGAAGAAGAGTTCGAGCGCGACGAGGTTCATGCCCCCACCTTAGCCGGGAACGACGGCGGCGAGCGCGAAACCGAGGCTCACGAAGCCCATCGTGACCATGGCGCCGAGCACGCCCGCGGCGACGCGCTGCGTGAACCCGTGCGAGCGGCCGGTCGCCAGCTGCAGCCCGAACGAGAGGATGAGGCACACCCCCAGTCCCACCCCGAGCCACATGGTGCGGTCCACCGCGGGCACCGCCACGCCGATCGCGACCGCGATGACGGCGGCGGCGACCCAGACGGCGATGATGCCTCCCAGGAGCCGGCGCGGTGCGAGATCGGGCGTGGACATGCCTCCATTCTCACCTACCGGGACGCGACGCGCACGTGTTCCTCACGATGCCGCGCAGGAGGGAGGGGAGCGCTCCCCCCGGACCCCCTACACTGGTCAGCACGGCGCGCGCCTGCGTCGGGAGGACATCGTCTTGGCACAGCTTCTGGTTCTGAGCTCCACGCACGGAGGCTCCTCCGTCCTGCCCGCCCTCGAGCTCCTCAGCCACCGCGTGCGGCAGATCCCGGCCGAGCCCGCGCAGCTGGTCAACGCCCCCAGCGCCGACGTGATCTTCGTCGACGCGCGCGCGGATCTGGTCGGCGCGAAGTCGCTGTGCAAGATCCTCAACACCACGGGCCTGGACGCCCCGCTGATCCTCGTGGTCACCGAGGGCGGCCTGACGGCGGTGTCCACCGACTGGGGCGTGGACGACGTCATCCTGATGAGCGCCGGCCCCGCCGAAGTGGACGCGCGCATCCGGCTGGCGATCGGCCGGCTGTCGAAGGACCACGTCTCCAGCCGCATCCAGACCTCGGGCATCACGATCGACGAATCGTCGTACTCGGCCAAGGTCCACGGCAAGCCGCTGGATCTGACCTACAAGGAGTTCCAGCTCCTGCACTTCTTCGCCACGCACCCCTCACGCGTGTTCACGCGCGAGCAGCTCCTGAGCGAGGTGTGGGGCTACGACTACTTCGGGGGCACCCGGACCGTCGACGTCCACGTGCGTCGACTGCGCGCGAAGCTCGGCGACCTGGAGCAGCTGATCGGCACGGTCCGCAACGTCGGCTACCGCTTCAACGTGTACGAGGACGACCAGCTCCCCACGTCGCGCGAGCGCTCCGGGGCCTGACGGCCGCCGCCATCGCGCGGCCGCGGCGACATCCGTTCACACTCTCGTCACGACTCCCTGCAATGATGAGGGCATGATCGAACACGAGGTCCTCGACACCGGTCTCGGAGACGAAGACGACGACGACTTCGAACTCGAGGAGGCCCCGGACGACCAGCTTCCCGATCAGCGGTATCTCGACCGCGAGCTGAGCTGGCTCGCGTTCAACCAGCGCGTGCTCGAACTGGCCGAGGACCAGACGCTGCCGCTGCTGGAGCGGGCCAACTTCCTGGCGATCTTCGCGAGCAACCTCGACGAGTTCTTCATGGTGCGCGTGGCCGGGCTCAAGCGCCGCATCGTCACCGGGCTCGCGGTCCCCACCAACGTGGGACGGGCTCCCGCCGATGTGCTGGCCGACATCTCCACCCTCGCCCATGAGCTGCAGGTGCGGCACGCCGAGGCGTGGCGGAGCCTCGTCAAGCCCGAGCTGGCCGAGGCGGGCATCGCCGTCGTCCACTGGAGCGACCTCACCGACGACGAGCGGGCGCGGCTGTACGACCACTTCCACTCGCAGGTCTTCCCCGTGCTGATGCCGCTGGCGGTCGACCCCGCGCACCCGTTCCCCTACATCTCGGGCCTGTCGCTGAACCTGGCCATCCGTATCCGCAATGCGCGCACCGGCCGCCAGGAGTTCGCGCGCATCAAGGTGCCGTCGATGATGCCGCGGTTCGTCGAGGTGTCGCGCGACGACACCGGCGTACGCTACCTGCCGCTCGAGGATCTGATCTCGAACAACCTCAGCGACCTGTTCCCCGGCATGGAGGTGCTCGACCACCACGCCTTCCGACTCACGCGCAACGAGGACATGGTCATCGAGGAGGACGAGACCGAGAATCTCATCCAGGCGCTCGAGGCCGAGCTGATGCGCCGGCGCTTCGGTCCGCCGATCCGGCTCGAGGTCTCGGAGGACATGGACGAGCTCACGCTCGAGCTGCTCATCAGCGAACTCGACATCACCGCTCAGGAGGTCTACCGGCTTCCGGGGCTGCTCGACCTTCGGGGTCTGTTCGATCTTTCGCGCATCGACCGCCCCGATCTGCACTACAAGCCCCACGTGCCCATCACGGCGCTGGCGTTCCAGCCCGGCGACACCACCGAGCGCTCGGACATCTTCGCGGCGATCCGCAAGGGCGACGTGCTCGTGCACCACCCCTACGAGTCGTTCACGACGAGCGTGCAGGCCTTCCTCGAGCAGGCCGCCAAGGACCCGCACGTCCTGGCGATCAAGCAGACCCTCTACCGCACGTCCGGCGACAGCCCCGTCGTGCAGGCGCTCATCGACGCGGCCGAGGCCGGCAAGCAGGTGCTCGCGCTGGTCGAGGTCAAGGCGCGGTTCGACGAGGCGAACAACATCGTGTGGGCGCGCAAGCTCGAGAAGGCCGGCGTCCACGTCGTCTACGGCCTCGTGGGCCTGAAGACCCACTGCAAGCTCGTGAACATCATCCGCGAGGAGGACGGGGTCCTGCGCAGCTACAGCCACGTCGGCACGGGCAACTACAACCCGAAGACGAGCCGCATCTACGAGGACTTCGGCCTGTTCACCGCCGACCCGCAGGTGGGACGCGACCTGACGCGCCTGTTCAACGAGCTGAGCGGCTACGCGATCGAGAAGAAGTTCAAGCGTCTGCTCGTCGCCCCGCTGCACCTGCGCAAGGGACTGCTGAAGCTGATCGAGGGCGAGCGGCGCAATGCCGTGGCGGGCAAGCCCGCCCGCATCCGCATCAAGGTCAACTCGATGGTCGACGAGCAGATCATCGACGCGCTCTACCGCGCCAGCATCGCCGGCGTCCCCGTGGAGGTGTGGGTGCGCGGCATCTGCTCGCTCAAACCCGGCGTTGCGGGCATGAGCGAGAACATCACGGTGCGCAGCATCCTCGGCCGGTACCTCGAGCATTCGCGCATCTTCGCGTTCGAGAACGCCGGCGACCCCCAGATCTACATCGGCAGCGCCGACATGATGCACCGGAACCTCGACCGTCGCGTGGAGGCCCTCGTCAGCGTCGTCGACGCCGCGCACCAGCGCGAGCTGCTGACGCTGTTCGACGCCGCCATGAGCCCCGAGACCAGCTCGTGGCACCTCGGACCGGACGGCGTGTGGACGCGCCATGCCCTGGATGCCGACGGCGCGCCGCTGAGGGACATCCAGGACCGCATGATGGCGCAGGTCCAGCGACGTCGCCGCTCGCGGGCGGTGCGATGACCGAGACCGCCGTGTACGCCGCGGGCGGCGTCGTGTGGCGCGTCGTGGACGACAAGCTGCGCATCCTGCTGATCCACCGCACCAAGTACCGCGACCTGACCCTGCCCAAGGGCAAGGTCGACCCCGGTGAGATGCTCGCCGAGACCGCCGTGCGCGAGATCCGAGAGGAGACCGGCATCCGGGTCTCGCTCGGCGTCCCCGTCGGCGTATCGCGCTACGTGCTGCCGAGCAAGCGCACCAAGATCGTCCACTACTGGGCGGCCGAGGCCACCGATGCCGCGATCCGCGTGTCGGCGTTCGTGCCGAACAAGGAGATCGCGGCGCTGGAGTGGATGACGCCCAAGAAGGCGATCAAGAAGCTCAGCTATCCCGTCGACGTCGAGATCGTGCGCACCTTCATGGCCCTGGTCGACCAGGGGATCCTGGGGACCTTCCCTCTCGTGGTGCTGCGCCACGCCAAGGCGCTCGACCGCGAGGAGTGGGACAAGGCCGATGCGCTGCGTCCGCTCGCGCCGCGCGGGCGCAAGCAGGCCAACGCGATCGTCGGTCCACTCCTGGCGTTCGGCGTGCGCAAGATCGTCTCCTCTCCGGCCGAGCGCTGTGTCAAGACCGTCAAGCCGCTGTCGGCCGTGCTCGGGCGCAAGATCGACAAGACCCCGCTGATCAGCCAGGACCTGTGGGAGGAGGGCGACTCGGACGCGCGGACGGTCGTCGGCGAGCGGGTCCGCGCGCGCAAGCCCGCCGTCGTGTGCAGCCACGGTCCCGTGCTGCCCGACATCCTGCGCGAGCTGGCTCTGGCCACCGGCACGCTCAAAGGGTCGTACCTGGGCAGCGCCTCGAGTCTGGAGCCGGCCGGGTTCTCGGTCGTCCACCTGTCGGCCGACAGCCCGGGGTCGGGGATCATCGCGATCGAGACCCACGAGCCCAAGGTCTGATCGATCCGCCGGTGACGCCGCGCCCCGAGCCCGCCGTCGCGCTCGCGTGGGCGCGGGTGCCGACCGCGGCCGCACGGCGCGAGGCGGCATGGCGCCTCGTGCGCGAACTCGCGGGAGCGGATGCCGCGATCGCCAACCCGTGCCCGCGCTGCGGCGGTCCGCACGGGCCGGTCGTCCTCGCCGGCGACGAGCGGCGCGTCTCGGTGGCCTACAGCGGCGATCTCGCCGTCGCGGCCCTGGCGGCGCCGCCGGTGGTCGCTCTGGGGATCGACGCCGAGCCCGCTGATCGCGATGTCACCGGACTCGGGTTCGGCACCGGCCCCGCGACGGCCGCGACCGTGCGCGACTGGGTGCGCGCCGAGGCCGTGCTCAAGGCCGACGGGCGGGGGCTCCGGGTGGACCCCGCCGCCGTCGGCGTCCGCGTCGCCGGGGACGGGAGGATGCTGGCGCGCGTGGGCGCGGACGGTGAGGAGTACCGCGTCCTGGACCTCGCCGGGCCCGACGGTCACGTCGTCAGCGCGGCGCTCCTCGTGCGGTGAGCGAGTTCCGGCGGGGTCAGGCCGGCGCCGGGAGCTCCTCCTCGTCGAGCCACGAAGCGAGCAGGTGCTCGGCGGCTGGTCCCCCGATGCCTGTCGCGAGCTCTCGGAAGTCGGCGTCGGTCGCGGTGTGGTGATGGCGCAGGCGGCACCACCGCCTCAGCAGGTCGAAGAACGTGGCGTCGCCGAGGTGGGCGCGCAGCGCGTGCAGCGCGAGCGCGCCCCGCTTGTACACACGGTCGTCGAACATGAGGTCGGGTCCGGGATCGGAGATGACGAGGTCCTGCGGCAGCGCCGCGATGCGCTCGTAGTGGTTGGCGGCGCTCTCGGCCGCGGTCGGACCGCCCGCCGCCTCGGCCCAGATCCACTCGGCGTAGCACGCGAAGCCCTCATTGAGCCAGATGTCGCGCCAATGCGCGACGCCGACGCTGTTGCCGAACCACTGATGCGCCAGTTCATGCGCGACGAGGCGCTCGTGCGCCGGGCCCAGGTGGTTGGCGCCGAAGACCACGAGCCCCTGGGCCTCGAGCGGGATCTCGAGCTCGTCGGGGGTCACCACGACCGTGCAGTGCTCCTGCGGGTACGGTCCGAAGGCGCTCACGAAGGTCTGCAGCATCCGCTCCACCGGCGCGAACGTGCGCTTGACGGCCGCGCGCAGGTTGGGCGGGTGGCTGATCGTGACGGGGATCCCGCCCACCGAACCGAGCTCGGTGGTGGTGTAGCGGCCGATGTGGACCGCCGCGAGGTAGGTCGCCGTGGGCACGTTCGACGCGAAGCGCCACGCGCGCAGACCGCCGGCGCGATCGCGCGAGACGAGGCGCCCGGTGGCGGCGACGGTGTATTCGGGCTCGACCGCGATCGACATCGTGTAGCGCGCACGGTCGTCGGGGCGGTCGTTGCACGGGAACCACGTGGGCGCTCCGGTCGGCTGCGCCGCGACGAGGGCGCCGTCGGCGAGCTCCTCCCAGCCGATGAGCCCCCAGCGGGAGCGACGCGGGCGGGGAGCGCCGCCGTAGGCGACGTCGATCGAGAACCGCTCCCCCGCCTCCATGGGGCGCGGCAGGGTGACGCGCACCTTGCGACCGTTCTGCGCGTAGCCGCGCGCGATGCCGTCGACGCTCAGCTTGGACACACGCAGGCCGACGAGATCCAGCGTCACCGAGCGGGCGGGCTCGGTGAGCTCCGCGTTGATGACCGCATGACCGTCGAGCCGGTTCGTGCGCACCCGGTAGCGGATGTCGAGGTCGTAGGACTCGACGTCGAAGCTCGCGTCCCCGCTCCCGGGCGCATAGGCGTCGTGGTGGGACGTCACGATGTCGACTGGTAGGCGCGGACCTTGACGGCGCGCCACGGGCCGATGGGGTTGCCGCTCCAGCGGGACCCGACGGGCACGCCCTCGCCGCGCATGACCAGCGACGCCGGCCCCACGGTGGCGTGCGCTCCGATCGTGGCGCCGGGAAGGACGACGCTGTGCGGGCCGAGGGTCGCCCCGGCTTCGAGTTCGACGGTGTCCATGCTCATGATTCGATCATGGAAGAGGTGCGTCTGCACAACGCAGCCGCGGTTGACCGTCGAGCCGTCGCCGAGGGTGACGAGGTCCGGCTCTGGGAGCCAGTAGCTGTCGCACCACACCCCCCGGCCGACCTTCGTGCCGAGTGTGCGCAGCCACATCGCCAGCGCGGGGGTTCCGGCCGCGGACCGCGCGAACCACGGCGCCGCGACCATCTCGGTGAACGTGTCCGACACCTCGGTGCGCCACACGAAGCTCGACCACAGCGGATGCTCGCCCGCCCGGATCGCGCCGATGAGGACCCATTTGGCAGCCGTCGTCAGGAGCGCGGCGACGGCGCCGGCCGCGAGCATCACCACCCCCGACAGCAGGAGCGTCCAGACCGGACCGACGCCCTCCCACAGGGCGGCGAGCGCGAAGATCACGCCCAGCCCGATGGCGCAGCCGACCACCACCGGGATGCACCGGAGCAGCTCCCACCCGGCGCGCGCGAGCTTGAGCCCGAACGGCGGGTCGTAGGTGCGCCCGGTGTCGCCGGATGCCGTGACGCGGCGCAGGCGCACGGCGGGCGACCCCAGCCATGACGACCCCGCCTTGGCCTTGGCCGGCGCCGCCGAGAGCACGGCGACGAGGCCGTCCTTGGGAACGCGGTGGCCGGGGGCGGCCATGCCGGAGTTGCCGAGGAACGCGCGCTTGCCGATGCGCACCCGCCCGAGGCGCAGCCATCCGCGGTGCAGCTCGTAGGAGGCGACCATGGTGTCGTCGGCGAGGAACGCGCCGTCGGCGATCGTGGTGAGCGACGGGATCAGCAGCACCGTCGACGCCTCGACGTCACGGCCGACCTTCGCGCCCAGCATCCGCAGCCACACCGGCGTGAACAGGCTCGAGTACAGCGGGAAGAGCATCGTGCGGGCGGAGTCGAGCAGACGCTCGATCGACCAGGCCTGCCAGCCGATGCGGCTGCGCACCGGGTGCGTGCCCTCGGTCAGTCCGATCGAGAGCAGGCGCACGAGCAGGACGACGGATGCCGCGAAGACCACGCCGACCACGAGCACCGCCGGGACGAGCCAGGCGAAGGCCTGTCCGGCGGCCGACGCGAGATCGGGGGCGCCGCGCATGCCCTGCGCGAGGACGAGCGCTCCGACGGCGAACGCGGCGATGGGCAGCAGCCCCAGCGCGACGGACGACGCCGCGTACGCCCACAGCCAGCGGCGCGGGACCGCCGCGCGGTGGTCGGGCCAGTCTCCCGTCAGCTCGCCCACGCGCACGGCGGGCGACCCCGCCCAGGCCTGGTCGGCCTTGACGCGGCCGAACACCGCCGAGCCCGGGGCGATCTCGGCCCGGCGGCCGATGCGCGTGCCGGGCGCGAGCGTGCTGCGCGCGCCCACCGTGGCGTCGGCGCCGATGCGCACTTCGCCGATGCGCACGACGTCGCCGTCGATCCACGTTCCGGTCAGGTCGACCTCGGGTTCGATGGCGGCGCCGTCGCCGATCTCGAGCATGCCGGTCACCGGCGGAAGCGTGTGCATGTCGACGTCGCGGCCGATCTTCGCGCCGAGCGCGCGAGCGTAGTACGTCACCCACGGCGCGCCGGCGAGCCCGACGGCGTCGATCTGGTCGGCGATCTGCTCGGCCAGCCACAGACGCAGGTGGACGGCGCCGCCGCGCGGGTAGTCGCCGGGGCGGACGCCGGACAGCAGCGCCCGGGCGCTCAGCGCGGCGATCGTCATGCGTCCGAACGGCGTCGCGAACACGACCAGACCGATCACGAGCACCCACCACGGGACGTGCGGGAGGCCGTCGAAGCCCGGGGTCAGCTGCAGCAGCGTCGAGGCGGTGAGCAGGTACAGCAGCCATCGCACACCCGACAGGATGAACAGCGGCACCCCCAGGAGCGTCTGGATCCACTGCGTGCGACGGGGCGTCGGCTCGGGTCTTCGGTAGCTGTCCGGCGCGTCCTCGTCGATGTCGCCGAGGGCCTTGGCCATGCTCCCCAGACGCGACATGTCGTAGACGTCGGCGACGGAGAACTCCGGCACGCGGGTGCGCAGGCGCGAGACGAGCTGAGCCGCCGACAGCGAGCCGCCGCCGAGGTCGAAGAAGTCCGCCTTGCGGTCGGACGGGGCGACCCCGAGCACGGCCTGCCACTGCTCGGCGATCCAGGCCTCGGCCGGAGACAGCGCCGCGGCGGCGGTCTCGACGCCCGCCAGCGGCCAGGGCAGGGCGGCCCGGTCGACCTTGCCGGACGTGCGGACGGGGAGTTCGTCCACGACGGCGATCAGGGGCACGATCGCCGCAGGGAGCCGGTCGGCGAGGAGCGTCCGCGCGAACCCGCGGTCGAAGGACTCGTCTCCCCCGGTGACGAGGTAGCCGACGAGGATCGGCACGCCCGCCTCGGTCGTGCGCACGGCCGCGGCCGCGGCGGTGACGCCGGGCAGATCCTGCAGCGCGCTCTCGACCTCGCCGAGCTCGATGCGGCGCCCGCCGACCTTGACCTGGTCGTCGGCCCGGCCCTGGAAGACGAGGCCCGCGGGCTCGTAGCGCACGAGATCGCCCGAGCGGTAGGCGCGGTCCCAGCCGAGCGTCGGCATGGGCGCGTACTTCTCGGCGTCCTTCTGAGGATCGAGGTAGCGGGCCAGGCCCACGCCGCCGATGATCAGCTCGCCGACGCCGCCGTCGGGGACGTGATGGCCCTGCTCGTCGACGACGGCGAGGACCCAGCCGTCCAGCGGCAGCCCGATCCGCACCGGACCCTCGGCGCCGAGCGGCGCGGCGCACGCGACGACCGTCGCCTCGGTGGGACCGTACGTGTTCCACACCTCGCGGCCGTCGGCGGCCAGACGCGCGGCGAGCTCGGGCGGGCACGCCTCGCCGCCGAAGATCAGCAGGCGGACGTTCTCGATGGCCTCCTCGGGCCACATCGACGCCAGCGTGGGGACGGTGGAGACGACCGTGATCCCCTGCCGGATGAGCCACGGCGCCAGGTCCTCGCCCGAGCGCACGAGCGAGCGCGGCGCCGGCACGAGGCACGCACCGTGCCGCCACGCCAGCCACATCTCCTCGCACGAGGCGTCGAAGGCGACCGACAGGCCCGCGAGCACGCGATCGGCGGGGCCGAGGGGCTCGCCCTGCAGGAACAGGGCCGCCTCGGCGTCGACGAACGCCGCCGCGCTGCGGTGGGTGACGGCGACCCCTTTGGGCACGCCCGTCGACCCCGACGTGAAGATGATCCACGCGTCGTCGTCCGGGGTCGGGGGCAGCGTCAGCGCGATCGGCTGCGTGGCCGGGTGCGGCGCGTCGCCCGCGAAGAGCCCGGCGTCGTCCGACGCGGCCGCCGGGGTGTAGACGCCGCCCGCGCCGATGATGCCGCGCACGCCCGCCTCGCCGAACACCAGCCGCGCCCGCTCGTCCGGATCGTCGGCGTCGACCGGGACATACGCGGCCCCGGCCGCGAGCACGCCCAGGATCGCGATGTAGAGGTCCTTCGAGCCCGACGGGATGCGGATGCCGATGCGATCGCCGCGCGAGACACCGGATGCCGCGAGCCGCTGCGCCGTGCGGCTCACGCGCGCCAGCAGCTCGGCGTAGCTGAGGGCGCCCGATCCGTCGTCGAGGGCGGACGCCTCGGGGTGGCGCGCGGCGGTGGCCCACAGGATGTCGACGAGCGTGCGCGCATCCGATGCGTGCTCCGAGCGGTCGAGGACGCCCTGCGGCGCGGACGATCCGGACACGTCAGCCGAGGAGTTCGATCAGCTCTGCCTTCGTCAGGCGCGAGTACCCCGTCTTGCCGAGTTCGCGCGCGCGGGCCCGCAGCTGCGCCACGGTCAGGGCGGCGAGGTCGTCGGTCGCCGGCGCGGGAGTCGACGTGGGCTTCGTGGTCGGCTGCGACTTCGGTGCCGCCGTCGGCTTCGGAACTGCCTTCGGCTTCGGAACTGCCTTCGGCTTCGCAGCCGCCTTCGGCTTCGCAGCCGCCTTCGGCTTCGCAGCTGCCTTCGGCTTCGGCTTCGGCTTCGGCTTCGGAGCAGGCTTCGGCTCGGGTGCAGGCTTGGGCTCGGACTCCGGTGCAGGCTTGGGCTCGGACTCCGGTGCAGGCTTGGGCTCGGACTCCGGCTCCGGCGCGGTCCCCGGTTCGGCGGCGGTCTCCGGTTCGGCGGAATCCTCGGGTGCGGCGGCGGTCTCCGGTTCGGCGGCGGTCTCCGGTGCGGCGGCGGTCTCCCGTGCGGTGGAAGCCTCGGGTGTGGTGTCGGCTGTCAGCTCCTCGGCGAGCGCGGCCTCCGCGGCCTCGGCTTCGCGCTCGGCCGCATCCGCCGCCCTCGCGGCCTTCTTCGCCGCCTTCTTCATGGCCTTGGCCTCGGCCTTCCGCGCGGCGGCATCCGCCTCGGCGCGCTCGGCGTCGACGGCGACCACCTCGGCGGCCGCCTGCAGGCGCGCCTTGCGCTCGGCCTTCTCGACCGTCAGACGCGTCGCGCGGCGCAGCCGGTCGGCGACGGAGCCGGCGAACTTGGCGATCCGCTTGGGGTGCTTGCGCACCTTCTTCTTGGACACATCCGCCGCCTCGGCAGCCTCGTCCGCCAGGCCCTTCAGCTTCCGTGACGGCTTGGGGGGAAGCGCCTTGGCCGCCTTCTTCGCCTTCTTCGCCGCAGCGGCGGCATCCTCCATCGCGTCGTACGCCTTGCGCTCGGCCTTGCTCGTCTTCGCCATGGCACCAAGGCTAGAGGCCGGGAGCCGCCGAAACACGATCCGAACCGATTCGATGCCCGGAAATCCGGGCCTTGCGAATGCAGGGTGCGTTCACCTTCCGTTCACCCTCACAGCGCAGTCTCTTAACGATGCGCACTTAGCGTCACATCGAACCCTGCACCGGGTACCCGATATCCCTGACAATCGAAGGATTCACACTGTGAAGATTTCCCGCATCGCCCAGGTGGGCGCTCTCGCCGCTGTCGCGGCCCTCACGCTCGCCGGCTGCACCGCGGCCAACGAGTCGACCGATGGCGGCACCACCGACGGCGGTTCGACGCTGTCCGGCGTGCTCGACGCCACCGGCGCTTCGTCGCAGACCGCGGGCCAGGAGGCCTGGGTCGCCGGCTTCCAGAGCGCCAACCCCGACGTCACCGTCAACTACGAGCCCACCGGCTCCGGCACCGGCCGCGAGAACTTCATCGCGGGCGCCAGCAACTTCATCGGCTCGGACCGCGCGTTCAACGAGGAGGAGCTCGCAGGCTCCTTCGGCGCGTGCGCCGCGGACGGCGAGGCCGGCATCGTCCAGCTTCCGCTGTACATCTCGCCGATCGCCGTCGCCTTCAACCTCGAGGGCATCGACTCGCTGAACATGACCGCCGACACCATCGCGGGCATCTTCGCCGAGGAGATCACCAACTGGAACGATGAGGCCATCGCCGCCGACAACCCCGACGTCGAGCTGCCCGACCTCCCGATCTCGCCGGTGCACCGCGCCGACGACTCGGGCACGACCGACACCTTCACGCTGTACCTCTCCGAGGCAGCGCCCGACGTCTGGACCTACGAGGCCGACGGCGTGTGGCCGCTCGAGAGCGGCGAGTCGGCGCAGGGCACCTCGGGTGTCGTCGACGCGACCCGCAACGGCGACGGCACGATCGTCTACGCCGACGCGTCGCAGGTCGGCGACCTCGGCACCGTCTCGGTGGGCGTGGGCGGCGAGTTCGTCCCCTACTCGGCCGAGGCCGCCGCGATGATCATCGACT
The DNA here is from genome assembly GCA_029319145.1 of Microbacter sp. GSS18. NCBI lineage: Bacteria > Pseudomonadati > Bacteroidota > Bacteroidia > Bacteroidales > Porphyromonadaceae > Microbacter > Microbacter sp. GSS18. The sequence goes on along the minus strand of CP119753.1, from coordinate 316,787 downwards.
CGTCGCCGTTCCTCTACGACCCGGCCGAGGGTGACCTGTCGCTCGAGGTGGACTACACCACCGCCGAGGCCGGCGTGTACCCGATCGCCCTGGTCAGCTACCTCATCGCCTGCAAGGAGTACGAGGACGCGAACATCGCCGAGCTCGTTTCGGCGTACTTCACCTACATGGCCAGCGCCGAGGGCCAGCAGGCCGCTGCCGAGAACGCCGGCTCGGCTCCGATCTCGGACTCGCTGCGCGAGCAGGTCGACGCCGCGATCGCGCTGATCGGCTGAAGCTGAACATTGACTGTTCTCGCCCTGCCCGGAGCATGATGGATGCATCGGGCAGGGCGGGTTCAGCGAAGGAGCCGCCCCCGCGGCGGAGCCTCCGCTGAGCCGACAGGTCTCACAGTAAGGAAACACATGGCGACGACCAGCACGGACTCCCCCACCCGAGGATCCGCACCCGAACAGCCGCCGACTCCCTCGCGACGCACCACCCGCAAGCGTCCGGGCGACGTCGCGTTCTCGAGCACCGCCCTGGCTGCCGGCATCACAATCCTGGTCGTCCTCGCCGCGGTGCTCGTCTTCCTCGTCGCCGAGAGCATCCCCGCCTTCACCGGCGATCCCGCCGAGAACCCGATCCTCCACGGCGAGTCCTTCCTCGCCTACGTGTGGCCGCTCATCTTCGGCACGATCTGGTCGTCGATCCTCGCGCTGATCATGGCGACGCCCCTCGCCATCGGCATCGCCCTGTTCATCTCGCACTACGCGCCGCGCCGCGCGGCATCCGTCCTCGGCTACATCATCGACCTGCTCGCCGCCGTCCCCTCGGTCGTGTTCGGACTCTGGGGCGGCATCGTGCTGTCGGGCATGGTTCAGCCGCTCTACGTGTGGCTCAACGAGAACCTGGGCTGGATTCCGCTGTTCAGCGGGCAGGTCTCGGCGACCGGCCGCACGATCCTCACCGCGGCGATCGTGCTCGCGGTCATGATCCTGCCGATCATGACCGCTATCAGCCGCGAGGTGTTCCTGCAGACGCCGACGCTCCACGAGGAGGCGGCCCTCGCCCTCGGCGCGACGCGGTGGGAGATGATCAAGATGGCCGTCTTCCCGTTCGCGCGCGGCGGCATGGTCTCGGCCGCGATGCTCGGCCTCGGACGCGCGCTCGGCGAGACGATGGCTGTGACGATGGTGCTGTCGGTCTCGGGCGCCGTGACGTTCGAGCTGCTGACCTCCACCAACCCGACGCCGATCCCGGCGAACATCGCGCTGCGCTTCCCCGAGGCCTACGGCGACGGCGTGAGCGTGCTCATCGGCACCGGCCTGGTGCTGTTCGTCCTGACGTTCGCCGTGAACGCCCTCGCCCGCTGGATCGTCTCGCGGCGTGCCGAGTTCTCTGGAGCCAACTGACATGACCTCCACCACTGTCGCGCCGCCCAGTCAGGCGCTCTCGCTCACCGCCGGCCGGCTGCCGAAGTGGGCTCCGTGGGGCCTGCTCGCGCTGTCGCTGGCCATCATGGCGACCGTCTTCGGCATCCTGAACGTCGGGAACCCGATGGCGGACTTCAACATCGCCGGCACGGTCTTCCTCGCGGCGATCTTCTACATGATCGCCATCTACGTCGTCTCCTCGATCGTCGAGGGTCGCCGCAAGGGCGTCGACCGGTTCCTGACGGCCCTGGTGACGTCGGCCTTCGCGATCGCGCTGCTCCCGCTCATCTCCGTCGTCTGGACGGTGATCGCCAACGGCGTCGCGCGCTTCGACGCGGAGTACTTCACGTACACGATGCGCAACATCGTCGGCGAGGGCGGCGGCGCGTACCACGCGATCGTCGGCACGCTGCTGATCACGCTGGCGGCGACCGTCATCTCGGTCCCGATCGGCCTCATGACCTCGATCTACCTCGTCGAGTACGGCGCGGGCAAGAAGCTGGCCAAGGCCATCACGTTCTTCGTCGACGTCATGACCGGCATCCCGTCGATCGTGGCGGGTCTGTTCGCCTACGCCGCGTTCGTGATCTTCTTCGGCCCGGGCATCTCGATGGGCATCATGGGCGCCGTCGCGCTCAGCGTGCTGATGATCCCGGTGGTCGTGCGCTCCTCCGAGGAGATGCTGCGTCTGGTGCCGAACGAGCTGCGCGAGGCGTCCTACGCCCTCGGCGTGCCGAAGTGGCTGACGATCGTCAAGGTCGTGCTGCCGACCTCGATCGCCGGCATCACGACCGGCGTCATGCTCGCCATCGCCCGCGTCATCGGCGAGACCGCGCCGCTGCTGCTGACCGCCGGCTACACGCAGAGCCTGAACTGGAACCTGTTCGACGGCAACATGATGACGCTGCCGGTGTTCGTCTACAACCAGTACATGAACCAGGGCACCAACCCCGATTCCGCCATCGCTCGCGCATGGACGGGTGCCCTGGTCCTCATCATCATCGTCATGCTGCTGAACCTGGTCGCCCGCATGGTCGCGAAGTACTTCGCGCCCAAGACCGGCCGCCGCTGACCCGACAGCCCGAAAGAAAGATCCCCAGTGTCCAAGAGCATCGAAGTCAACGACCTCAACGTCTTCTACGGCGACTTCCTCGCCGTGGAGGGCGTCTCGATGAGCATCGAGCCGCGCAGCGTCACGGCGTTCATCGGCCCGTCCGGCTGCGGCAAGTCCACGTTCCTGCGCACCCTGAACCGCATGCACGAGGTCATCCCGGGCGCCCGCGTCGAGGGTGAAGTGCTGCTGGACGGTGAGGACCTGTACGGCTCGAACGTCGACCCCGTGCTGGTTCGCCGCCAGATCGGCATGGTCTTCCAGCGCCCGAACCCGTTCCCGACGATGTCCATCAAGGAGAACGTGCTGGCGGGCGTCAAGCTCAACAACAAGCGCATGGCCAAGTCCGACGCCGACGACCTGGTCGAGAAGAGCCTGCAGGGCGCGAACCTGTGGAACGAGGTCAAGGACCGCCTCGACAAGCCCGGCTCGGGGCTGTCGGGCGGCCAGCAGCAGCGTCTGTGCATCGCGCGAGCCATCGCGGTCTCGCCCCAGGTCATCCTGATGGACGAGCCCTGCTCGGCGCTCGACCCGATCTCGACCTACGCGATCGAGGAGCTCATCGGCGAGCTGAAGAACGACTACACCGTCGTCATCGTCACGCACAACATGCAGCAGGCCTCGCGCGTGAGCGACAAGACGGCGTTCTTCAACATCGCCGGCACCGGCAAGCCCGGCAAGCTCATCGAGTACGACGCGACGAAGACGATCTTCACCACCCCGTCCGTCCAGGCCACCGAGGACTACGTCTCCGGCCGCTTCGGCTGATCCGCCCGCCGGGCATGTGCCCGGCGATGCCGGTCAGTCCCGCGGGCTCAGCAGGTACGCGTTCATCGCGGCGGTGAGGTCCGCGTCCACGGCCATCGGAGCGCCGTCGATCGCGGTGACGGGCGCGGCGAGGCGCACGCTCGACACGAGCCAGGCGGCATCCGCCTCGCCGAGGGCGCTGACCGGCAGGGTCTCGTACCCCGTCGCGTGCCCCTGGCGCGAGAGTTCGTCGAAGAGGCTCATCTGGGTCGTCCCGTGCAGGATGCCCGCCCCCGGCGCCGGCGTGAGGAATCGTCCGTCGATCCGCAGGATGAGCGACGACGTCGGTCCCTCGAGCAGGTACCCGTCGCTCGAGACGAACACGGCGTCGTCGGCGCCGCGGCGGCGCGCCTCGCGGATCGCAGCCATGTTGACGGCGTACGACAGCGTCTTGGCGCCGAGCAGCAGCCACGGCGCACGGGCCGGGGCCTCGCTGTCGAACCCGCGGTCCAGGGTCACGACGCGGATGCCGCGGGTGCGCGGAACCGAGAAGTCGGCGGCCTCGGCCACCGTGATCCACGCCGTCGGCGCGGGGCCGTGCTCGACACCCCGGCTGAGGATGAGCTTCATGACCGACTCCCCTGCCGGGGCCTCCGCCGCCGCCGCGACGACGGCCTGCCGCCACTGCTCTCGATGCGGCACGGGAAGGTCGCACAGGACCGCGGAGTGCGCGAGCCGGTCGAGGTGGGCTTCGACCTCCTGCGGATGGCCGTCGACCATGCCGATCGACTCGAAGATCCCGTCACCGCGCTGGGTGCTGAGCTCTCCGACGCTGAGCGCCGGGGCCGCGGGGTCGATCGGGGTGAAGGTGGAGCCGAAATGGATGCGCGGATCGTTCTCCGCGACCGGCTCGATCACGAGCGCATGCCGCCAGGTCATTCCTCGAGCCTAGCCCGGCGGCGGCTCCCGCGCCCGGCACGCCCGGGGGGATTCCGCCTCTGGGAATCGGCGCAGAGATCGCGCGGGATTCCGGGTGCATCCGGCATCCGGGAATGCACGCCCGGGAACCGCCGTTACACTGGTTCGTGCCGGGCCGCAGTAACCCCGGGCTCCAACTTCTGCCGCTGCGAGCGGCCTCACGCCGAGAGGCGTTCTGCGGCCCGGCACCTACTTCTCTCCGACGAAGACGCCGTCCCGTTCCCGGGCATGGCAGAGACCGTCGCCGGCGATGCGCCGCCCCGGGAGCGCCTCAGGCCAGCGCGTCGCGGCGCCACAGCGCGGCGCACGCCGACAGGTCGGTCGCGTAGTCCGTGAGCCGCAGGGCGCGGGTCGTCAGCTCGCTGGAGCGCTCGGGCTCGGTACGCTCGTGATCGTCGGCGAGGTGGGTCGCTCCGGATGCCTGAACGCGGCAGAACGAGGCTGCACGGTCCAGCGCCACGGCGAAGTCCCCGTCGAACACGCCCCGCATGATGGCATCGATCAGGGCGACCAGCTCGTCGGGTCCGGCGGGTGTCGGGGCGCCGGCCACCAGGTCGTCCGGCGAGCGGAGCTCGACGCGGCCGCGCTCGTACAGCAGAGCAGCCGTGCGCGGGTCGTGGTGGATCATCAGCTGCAGCAGGTACAGCCGCCACAGGGCGCCAGGGAGCGTCTTGGCCGGCGACCGCGACCACAGCTCGGCGATGTCGTCGATGCCGTGGCTGTCGGTGAAGGCGACGAGGCGCTCGATGACGCGCGCGTCGGGCTCGGCGCGCACGCGCGAGAGCAGCGCCTGCGCCGTGGAATGGGCGACGCGCGAGACCTCGGCCGGGTCCTCGGCGGCGAACAGTCGGTCGAAGAGCTCGGCCGGGCGGCGCACGGGCTTGTGGAATCCTCGGGACGCGTCGCTCACCCCATCCAGGGTACCCGCGGACGGACCGTGCTCCGCCCGGACGGCGTCAGGAGGTGGGGATGGTGACGACGGCGTCTCCGCTGCGCTCGTCCGGGGCCTCGGAACCGGATTCGATCGTGAGCGCGATGAGATCGCCGGCTTCGACACCCTGATCGAGCTGCACCACGACCTCACGGCCGTCGACCGCGAACTGCGCGACGACGGTGTCGGAAGCGCCGCGCGTGAGCCACAGAGCGAAGGTCTCGCCCTCGTCGAGTGCCGGCAGATCCTCCGAGAAGAACACCGCCGTCCCGAGGGATTCCGACCACGCGACCGTCGCCGTGCCGCCCTCGACGAGCTCGGCCGTCATCGACTGCTCGTCGGCCGAGGCCTCGATGTCGGCGAGGGCCACTTCGGCGGGCGACCGCATGAGGTAGTCGTTGAGCCGTGCGGCGCCGAAGCCGAGTCCGACGAGGAGGATGAGCGCGACGGCGAACGCGATCAGGCCGCGCGTCCAGTTGCGTCGCGACACCGCCTGGATGACGGATGTCGTCGGCGCGGGCTCCGCCGCGGGCGCCTGGCTCGGCGGATCGCTCTCGGGATCCGCCGGCTGCTCGTCCGGCGGATCGGCCTCGAGGTCGACCCGCGGATCGCTCGGCTGCGGCTCCTGTTCGCTCACGTATCCCCCCGTCCGTGCCGGCCGCCCCCGCGCGCCGGTCGCATCCCTTCCAGCATGCACCATGCATTCGCGAAGCACCTTTCTGCACCACCGTCAAGCCCCCGGGACGTCCAGGCGGTCCCGGATACCCTCGCCGGATGACGACACCCGTGAGTCTCGGCCACACCACCGGCGAGGTGCTCGACGGCCGCTACCGGCTGGTCGACCGCATCGGCGAGGGCGGCATGGCCCGCGTCTACCGCGCCGAGGACCTGCACCTCGAACGCACCGTCGCCGTCAAGATCATGCGCGGCCCGGCCTCGGAGCTCGGGTCCATCGAGCGGGCCCGGTCGGAGACGACGCTGCTGGCCTCACTGAACCACCACGCCCTGGTGACGCTCTACGACGCGGAGCTGTCGAGCGACAACGTCACCTACCTCGTGATGGAGCACGTCGACGGCATCACGCTGCGCGATCTCATCGCGCGCGGTCCCGTCGATCCCGCCACGACGGCGAAGCTCGCGGCGGAGCTGGCGGAGGCGCTGCACGTCGCGCACTCGGCCGGCGTCGTCCACCGCGACATCAAGCCCTCGAACGTGCTGCTGTCGCCGTCGCCGGTGCCCGGAGCGCCGTGGCGACCCAAGCTCGCGGACTTCGGCATCGCGTACCTGCTCGACTCGCCCCGCGTGACCACGCCCGGGCTCATGGTGGGGACCATCGCCTAT